>DHVB01000049.1:51785-151132 GCA_002412425.1 Bacteroidales bacterium UBA5219 | reverse complement strand
GGATTTCTTTTGTGGATATTTTTTCATGTTCTCATCAATAATTCTTTGAATATGCTCTTTTCTATTATTAGCAAAATATACTGTTGATTTTGAAGGATGTGAGCAAAGAGTTTCCCAAGTTAAAGCATATTGCCCTGTAATTGTAGCCGGTGCATATTGTTGTAAAGCAAATGTATGATGAGTTGGTGAAGGTGTAAAATTTTCCACAAGTATGTCTGGTATATAAGTAATTAAATCTACCTCATGCTCACAACCATCTATACTATTATTTAAGTCCATAATTTCTACTAAATAGCTATATAAATTATAAAGAGATCCAAAACCAATGACATCATAATATAGATTGTTAAAAATCAATGCATTCATATAGCCCATAGGGTGTAATTTTGTATAATAAGGAGGATGTGTGGGATAAAGTGGGTTTATGTTTACAATATCATAGTCATCCATTGACTTTAAAATAGAGTTATTATAATTAGATATATCAATTTGTAGAACACATCTTTTAACTTCGTTTATTGGCAACTTATTAGAAACAAAAGTGCCTAAAACAAATATTTTGTCAAAATTATCGACAGCATCAGTAACTAATATTTTATATAAGTAATCGTCTTTTGCTATATAAACTCTACTTTGATCAATATTGCCAGTAAGATAGTTTATTTTAGTTAGCCAAAAGCCATCGCTTAAATCATTTGCAGAATAAACATCATGTATCAAAAAGGCATAATTTGTATAATAAAAATCATTGCCCTCTAAAAACACCTTACTTGTTCTATCTGCCATACAAAAATTATTATCAATATTTAATCGGTGAATTGTAAATGAGTTGTATGCAAAAGAATTGTTGTTATCAATGTGTGCGATTATTTGATTACGTATAGGAGTAGTATCACCAGGAATTGGTAATTGACTTGCACTTACAACAAATTTGTTATTTGAACCATCATAGTCAACAGATTTAATATAATAACCATCTATATTTTTAAATCCACCAGTGTTAATTATAAAAGTGCTAGATGATGGATTTACAACAAATATTCTATAAAGCTTACCCTCATAAATAATACCATAAGCAGAATTTGTTGAAATTGGTGATGGATGATTTGCCCAGCAAGCAGATTCTATTGGTCTGTTACTACCTTGTAAATGTCTAAAATGGCATTTTGTCGCTTGCCCATTTGATATTTCAATAATTGCAAAACAAGCCGTTATTGCATTGTTTTTGTGCGCAAAGCCATATAAAAAAATATCGCCAGAGTTAGGATGAATTAATCCTTTTTGGAAATACACTTGCCCTATATTAGACATAACGGCTACTGGTAAATCAAAATACTCCAAATTTGTTGGCATTGGGCTTGGCAAATCTGTTGATAATGGTGAAATAAACACTCTGTTGTCATAATCTGTCCCAATCATATAGTTAGTATATGTATTCGGGTCTGAAACGACAACCATACTCAATGCTGATTGAAATGGAGAAACATTTTCGTATTGAGTATGAAAACTCTGAGCATGTACGCTCTTGCCAATAGCAATTATCATTGCTAATAAGCTAAGGATAAAAAATTTTTTCATAATAAATAATTTTTAGGTTTATAAATTTATAAATATTACACTTTTTGCAATATACAAAAACTTTTAATAATTTTTGGATTAATTCAAAATTATTTTGTTAAAAAATTGTTAAAGTTTTAAAATTATTATAGGTTTATGTGTTTTTATACAATATATTTTGCAAATCCGCGCGAGCAGGAAATTATTTCACCACCACCCTCACACCTTCGGAGTGGCTTGAAAATTCGGGAGCGTACATGGATTGTATGCTGGTAATTCCATTTGAGAAGTCGCCTTTTTGAGCAACAATTAAATCGTATTCAAACACATAAGTTCCTTTTCTTAGGTAGTCTATAAAAAAGTTCATAGTAGCATCTTTAATTTCTTGATAATAACCCAAGCCAGCTTTGTAGCGATAGCCCGAAATATAATCAACTGGCTCAAAACAGGAAGCTCGCATATCTTTTAAATGAACGTATTCCATATCTCTATCAACGCGAATTTCTATTCGTACTTTTATTTTGTCGCCGAGATTTAGTTTATTGTCTTTTTCAATTGGAACTATAACAGATTTGCCAGCAAGTCTGCGTTCAACAAAAAGTTTTTTATTGATTTTCAATGCTGTTTCATCAAAACTTTTAATATTATCAAGTTGTTCAAAATATTGCCAATAAACCGCTCCCCACGAAACAGTATTATTGCTTTTTTCAACGCTAATATCAGCCCAATCTTTTTGAATTTGCGAACCGTCCCATGCTTTTTTGAAATAACCGGTTCCAGCATCGGTTTTAATTTCTGGGTCATTAGCAGCATCAATATTCATAGAGCCAATAGTAATTTTTGCAATTTCATCATCAGCTAAAATATCTGTTCCGCGTAGTAATAGTGCATAAATTGCTTCAACAGTAGCTTTTGATGTTTTCCAATCTTGAGTTTGTTTTTGTTTTAACAACCAAACTTTCATTTCGTCAACAGACTCTAAATCGTTGGCAACTTCATCAAAAACTTCGATTAAAAGTGCTTGAGTTTCTATTGGTGCTTGATACCAGTAATAAGCTCTACCGTATTTCCAATACATTCCCATTTCTTCGTCGTGTTGAGCATGTTCTTTAAGAGAAGCAATAATTTTTTTAGGAGTAGCTGTTTTTTCATAACGATTTAGTGCAAGAGCAATCATTCCTTGCATATAAAAGTTTTTGTTAGTCCAATATTTTTCTGATTGTTCAATATAATAATTAAAAGCTTCTTTTGTTGCTTGTGGAATAGGAATATCTTTAATAAAATATGATCTTGCATATAAATAATGAATGTCCATATAACCTAAATGGTCATTTTTCATACATTCTTTGTCGCAATATTTTTTCAATTCTTTGTATGAGCTGGCAAGTTCGCCGTCTATAAAATCTATGGCTTTTTTGGTCATTCCCCAAGTTTTGTTATCATTTTTCACATCGTTAACTCCTAGTTTATCTAAATGACCTAATCCAGCAACAATATGTTGAGTAATGTACCAACTTTCGGGCATTCCATCAAACCAAGACCAGCCTCCATTATATTTTTGTTGTTTAAGTAGTTTTTTTAGAGCGGCATCTTTTTCATAACTCATTTTGTTTAAATCGAAAAGCAGAGCAACTTGTTTTTTTCGAGTGCTTTCGTCTTGTGCTTGTAAAACCCAAGGAGTTTCTTCAAGTAACAAGGCTTTTAATTCTTGATTTTTTTCTAAATTGGAATAAAGCATATTGCAATCTTTAGTATTTCTCCATGTGTCAAAAACTCTTTTAATTTTTGGATTGCTATTAGCTATGTGAGAAGCTAAAGAATTTGCATAAAATCTTGAAAAAACTTGCTCTGAACATTCGCGAGGATATTCCATTAAATATGGTAAAGCCTGAACTGCATACCAAGCAGGATTTGAAGTAAATTCAAGAGTATATGAATGATGTTTTAAAGTTTGTGAATTATTATTTTTCATGCTTGCAAAGCTAAACCTTGTAATGCCAGCTTTGCGTACTGGTAAAGGCTTGGTTTCTGTAACAAGCATTCTGTTGCTAAGAACAGGAAAAATTCTTTCTTCACCGTCAGAATGTTCAAGTCCTTCGGCAATAATGCGAACGCCAATCATGCTGTACTTGTCGCTTATAGCAAGATTCCACAAAACAGTGGTATTTCCACCAGCCTTTACAGAAAAATCAAGTTCATTATTATTGTTTTTCAAAAATTCTGAATTTAAAACTTTTAAACTTACAGGGTCGTAAATTTCTATTTTAGCTTTTCCATTTATATCTTTTTCTGAGACATTATTAATTTTTGCGTTTAATTCAATTTTGTCGCCTTCTCTAAAAAAGCGAGGATAGTTTGGCATTATCATTAATTCTTTTTGGCAAACCATTTTTTCTGTAATGCTTCCAAGTTTTAAGTCTTTTGTATGTGCAAAACCAAGAAAATTCCATCTTGTAAGACTTTCGGGAACAGTAAATTTAAGGTTTATATTTCCATCTGCATCAGTAACTAAATTTGGATAGAAAAATGCAGTTTCGTTAAAATTACTTCGTATTTGAACCTTTTTTTCTGCTTGGTCTGCAATTGGAGCTTCGCTATCTTGTGGAAGTGATTTAATTACCACATCTTGTACAACTTCAACATCTCCTAATGCAGATTCTTCCATTACTTGGTTTGCATCTGCCATAATTGCTGGTGAACTATATTTTGCATCTCTTCTTCCTCCACCAGAATAATAAGAATAGCGATTTACATTAAATAAATTAAGTTCTGGCTCATACCAATATGTATATTTATATTGTTTGAAATAATTATAATCGTTGTTTGAAGAATTTGAAGAACTAAAGCAGTTATTAGACCAATTTGAGTAATAATGATAACTTGGAAAAATTGACCAATACCAAGAATTAGATCTAAAAGCATCTAAAGAAGCGTCGTACATTGAGGCTAAAAATTCTGCTTCGGCAGGCTTGTCGCTTTTGTCAGTAATTTTTAAAGTCCATTCCTCATTTGAGCCGGGTAAAGTTTTATCTCTAAAACTTGTGAATTTAATCGACAATTTTTTATTTTCCCAAGGCACACTAATATTTTCAGAAAAGCTATAAAGTCTATTGTTTTTTATAAACATAAGATTTATTCCCAATCCTCCTAAATAAGACTCGTCAATAGGAATTTCTATTTTTTTAACTTCTGAATTAATTTTTAATCTTTGTACTTGTTGATTTTCTCCTTTTTTAGTTAGTGTGTAAAATACTTCTACATTTTTATATGAAGAACCCAAATAAATATTTACGGTTTCGCCAACTAAAGCGGTATTTTTATCAACTTGAAAGAAATCTGTTGCAGTATATGGCATTTGTTTAGAGCTACTAGAATAAACAACAATATTTTGCACATCGCTTATTTCATTATTCCATTTATCTTTTGATTTTAAAACAATACGATAAACCCCTGCTTCCCATTTGTCAGATCCTTTTAGTTGTATTTTATTAGTGTTTTCAGTATTGACGTTTGATTTGAATACAGACTTTTCAGTTTTCCAATTTTCAAATTCAGTTTCTGCTTCATATTCATATCCCGGATTTTTTGAATACCACTCTTGTTTTGAATATAATTTATTGTCAACTTCATCTAACATGCGTTTTGCTAACAATAATTTTGGGTCTTTTAGTTTAAAAATTTCTATATCAACTTTTGCTGGCACAGAAACCCCTTGAATATTGGTAGTCTTGATACTTATACTGTCTAAATTTGCTTTTTCAATAATTCCAGAAAGATTATGAGAAATAGATAAAGCTTTGTTTGAAACATATACATAGCCCGAAGTTTGCTGAGTTTCTCCGTTTATGTCAGTAACAGAAACCTTGATTGTATAATTATAATAAACATACTCATTTATTGAGCTTTCATCTTCGGGTATAGCCTTAAAATTAATTTCAAATTTTCCATTATCATCAAGTTTTGTTTCTCCAAAAGCAATTTCCTTTGAAGAAAAAGAATATGGCGAATATCTTCTCCAAATTGGATTACGCACAACAGAATATGTAACTTTAGCATCTGTTAAGGCAGTTCCTGCATAAGTTGTGGCTTTGCCTTGAGCTTTAATACTATCGTTTACTCTATATTCGCCTTCAATAGGAAGCATTTTTACTTCAAAATTTGGTCGTTTATACTCTTCTACTCTAAAGCTAATGCTTCCATCGCTAGTTTGAATTGAAAAATTCCCAGCAAGAACATCTAAAGGAATTGTAAACGAGCCATTAAAACTTCCATATTCATTTGTTTTTACAGTAGTTTGATAGATATTTTGGCGATTTACATCGCGTACAAATAAACTTGTTGAATAATTTGGTAAAATTTTAGCTTCTTCGCCTTTTTTCTCAATACAAATTCCTTTGTAAAAAACAGTTTGTCCAGGTCGATAAATTCCTCTGTCAATAAAAAATTTAACTTCTATTTGACTTTCCTTTTCATATTTTCCTCGTGAATAGACATAAAAATTTTCAGATAAAAAATCATTATCTTTACTTACATCAAAACGCAAAGTTGAGTAAGAGTTTTTTTCCGAGATATTTAAAGTTATTTCTCCATTTTCATCAGAAAATTTTGTACTAACCAATTTGTCAACATAATCTCGCTTAATGTGCGAATATTCATTTTTGTACATTTCAACTTTTGCACCTTTTACTGGCGAGCCTGTTTTTCGATTTAAAACATAAATTTTAGAAGTTGAATAATCATCTAATTCCGTTAGTGCTAAGTCAGATACAAAAATAGAATTAGTAGAAATATAGTTTTTTTCAAAATTCAAGTCTTGTTCAGCATGAAGAATTATATAGTAAAAACCTTTTGACAAACCATCAACTAAATAATCAGTATGGTGAGAATTGTAATCGTCAGTTTTTGGCAAGTCTATTTCTTTGGAAAATACAACTGTTTTAGAAGATTTCATTAATTTTTCATATAATTCTTTATTGTAATATTTTCTTTCTAAAGTAAGATATGTGTTGTAATCAAGCGACAAGATTGTTAAATAAATTTTATCTGTATTTTTATAAGAAATTCTTAATGGAAAATTATCCTCACTACTTACAATTTTTTCAGAAGTAAACGACAAGTTAAATTTTTCCATATTGTTTTTTAAGTTCTCACATTCAGCACTATACAATGCGTCTGGATATAATTTAAGAGCTTCATCAAGTAAGGCTATTGCTGTTTTGTTATAATCTTTATATTTGGCAGTTGTAGGATTTTTAAAGTCATATTGCGAAGCCAAATTAGAATAATAATTGGCTATTTTATAAGCTGTAAGTGTAGATTCAGGATTTTTAGCATATTTTTTATGTAATTTTTCTACTGTTGTAAGCCATAATTTTTCTTTTTCTATTGAATTAAAATTTCTTAATACAAAATCTAATCTGTCAATATCAACCATTAAAAGTGATGCCAGGTTATCGTTTTTATTTAATTTTACTTCTAACCAATCTTGATAAATTTTTAATACCGAATAATTAAAAGATAAAGAATCGTAATCAAACTTAACTTTTGTAAAATCTTCAGCATCATTAAAAAATGAATTGTTTGTAAATTTGTCTTCATTTTGAGCAGAATTATCATAGTAATAATGTCTTCTATACTGACCTGAACTAGTTAATCCTTTTATTGCAGAATGAGCAACAAAGTCAAGCAATGTTTCGAATTTTGGCATTGAGTTTTCTGCATTAATTATTATTTCTTTATAGTCTTTAATTGGTATATCGTTTAAAGATTTATCTATAGCTAACAAATAGTTTTTTATAATCTTATCTTGAAATCTTGTTTTATCCCAAGTTTTCATATCGTTTAAATCGAAATTATAGGTAATAGAACGTTGATTTATTAAAGCAGAATTATTGGTATAATATTTTGAATACATTTTTGCTAATAATAAATGCAACATGGGTTTTACTACACCCGAAGATTTAGCAGTTTCTAATTCAAGCTTTGAAATAGCTTTTTCATAATCATTACTTTCTGATTCTAAAATCGCAGTATATTGTGTTATATAAATAAGCGACTTAATAATTTGCACATCTTCATTCTCGCTTAATGCTAAAGTGTAAATTTCTTCTACTTTTTTTAAAGCAGATTTTGGTAAAGAATTTTTTTGAAATTCTTCTACTTCTTTCCATAAAGATTCGTATTTGTCTTTTTTATTTATGTTAGTCTGTGCTATCGTGAAAATCCCAGCAATTAAAGAAATAGATAGAAAAAAAGCAGTTTTTTGAATAAAAGATTTCATAATTTTTATTTTTTATTTAACCTTAAGATGAAAGTTTTTAAATTTTCCATAAAAATATAATATTTATTTGAAAAAAATATATAACTTTAAAAACTATAAACTTTAAAGCATTAAATTATGAAAAAAATTTACAGTTTTTTATTTTTGTGTTTGGTTTCAACTTTTGTTTTTGGACAAACTCAAACCACACGCGAATTAGTTTGGGATTCTCAAACAAGACAGTATATTGAGTATATTCCCACTGCTTACAATTCAGAAAACCCTATGCCTGTGATGTTCTGCTTGCATGGACTTGGAGACAATATGCAGATTTTTTTTAATAATCAACATCTAAATGAATGGGGCGAAATGGCAAATTGGATTATTATTACGCCTCAAGCTCTTGATGCACAAATTCCTATGATGGGGTCTGTTGGCACTGCTTGGAATTCTGGTGCTGGTGCCGAAGGAATACCATATTTAGGTACTGTTATTTTAAACGAAGATGTTGATGATTCTGGTTTTTTAATGGCAATTTTAGACTCTTTAGAAAATCATTTGAATATAAATACAGACTCTGTGTTTTTTATGGGATTTTCTATGGGCGGATTTATGAGCAATAGAATGGCTATTGAACATGGAGATAGAATTAATGCAATTGCTTCTATAAGTGGAACAATAGGCATAGCAGTAAAAGATCAAATTCCAGTGGCTAAAGTTAATACAATACATTTTCATGGAACAAATGATGAAACTATTGCTTATGAAGATGCAGGATTCCCTATAGGTGGAACAAATTACTCTACTGGTCTGGGAGCAGAACAAACTGTTGACTATTGGAAAACACATAACCAATGTGGAAACGAAGCAACTCACACTTTTTTCCCTGATGAAAAAGAAGATGGCGTAACTTTTGAAAGATTTTTGTACAAAAATGAAGTAGATAATATTAATACTGCTTTAATAAAAGTAAATAATGGCACACACACTTGGTATTCTAAACCAACAAATGATATTGACTATGCGACTGAAATTTATAAGTTTTTTACAAATACAATGGATTTTCCTACAGACATTAAAAATACAACAATTGAAAGTTTAAATATTTATCCAAATCCAGCTTCAGACATTCTTTTTGTAAGTCAAGATGTTGATGAGATTGCAATATTTGATGTTACAGGAAAATTAGTTTTAAAAGAATTTAATAATAATAGTATTAATATTTCTGCTTTAAATAGTGGTTTGTATATTGTAAAAACTATTTCTGAAGGAAAAAATTACGAGCACAAAATACAGATTATAAAATAAGTCAGTTAAAAGTTTATAAAGTTCGTAAAGTTCATAAAGTTGGACCGAGCTTGGGAGCTACCGAAGATAAAGAGTTTTTAGTGTTGAGTTTTTAGTTTTTAGTAGTGATTTTTTAAAAACTTCACACTGATAAAATTTCTTTAATGCAAGGGGTGTCTATACTTGCTTCGCAGAGTTCGCATGGCTCACTCTGCTTGCTAGGTTTACACAATTTGTTAAAATCTGTTAACAAACAGTTGATAAGTTGTTAATAAGTTTTATTAAATTTAATTGCATTAATATGGTTTTGCATCTATATTTGAAACGATAATTAAGTAGAAATTTAAAATAAAGGAGTCTTGAAAGCAAAACTAATTTTATTTGCAATATCCCTAACAATTAGTGGATTTATTGCTGCACAATCATCTAATGTGCAAATTATGGACATTCTCGTATCTCCCGTTACGGTGATAGATACAAGTACTAATCTTCCCATGCAAACCAATGGAGAAAACCTTGCCATCTTATGCAAGACCAATGATTTAGCATCAGTAGAAAATGTAACAATTTTATTTGGCACAAGCGAAAATCTTGGAGACATTATTACTGTTAATGCGGAAATTGTAGAAAGCGATGGCACATATTATCTTTCTATAGGTAATGAACTACAAGAACTTCAAGAAAACGTAATTTCTGCAACAATTGAACTGTCGCAACAGCAATTAGAAGCATACAATTTCATAACAATGTATGTAATTGATAATGCAGAGCAACAAAGTAATCATTTAGTATTCACCAAATAATTTTAAAGTCATGAAAAAAATATTTTTACATATTATATTAATGGTGATTACTGCAACAGTTTATTGCCAAAATGTTTATGTTGTAACTAAAACAACAGACCCAGACCCTTTCACATACAAATTTGATAATATTGATAGCCTTTGTGACCCTGAAATGTATGGAACTTTACAATGGGCTATTAACAAAGTAAATAATAATACTGGTGAGAGTAAAATTGAGTTTAATATTCCTGGAGCTGGACCTCACGAAATTATATTGAATTATTATTTACCACAAATTAATAATACTACTATAATTGATGGAAGTACTCAAAATGGCTATAGCTATGCTAATCCACAAATTGTTATCAATGCTCAGCATAAACACAAATCTATTTTCGATGTTTACAGTACTAACATAACAATTAAAGGTTTAAAGCTGACATCTTTTGCCCAAAATGGAATTTTATTGCATGAGTGTTCAAACTCTTTAATTACAGAAAATATTATTTCTAATTATTCGACTATCTCATCAAAAACATCATACACAGGAATATTTATTAATGGTTGTCAAAATGTTGAAGTATATGGTAATAATATTGAAGTTGCCGTTAACCCACTAACAAAATCATACGGAATTTATTTATCAAAATCTTTTAATTGCACTATTGGCGGAACTGATGTAAGCATGGCAAACACTATTAATAATTGTAGAAACTATGTTGTTTTTCCCAGTAATTCGCAACAAATAAAAATTTCTGGGAATATAATCTTTGACTGCGAAAAAGCAATATACTTAGATTCTTCAAACGATAATATTCAGCCACCAGAAATTAGCGAATACACCAACGGAATTCTTTCAGGAACAGCTTTACCAAACAGTACAATAGAAGTTTTTGGAAGTACTGGGGCTGAAAATGCAAATGAGTATTTGGCGAGTGTGATTGCTGATGAGAATGGGGATTGGGAAGTTGAGTGTTATTCTTCATTGGGATTTATCACTTCCTTACAGTACAATTTTAAAAATAATTCTTCCGAATTATCATTGGTTATACCGATCCCAATAATTGATTGCGATAGTATAAATTTAAAAATTAGTGGTCCATTTGAAGCTTATCCTGGAGATTATTTAAAATATGAATGTAGTGGCAGACCATCTTCAATAAGTTCATGGACAACTTCAAATCAAGAAGTTGCACAAATTAATGAAAATGGTGAAGTTCAATGCTACTCTTCAGGATTTACAAATATTATTTACACAGATATTCATGGATGTACTACTAGTAATCTATTGACAATTCATGAAAATTCAGATTATGAGAAACACAGCGTTTATGTGCTTGTAAAAGACTCAACGATATAAATAGATAATATGACAGATTTTTTACATGATTTTGATATTGTTAAAGTAAATATGCCTTTTAAACAAATGAATACAGATTATATGAATAGATTATATGAAATAACTTTTAATCAGTCAATTAATATTGAAAAAGATAGTGTTATTTCAAGGTTGAAAAGAATTGAATTTATCGAATATGTGGAACAAATACCCATAATGTACAACTACACTGACTTCTGTCAAAATCCAAATGACCCAGAATTTGATGAATTATATTATTTTGAATTAATTAATTCTGCACAAGCATGTGAGTTTTATTACCCAAATTACGAAACAAGACCGCGAACTGTAGTTGGTATTGTTGAGTTATATGGAGTTTTTATATATCATAATGATCTAATAAACAATGCTAATGAATTACATTGTAATGCAAATAGTATAATTGATGGAGTGTGTTATGATAATAATCCTAATCCAGCTATAGAAGATTTAGAGACGAATGCAGCCAATATATTTTCACATGGTGCTCATGTGGCTGGAATTGCTGGTGCAGAGACGAACAATAACCTTGGCGTTGCCTCTATTGGCTGGAATAATTACATAATGGGCGTAAAGTGTTCTACTAATGGAACAACTCTTTTTTCTGGTATCGATTGGGCGGTGAGAAATGGTGCAAAAGTTATTAATATGAGTTGGGGTAGTAGTGTACCATGTTTAACTCATTATATGGTATTTAAAGGTTTTAGAGATGAAGAAGAATATAAAGATGTGGTTTTTGTTGCATCTGCAGGTAATTCCAATACAAGCTCACCAAAATATCCCGCTGCTTATGGCTCTGGATATTTTGAAGAAGAGGAAGAATATGATCCTTCACTAATTATCGCAGTGGCATCAATTAATTCTGAAAACGATAAAGCGACTTCGTCAAGTTTTGGCAACTGGGTAGATATTTCTGCTTATGGACACCAAATTCTAAGCACCATCGCGCTAAAAAATGAAAATGGCAATGATTACCAATATGATAAATATATGCGTTTTAGTGGGACATCAATGGCTGCACCGATGATTTCTGGTATAATTGGACATATGATTTCATATAAGCCAAGTGCAAGCTATTCAGAAATATACAATTGTCTTATTCACACAGCCAATACAGACATCTATAATAGTTCTCATGCATACAATGTAGAGGGGACTTTAGGATCTGGAAGAGTTGATGCAGAAGCAGCATTAAAATGTTTAGGTGGTGATTGTTCAAACGGGCAACCAATTGCAGTAATTATGCCAGACAATAAAGTACTCTGTCCTGAGAGTTCAGTCACACTCTCTGCAAATGAAGGTGTTTTATATGCTTGGTCAACTGGAGAGACCACACAATCAATTACTGTAAATGAAACAGGTGCTTATAGTGTTACCATTACTTTTTCTGATGGCTGTACAGCATCAACCACTTATAAACTTGGTGCAGCTAACTTAATCCCAAAACTTTATACGATTGAAAACTCTGAGCTTGAGCAAAATGATGGAGTTGCATGTACTAGAGACAGCATAACACTTTTTGCTTCATCTGGGCTCAATTACCAATGGAATTTAAGTTCATCAAATCAACAAAGCATAGTTATTGCGAGTCCACTTATTTATTCAAAAACAGCATACGTATCAATTCAAGACATGGATGGTTGTATAGGCTATGATGGAGTTGCGTCTGCAAATTTGTCATGGACAGGTTTCATGGCTGAAGCAGGTGATGATATTGCTACGTGTTATGGTGATATAGTTTTTGTTGCAGCTGAGCCTTATGGTTCTAATTATTCATATAAATGGCAATTAAGAGAATCGCATGCTATTTTAGCCCCTATACTTCAAACGTGGAATACACCATCGGTTTTATTTAATTATTCTTATACTCATCCTAATGCCTGTATGAGATTGTATATGACAGATGAAAACACAGGATGCACCAGTTATGATAAGTTAATAATAAATTTAATCCAACCTACTCAGGATCAGATTAATTTCAATAATATATTCGATTATATTTTTTGTCTGGATAGTGGTCAGCAACATTTATATGCAGAACCCTCAGGTGGAACATGGTATGGAACAGGTATTATCAATGGAGAAATTTTCGATCCGACAATCGCAGGAGTAGGAGAACATGTGTTAACTTATGTTGCTGGATCCAACAATTGTAATATTCAAGGACAACTTACCGTTACAGTTTTAGATCACGAAATTGACTCTTATGATATTATTGTATTACATGACGGAGAGGATCCCTGCTCAACTACAGTAAGAGCTTATATCTCAGAATCATGTTATGGATTCAATGGTAACGTGTCTTTATATAACCAGAATAATTTGTCAGATGCATTAACGAGTTTTAATGGAATATGGTACACAGAATTTCCTAAAGTCTATGAAAATCTAAGCCCAGGCAATTACATAGTGATTGCAACAACAGAAATCGGTGGATCAGAATATGTTGTTTCAGAAGAATTTACAATACATGTGCCACAAATATCCAGTTTGACAGTTGAAAATAATGGACCATATTGTGTTGGAGATATGATTGAGTTTCATACAACTGTTAATGCAGGAAATTATTACTACAAATGGGAAGGCCCAAATAATTACCAATCTTATAATCAGTCAAATACGTTGAATAATTGCAACACTTTAATGCATGGAGATTATTTTCTTACAGTTACTGATCAAAACGGCTGTTTATATTATGGTTCAACATTTATAGATATAGAAAACAATCTAAATTTTTCTATTTCAAATATTAGTTATCCTGAAGAAACTGCGACAGGTCATGTTGATATAACACTGTCTTATTCTGGAGAACAAGGTAGTAAACCATACAAACTTTATATCGTAGTTTTTAACAGCGACGATGAAATAGTTCGGACTGATGTAACACTTGGCGGAGAATTGCCTTATATAGTAGGAATATACAATGAGCTTCCAGCGGATACCTATACTGTCGTTGTACATTCAGCAGATCCTTCAGATCCAAATCCGTATCGAGACTGTGAATACTCTTATACATTTACAATAGCTGAACACAAACCTGTAATTGATAATTATAGTTATTTTACCTCAAATTGCAATAATGGACCACAAATCAATATTTTAATGAATATTCATTCTGGTGTACCCCCATACAATGTTGCTATCTGGCACTTAGGAACTAATCAAGCTTCTCATCTTGGAAATTATAATTTTGATAATTCGGGTGAGTATTTAATAACAATACCTGGAACTGTCTATCCATCTGGGTATTTTCAAGCCATTATTTCTGATGCGAATGGTGTCCATAATGAAGCTGTCATCATCAACCAGACTGTTGCAAACTTAACAAACATAAATATTAACCAATCAGATACTTTCCAAGATCAAAGTTTTATAATTGGAGCAACATTCAATCCTAGTCTTATTATTAATCAGGATAAGACATTTACTAACTGTAATTTATTTTGTTTTACTCATGAGTTTCATAACCTCGAAAACACTGAAGACGTTGCAATAACAGTAAAACAAGGCAGTAAATTAACTTTAGATAATACAAAAATTACCAGTGTCTGTCCCGATCGATTATGGTATGGTATTGTCGTTGAGGGTGACAGAGGAATAATTACCGGTGCTACATCAACTGATCCTGGACCTGGACATCTGATTGTAAAAAACAATTCTATTATCGAACTTGCCAATGTCGCAATTTTTTCAAACCTTAATGGAGTAATCAATATTACAGACAGTAAATTTATTAATTGTCCGATTGGGTTAGATTTAGTTAATTATGATGAAGTATCTCTTGAATGGAGTATTTTTCCAAATTTAAAACCAAGAGCAATTATAAATAGGAATATTTTTGAAACTAACAATAATTTCATCACTCCTCCAACTAATCATATAAGACTCTTTTCTGTTGATAAAATAACCCTAAAAGGTAATAAATTCATTAACAGCACTAATCCAGAAATTTTAACTGGCAATAACCGAGGAATTGGGATAAGGGCAACTAACTCTAGTTTTAATGTAATCGAAAATCGCCATCTCTTTGGCAATCCACATGCATCATTTACACAACAAGACAAATCTATCTTTGATGGTTTATATTACGGAATTCAAGCAGAAAATACAACTGCACAATCAATTAAAATTAGAAATTGCGAGTTTCTAAATTATGACCGTATAGGTGCTTACCTTAAAAACTTTAACGCTCTTACCATAACTTCAAATACATTTGACTCTTACGAGTTTATGGAAAAAGCTGGATTGTATTTACAAGATTGTAATGCATATCATGTCGAAAACAATAAATTTTATGACTGGACTATTGGTCTTATTGTAAATAATTCCGGAACTAATGCTAATGAAATTTACAGAAACTCATTTTTTAACAATTATTTTTCTCTTGATGCTTACTATACAAATGCCAACCAAAATGGCTCAACAGGATTGTTTATACATTGCAATAAGTTTAATAATTCAAAATTTAATTTTGGTGCAAATATTTATGTTGCTAAAGGAAAAATAAAAAAGGAACAAGGGTATTTTAACTCAGATCAACCTGAAAACTCAATTTCAGCTACAAACCTTTTCTCAAAAACTATGCTTAGCGAAGACAAAGCATTTAAAGCATCTTCATCGCCATTGAGCTATATTTATTATTGTAACCAACCTGGGGATAATACAGATATTAGTGGCTTTACTTCACCCAATATTTCTGTCCATCCATTACTTACTGAATACAATAATAATACATGTAAATCAAAGCTACCAGGTATTCATTTAATCAATCCTGATATGGTAATTGCAATAAAAGCAGATCAAATACTTAGTCTTAAACAAAACTTTAACAATTTAGTAGATGGTGGCAATACTCCTGCTGTTTTGCACAAAGTACAAAATCTTAGACCTAATAATTTCAATAAAACTTGTGCCGAATTATTAAACATGTCACCATATCTTTCAGATACTGTTCTTGTAACATTTATGCAAACAAGTGTTAATGGACATACTGTTGCTAAAACTAATGTCTTGCTTGCCAATTCACCACTACCCGAAAATGCTTTGGCTGAATTAGAAAACATGAATTTACCCACACCGCATAAAAACACTATTTATTCTCATCAAACAGGTACAAATCCTGTAATTATCAAACAAAAAGAAATTGATGAGCTTATTTTCCAGAAAGATTTATTAGTTAATGATTATGTACGTTATGGACTACAAAGCGATAGCTCAGTATATGCAAAAGACTCATTAATCTCATATCTTAGTGCGGAAAATAATTATCAGGCTAAATGTATTTTAATTCCAATTTTGATTGACGATAAACAATATAACGATGCTCAAACTCAAATTAACGAACTTGTTTACTTGGCAAGTTCAGAAAATTTATTGTTACAAAATGAGCTTAACGACTTTGCCAACTTGCAAGAGTTAATCATCATTACTGATACTTGCAAAACTAAAGAGGATTATCGTAGTGTAGTAGAGAGCAGGTTAGATTTGGTAAATCGTTTAGCATATGACAAAAATCACAGGTGTTGTGCTCAAGCACAAACAATGCTTACAATTGCAGGCTTAGATGAGTTTGATCCAGAGTTTATTTATCCAATGGAAGAAAGGTTTTTAAAAGTTGACAGTCCTAAAAAAATTGACCATGAAGATTTCGATATTAACGATTTAGTTGAAATTTATCCTAATCCTGCAAGCAAAGAAATATGGATTGAATATTTAATATTAAAAGATAAACCTGTAACTAAAATTGAAGTATTTAATATTGAAGGTAAATTAATTTTAACTCAACCAATACGAAGTGGTTTTGGTATTGAACAAATAGATGTTTCAAACTTAAGTGAGGGTAATTATATTATAAAACTTGGAGAATTTTCAAAGAAAATTAGTGTAATGAAATAATAAGTAACTGTTTAAAATGAAAATTCTACATTATATATTAATGTTAATAATAACTATTAGTACTACAGTCAATGCTCAAACAGTTATTTTTAACAAAACATTTACAAGGAACACCCCTGTAATGAGAAATGTTTTAATTACTGAAGATGGTTATATTGTTGTAGGTGGCGACTACAATAGTGTGTGGAAAGTTGAGATACTAATTGTCGGATTTGATAATTTGGGTAATAAATTATGGGAAAAATCATATGGAGACGATTTATTTGACTACTATCATGGAGGTAATAATTCTTTTATAATCAATAATGATGGAGGTTATTCTTTGTCTGGTCATCGTACGAACACTTTTAATGAACACAGAGCTTGTATGTTAACCAAATTTGATCAAAACTTTGATACATTATGGACAAAACTCTATTTTGACAATCCTGATTTTACAGCTTTTTATAATCATATCCAAACAGCTGATGGGGGTTATGCATTAGTTGGCAGCACTGATGAAAGCGACCCAGATGGAGATGTGTTATTAGTAAAAACAGATAGTAATGGTAATATGGAGTGGTATAAAAAATACGGAACAAGTGATAGGGATATAGGTCTTTGCATTATTGCCACTGATGACGGTGGATATTTAATTGGTGGCTTAACCAATGGTATAGGAAATGGTGATGGTTATTTAATTAAAACTGACAGTGAAGGAAATAAGCAATGGACAAAACATTACGGGAATCCTTTGTATCCTGATGGCAGTATCAATACAATAATAAGAACTGAAAATAATGAGTATGTATTTGCATTGAGTGCTTATGTAACCGATCCAATATCTGCCAGTTTTTATAATCGTAAATACGGTATTATTAAGTTAAATTCAGAGTTTGAAGAGGTTTGGAATAAATTGTATGGTATTAGAGCAGAATACACCAGCATAGGTACAATTGCCGTTGCAAACAATGGTGAAATATTTACAACAGTTAAAGATGATAACATTGTTGGTCTCTTTCGCCTCTCGCCAAGTGGAGATAGCATATCAAAACATTATTACGAACCAGGAGAATCAATAGGTCAAAGGTCTTTGTTTTCCATCAAACAAACCCCCGACAATGGTTTTATAATGGCAGGAGTTGCTTTCGACCCACAAGTTATGTGGCTTGTAAAAACTGATAGTTGTGGTTGTGTAGTAGAGGATTGTGAGTGTGGTGAAAGTTTTGTAAACACAGTTTGCGAAAATAGTAAAATTGATATTTATCCTAATCCTGCAAGCGATTACACCATAATCCCATATTATTTACCTGAAGATACTGATGGAATTATGGAAATTTATGATGCTATGGGTAAAGTTATAGCTATATATAATCTATACCAAGGCGACAATCAATTAAATATTGACACAAAAAATTTACACCCAGGTATTTATACTTACACTTTAATAACAAAAGAACATGGAACAATAAGCAAAAAGTTTATTATTTATAAATAAGTTCAATAAATTAATTAATTTTGAAACAAGACAATTAAATTAAAAATTTTATGGTAAAATCAAAACATTTAACACTTATAATATTCTTTTTATCTTTCATAAAAATATCATATTCTCAATCATGGCACACTTATTTTGGTGATACAATTTGGAATGGTAGTTTAGTAATTGAGAGCATTCACATTGATGAAGATTCTTTTATAATAGGAGGCGCATTTCAAAATATTGGCAACAAACCAATTAAAGGTGTAGCAAAATTTAACAATTATCAATGGTCAGGCTTCCAACAAACTTACTCTAATTCAGGATATCCTTCTTGTTTAACAACATATAAAAACAAACTATATGCAGGCAGTAGAAATGCTGGTTGGAATCCAAATGGCAACACAAGTACTGCCAATTTCTCAGTTTGGGATGGAAACCAATGGCTACCACCTAATCCGCCAATAGGTGGATTTATTTTTAGCTTAAAAGTAATAAATGATAGTTTATTTGCACTAGGAAGCTGTGAATTTGGAGCCAAAGTATTAGTAACTGATGGGAATACTTGGGAATATTTGGAAAATATAGAAGCAAATTATGCTGCCAGCATTATTGAGTACAATGACGAATTGCTTGTTGGAACAAATTATGGATTATGGAAAAGGGTTGGGTATGATACTTGGCTACAATACCCTGGCACACCACAAGGCTGGGTAAATGCAATGCTTGTGGATAGTGTAAATAATTTTTTATACACAGGAGGTTCATTTTTTTATGTAGGAGATACTATTGAATCTCACTGCATTGCAAAATATGATGGTTTCAAATGGTATCCATTAGAAATGGGTGTTATGGGAGATGTTTGGCATGGAGTTATGGAAATGTATAGAGGTGATTTATATTTTGGCGGATTTATGAATGTTACAGTAATAGATACAACATGGATTAATTTTATTGGACGATGGGATGGCGAAAAAATACACTCGGTTGGTGGAGGGACATCAGGAACTGTGTATGGATTAAAAGTTTTTCAGGACACACTAATAGTAGTTGGAAATTATACATATGTAAATGTTTTAAATGGAGACTCAATACATAGCAAAGGTATGGCAAAATGGTATATGCCACCAGCAAACGATTGTAAGTACTTGCGACCTGTTTTACATGCTTGGCAACAAACAGGAGTGTCTGAAAATGAGTTTTATTTAGTTAATGGACAAGCAATAGTAAACTTCTACAACAATAATGCTTATGCAGATTCTTGGCAATGGGATTTTGGTGATGGTGTTTCAACTAGCAATGAAAGATGTCCTACTCATACTTTTAATTATCCCGGAACATATAATGTGCAACTTACTGTTACAGATGGACAATGTATAAAAACTATAGAAAAAGAAATTAAAATCCTACTAATCACAAATGTATCGGAAGAATTAAAACAAAATACCTTAAATATTTTTCCTAATCCAGCAAGTGAAAAAATAAATATTGAATGTTTTGTCCCCGAAAACTATGACAGTGCTTCTATACAAATCATATTACCAACAGGGCAAGCAATAAACTCTATAGATTTAAATAAAGGCGAAAATAAAATAAATATTTCAAGTTCAAACTGGAATTATGATTTTGCAATTGTAAATTTGATTTTCAATAATGAAATAGTTCAATCAAAAAAAATACTGATAAAAAAATGATGTTAAAGAAAAATTTATATATTTTATTTATTATTATATTATTTAATAATATTGCAAATGCTCAACTAGATGCACCGAATTTAATTAATACGTTTTCATCAAATCCATGTAATCCATCTCTTTCTTTTGGTGCAGTTAATGGGGCAAATAAATATGAAATACAAATTTCAACAGATGCTTCTTTTTTAGTAGATGTATATGTTGATTATTCTGAAACTCTACCTTATATTTTACCATTATTGAAGTTTGAAACAGAATACTTTTTAAAAGCACGAGCTATTAATAATACTGACACATCTGACTGGAGCAATACGATATCGCGAATTACAGTACCACGAGGATATGTTGTTGTAACAATTAATCCTATTGGCAACTTAATAGCAACTGAAAATACAATAATGTGTAGTATAGAACGATGGTGGGAAATTGATACTATTGCGACTTTTGATTCTCCATTATTGCTTAGAGATACCACTTATGAGGAAAATTATATAGTAATTAATGCTCCTTTTTATTTTTGTTCAAATAATTATGTCAGAGCAAAATGTATTACAGAGCTTGACACTGCTCCCAGTTGGTCTTATCATCAATGGAATTACATAAATATCCCTTGTTCGCCAACACTAGTTTCTCCAAATAATTTTAATTTTACAAATTCAATTAGCAACTTAAAAATAGAAAGATATGATCAACCTTTGCGTTATGTTTTTGAACTAGATACAACTTTAGCTTTTACAAATCCAAGAGAATTTGAAATTGCAGAAACTGATAATTCTGATATAGTTTCAGTTGGAGACTTTTACTTTGAAAAACAACATTACTGGCGTGCAAGAGCTATAAACTCTATTGACACATCAGATTGGTCATCTGTGTTTACGTTTAGTATGTGCGGTGTTCACCAAATTTTACCTCTAAACCAAGCAACAAATATTAGTACTAATGCAAGTATTAGTGTTTTGTCAATTGGTAATATAATTGGCTATATTTTTGAACTTGATACTGTCCCAGATTTTTCTTCTAATTTGTATATGCAGTATGAAACACCAAATTCAGCAGTAAATTTACAAAACTTATTATTTGGCACAACTTATTACTGGCGAGTAAGAGCATATCACTCTTTGGATACTTCTAATTATACACCTGTAAGAAGTTTCACTACAGTTACCGCCCCAGCACTGATTAGCCCAGAAGATTTATCTGCAAATCAAAACTTAAAAATAAACTTAAAAGCGGAATTTCTATCTGGCATTACAAAATACCAATATCAACTATCACAAAACCCTGAGTTTTTGCCAGAACAAACAGAAACTTTAGAACACAGTAATTATGCAAACATGGTTCAAACCGACTTGTTGAAATTCAATACAAAATATTATTGGAGAACAAGATACATAAATGAAAATGATACCTCAATTTGGAGTTCTGTATTTTCATTTGAAACTTTAGTAAAACCACAACTTATAGAGCCAAGCAACCAAGCAACACAAGTTGCAATAAATAATACAAAGTTGTACTGGCAAAACATTCAACATATCAACAGCTACACCATATGGATTAGCACTACACCTGATTTCAACGAATACGAAGAATACTTGCAAATTTTTTATGGAAATATTATGTATTTAAACAATTTACTTCCAAACACAACTTATTATTGGAAAGTAAAAGTCACAAGTGCAATAGACGAATCTGAATGGTCAGACACATGGTCATTTACAACCGAAAACACAACTAAAGCAGATTTGTTTAATATTGACTACAAACTCCAAATCTTCCCCAACCCCAGTAACAACGATTTTTATGTAAAACTAACACTGCCAAATTACCAAAATGCCGAAATTAAAATAGCCGGGCTAAATGGTCATCTACAATCTATAATTCCAATTACTAACGAAACCACCACAATACCAACAAAAGGCTGGAAACCAGGAGTTTATATCTGCAATCTATTTGTAGATGGAGAATTGGTAAAAGTTGAGAAGTTGGTGTATGAATAGAAACAGTTAAAAGTTTGTAAAGTTTTTAAAGTTCATAAAGTTCGTAAAGTTGAACCGAGCGAGCGGGTTGTGCAGGAAAATCTGAAATAGGATTGTGTGGGGAAAATCGAGCGAATGGTAACTAATTCAACTTTACAAACTTTTACCCTGCAAAAATTTCTCAACAATTTTTTCTGCTTCTATAAGAGCTGTTTGTAATTCGTTGTTAGTTAGGATTATATCAAATTCTTTTGCAAAGCTCATTTCGTATTTTGCTTTTTCAATTCTTGTTTTAATAACTTCGGGTTGGTCGGTAGAACGTTTTATCAGTCTTTGTTCTAATTCCTCAATGCTTGGTGGCATAATAAAAACCGACAAGGCATTTTCTCCATAAAAATTTTTAATATTTATTCCACCTTTTACATCAACATCAAAGACAACAACTTTTCCTAGTTTTGTAAGCCTGTCAACTTCTGATTTTAAACTGCCGTAAAAAGTATTTGCATAAACTTCTTCCCATTCTAAAAACTCATCATTTGCTATTTTTTGCTTAAATTCTTCTGCTGATAAAAAATAATAATGTTTGCCATGTTCTTCAACGCCTCTGGGTTTGCGAGTGCAGGCAGAAATAGAAAAACTAAGATTAAATTTTGGATTAGAAAGCAAATGATTTACTATTGTTGTCTTTCCTGAACCACTAGGTGCCGAAAATATTAAAACTTTTGGTTTCATATTTATAAAATATTTAAAACTTGTTCTTTAATTTTTTCTAACTCATCTTTCATCATAATTACTAACTTTTGAATCTCAACATGGTTGGCTTTTGAACCTAAAGTATTTATTTCCCTTCCCATTTCTTGAGCTATAAACCCTAATTTTTTACCAGAATATATTTCAGTATTTAAAGTTTCTAAAAAATAATCGCAGTGCTTTTTTAATCTTACTTTTTCTTCGTTAATATCGAGTTTTTCTAAATAAAAAATTATCTCTTGCTCATATCTGTTAGCATCAATATTTGCAGTGTCAACAATTTCGTTCAAACTTATGCTTAGCCTGTCTTTTATAATATCTATTCTTTCTTCTTCGTATTGCGGAACTTGATTTAAAAGATTAGTAATAGAGTTCAAATTAGTAATTATATCTTGTGTCAAAATAGAGCCTTCATGTTTTCTAAAATTTTTACAATCTTCAATAGCTTGGTTTATAAATTTTAAAATATGCTCCCATTCTTCTTCGTTTAATTCTTCTATAGTTGTTGCAACTACATCAGGCATTCTAATAATAGACGATAACACATCATTTGAAAAAGGAATATTGTTAGACTGGCACAAATTTTTTAATTGATTGTAATAATCTAAAATTATTTTGTCGTTAAGCTTTGCATTAGTCTCTCCTCCGTTTGCTTCAACAAATATAGAAAATTCTATTTTACCTCTTTGAAGTTCGTTAGACAATAATTTTCTTACTTCAATTTCTTTTTCTCTATAAGCATTTGGAATACGTGTAGTTATATCAATGTTTTTAGAGTTAAGAGTTTTAATGTCTATGATAATTTTTTTACCATCATATTCGGTAGAAGCTCTACCAAAGCCTGTCATCGAAATTAGCATAACTATTATTATTTTATTGCTTACAAAATTAGACTTTAAAGCGAGAAAATACAATTTATTTTAAAAAATATACGCATTTTAAAAGTTGTTTTCGTTATACATTGGAATTTCTATGATGAATATTGTTCCAATATTTTCTTCTGTTTCGAAATAAATGGTTGCATTATTGCTTGTTAGCAAACTTTTTACCATGCTTAGCCCTAATCCCATTCCTCCAGATTTTGTTGTGAAATTAGGTTGGAAAATTTTAGGAATCATTTGTTCCGAAATTCCTGTTCCGTTGTCAATAACTTTAATAATGTAATTTTTATCTGAGCTTGAAATTTCTATTTTTATCAAACCCATTCTTTCTTTTGGAATTGCTTGAATACCATTTTTAATTAAATTGGTAAAAACTCTAAGCATCTGCTCTTTATCTGCATAAACAAAACCTTTAGATTTTAGATTTTCTTTAAATTCAAAATCTATATCTTCAGTGTTTTCAAATAGTTGAATTGAGTTTTTAATAACTTCAACAATATCAATAACTTCTTTTTTAGAAGCAGGCATTTTTGCAAAATTTGAAAACTCTGATGCAATTGCAGATAAAATATCTATTTGTTCGATAAGAGTTTTAGACACTTTTTTATATGTTTGTTCCCAATTTTCATCTTTTAAATCATAAGCACGCTCTAAGTATTGTACGCTTAGCTTCATTGGTGTAAGCGGGTTTTTAATTTCGTGAGCGATTTGTTTTGCCATTTCACGCCATGCCATTTCTCTTTCAGACTGAGCAAGTTTGTTGGCTGATTCTGTTAATTCATCAACTTTTTTATTGTATTCACGTATTAATCCACCTAATTCGTCATTTTTAGTATAAACAATTTTTTCTGCTTTTTTATTAATATCCATTTGTCTAATTTTTTCTTGCACCAAAGCAAGCGGACGAGTTAATTGTCGCGAAATAAACACTCCAACAATTACAGATATTAAAATTAAAAACAAGAATATATTCGAGAATGCTAAAACAAAATTAGAAATTTCTTCAGCAAACTCGTTCTGGCGAGCAAAATATGGAAGATTTAAATAAGCTATTATTTCGTTGTTGTAGTTTCTAAAAGGAATGTAAACCGACATATAATCTATTTCATCAATTTTTTCGTCAACAATAACAGTTCCAGCATTTTTCATCAATAGCTCCGAATAGGCATTAGCATCAATATATCTAGCTTTTAAACCTTTGTCAAACAAGTCGGCTCGCGAGGTAGAAAGCAAAATACCATTCAAATCGTAAAGATTTATGTCTATGTAAAAAACATTAGACAATTTAATTAATAAGTTGTTTAGGTAATGAACATCTTCGTAATTTATAGCTTTTTTCTGTCCAATACTATGTTCTAACTCAACAGCAACAGAAATTAATTTATCCAACATGGCTTCACTTTGTTTTTCTTTATATCCTTCAATAATAAATCTCATAGCTATTGAGCCTGTTATCAATAAAGAAACTACTAGAATAATTATAAACCAAGATTGAATTTTAACTTTTAAACTTACACCTTTCCAAAAGTTTGCTGTTCTCATTTTAGAAAACAACCACATTAAATTGAAGACAACAAAAAGAAATAAGAAAATATATGAAAACGATACTAATTGTCTTGAATATTGAGAGTAAGGTTTGCTTATTATAATTAAATTGTCTGAGTCGGGACGATATTGAAAATGAATATAAGAATCTTTTTTTAATAATTTATATTCGGCAGTATCGTTTGTGTCAGAAGCAATAGCAAACGGATACTTATAGTCTCCTTTGCTGGTGATTAGTCTAGACTTGTTGTATTTTGCGTGATTGTAGCTTCTTGCAGTTTTTTTAACCAATAGTTTTTCGTCTAATAATATTTCGGGATAACCTAAGCCCTCGCTAAATATTTTTGAATTTAATTCTACATAAATATTTATAGCAGTGCTATCATTTTCTTGAAATCTAATTTCTCCAAGATAAGATATTCGACCATTGTGGTTATCTAAGAAATAAAAATTTGTTGAAGGAATAATTATTCCATACTCGTTGATTTGTTCTCTAAAAAATTCAAAACAATCTACCGAAACTAAGTCTGGTTCAATCAACAGACTATCTTCTTTTTCGCACATTGTAATTTGAATTTCATACTTATTAAAATATCTATTGTTAAAGAATTCAGAGCTTACTGCGTTTTCAATTTTGTCATAATTTTTATTTTTTAGATGTTCAACTAATTTTTCATCATTCATTAAATCGTAAAAAGATTCTTTAATAAAAAATTCGGCACCAACATCTCTTTCTGCAGCAAGGTTATAGGTTAATACTTTAAAAGTTTCTATTTCTTTTTTGTCGCTAAGGCGTGAAAAGTGTTCTGAAATTAAAAAAGCAAAAATTATAATTATCCCAACACTAAAAAAATAGTTGGTTTTTGATTTTAACATTACAAATGCTAAGCTCGACCATGCAAGGAAAAACAGAAAAGCGAAAACTAAATTATCGTAAAAGCTCAATTTTGTTGTTTCTGCAAATATTAAATATAGAGAGCACAAAACAAACAGACTAATAACAAGATACCAAAAATTTAATACGTTTTTAAAAACCTTAAATAATTTTATAAAAATTAAAACAAAAGATAGGATTATCAAAAAGATTATTAAAGTGCCAATCAAGCTATAAATATCTAAAGCTAAAATGTTTTCAAATGAAAAAGTCATAGAAGAGTTCCAAACTAAACCAAACATTAAAGTTGAAATAAACAAACCACTTAAAAACATTATACTAGCAAGTGAAATCGAAAAAATTACTTTAATTGGTTTTGGGAAATTAGAATCTAAATCAATTTTATAATTAAAAAATACTAAAATAGCAAAACTTAAAAAGAGAATAACATTTATTATATAATCTCCTAAAGATTGCAACCAGAACGATTCAGCAAAAAGTTCGGGGCTAAAAAGTCTAAAATCATTAAAACTAGCGGTATAATTATATTTTAATGAAATATATCGTAAGACAAGTATAAGTATTGCGTAAAAAATAGGATTGAGCAATAAAATTATCTTAATTTTGTTTGAAAGAAATATTGTGAAAAGTAAAACAAAAATTACTAGGTTAAGCATGTTGAAAATACAAAGAAAATTGTAAAAGCTAAACTTAACTTTATTTATGTTTTTGTTAGTTTTAATAGACAAATAAAAACTACTTCCTGTGTCGTCAATATCAATTTTTGTACTTCCTTGAATTTCTTCTCTACTAATTACAGCGTCATGGGTTAAATCAAAATCTTTGGCAAAACTGTTTTTAATCAAATGGTTTTCATAGGAATAATCTTTTTTTATTCTTGCTAGTCCAACAATAAAAAAGTTGTCTGCACTACTTGTTTGGCACAAATACCAACCATTAGGTAGGTTAAGAAGTTTGTTGTCGAAAAAACTTATATTAGTCGAAGTGGGAACAGAAATATCATTTGTTGTCCAAAATTTTAAATTGTTTTTGTCATATAAAAAATATCCAATTTCTTTTTCATTATATATGTTTTTCCCTTGAGAATAGAACCATTCTTGTGTTTGCTTAGCATCGGTTTTGTAATTTTCTGTTAGTTGTTTTAAAGTTCCTTTAAGCAGAATGTTTTTTTCTTTTAAAATGGTTTCAATTTTTTCTTTATTTAAGGTGTATTTAGTGTTAGTGTTTGATTTTGATACAAATTGTTGACTAATCAAACCTATTAAAACTAAGCTAAACGAAACTATTAGATGCCATATTTTTATATTTGGAAAATTATTTTTAATCATGATGGTATGGTTCGTTATTAATTATTGTAAAAGCTCTATAAAGTTGTTCTGCAAATATAATTCTAATTATTTGATGCGAAAAGGTCATTTGCGATAAAGAAAATTTTAAATTAGCTCTATCATACACTTCTTGTGAAAAACCATAGGCGCCACCAATTACAAAAATAAGATTTTTTGTTGACATATTCATTTGTTTTTCAAGAAAAGAAGCAAATTCACGACTTGTAAATTCTTTAGCTTTTTCGTCTAAAAGCACAACAAAATCGCTACTTGATAATTCTGATAATATTTTTTCGCCTTCAAGTTTTTTCTGTATAGACTCATTTGTTTTGGCAGTAGTTTTAATGTCTTTAATAATTTTAAATTCAAAATTTATATATCTTTTTATGCGTTTAAAATAGTCGTCGCATAAGTGTGAAATTGAGTTAAGGTCTGTTTTACCGACTGCAATTAATAAAATGTTCATAATGAATTAAAAATTTGTGATAAAGATATATTAAAAGAATGAAATTATTATTATCTTGCGACTTGAAATTTTTTGGTTCGGTATTTGTAGTAAGATTACAGTATTTAAAAACTTTTTAATTTAATAAATAATGAAAAATTTAAAAAAATTAGTTGTTTTATCTTTTGTCATGGCTTTTTGCTCAAGTGTTTTTGCTTTTCCGGTTTTTGATATTCCGCCAAAAATCTTTGATGCAATGAAAGTTGGAAATTCAACAGAATTGACAAAATATTTTAACACTACTGTTGAATTAGTAATTCTTGATAAAGAAGATGTTTATAGTAAACAGCAGGCAGAACAAATATTAAAAAACTTTTTTGATAAAAATAAAGTTAAAAACTTTACGCTTTTACATCAAGGAGGAAAATCTGGAGCTCAATACGCAATTGGAAATCTTGAAACCGAAGATGGAAAAACTTATAGAGTGTATTTTCTTGTGAAAGAAAGTGGTGGCAAACCTTTGGTACATCAAATGCGTATAGAAAAAGAATGATCCCTGAAACATATTTAAACTCTTTAATAGAAAGAGCCTATAAAGAAGATGTTGGCGATGGCGACCACTCTTCTTTGGCTTGTATTGATGCTTCGGCAACTGGTAAAGCTAAACTTATTGCTAAAGCAAATGGCGTTTTGGCAGGAGTAGAAGTTGCTAAAAAAGTTTGCCAATATTTTTCTCCAAATTTGAAAACCGATATTTATATTAATGACGGAGAAAAAATAAAAAAGGGAGATCTAGTTTTAGAAATTTCTGGTTTTCGCCAAGAGATTCTTAAAGTTGAGAGAACAATGCTTAATTTTATGCAAAGAATGAGCGGAATTGCAACCGAAACCGCCAAATATGCAGAAGCATTAAAACCTTATAAAACAAAAATTTTAGATACACGCAAAACAACTCCTGGATTAAGATTAATTGAAAAAGAAGCCGTTAAAATTGGCGGTGGCAAAAATCATAGAATAGGTCTTTATGATATGATTATGCTTAAAGATAATCATATTGATTTTGCAGGAGGTTTGGAAAAAGCAATTAACAAGACAAATCAATATTTAAAGGACAAAAATTTAAACCTAAAAATTGAGATAGAAGTAAGAAATATTGATGAGCTTAAAAAAGTGCTAGAAGTTGGCAATGTTGACATAATAATGTTAGACAACTTTAATATTGCAGACACAAAACTTGCAGTAGAACTTATAGACGGTAGATATAAAATTGAATCTTCGGGTGGAATTACTTTTGAAACGCTTACAGATTATGCAGAATGTGGTGTTGATTATATTTCATCAGGAGCTCTTACTCATCATGTAAAAAGTTTAGACCTAAGTTTAATTGTAGAAAAAGCGTGAGAAGAAAATTCCGTAATTTATACATTAAGTTTTTGTTATTAATCAAAAAGATTGGGAGCAAAATTATACTGCCGGGATTTAAAGGCTTGTCTTTATATTATATAGGAAAATTTTTCTTTCAAGGGATAAGAAAAAGTTCTGTAACAATGCGAGCAGCCGCGGTTTCGTTTAATATGTTTATATCATTATTCCCAGCATTGATTTTTTTGTTTACTTTAATTCCTTTTATTCCAATAGATGGTTTTCAATTAGAGCTTTTTAAGATTTTAGAGAATGTTTTACCAGCATCAGCATACGAATTGTTTTATGAAACTATTACAGATACAATCATGCAGCAAAATACAAAACTTCTTTCTCTAAGTATTTTATTGATGATATATTTCTCCTCAAATGGAATAATGTCTCTTATAGAAGCTTTTAACAAAACCTCTCATAATATAGAAACTCGTAAATCTCTTAATCTTAGAATAGTAGCTTTAATTTCTGTGATTGGAATCAGCTTGTTGATAATGCTCGCAATAAGTTTGATTGTGATGAGTAATACTTTTATATTAAAGTTTTTTTCTCATCACCCAGAAATTTTATCAAAAGGTATATTAGTAACTTTGACTGGTGTGGTTAAGTGGTTGATAGTCTTGGTTTTATACTTTTTGGCAATTTCTATTTTGTTTTATTTTGCTCCTTCAAAAAAGAACAAGTTCAAATTTATAAGTCCTGGTGCTATTTTTGCAACTTTTTTACAAGTTATAACTGTATTAGGTTTTACATTTTATGTAAATAATTTTGCACAGTATAATAAACTTTATGGCTCTATCGGAACTGTAATAGTTGTAATGCTTTTAATTTATATCAGTTCTTTATCTTTAATTCTCGGATTTGAGCTAAATGCAAGTATTTTACATGGAGATAAAACTTTTAGAGAAAAAAAAGTTTAATTCAAAACGTTTATATTAATTAATTTACTATCTTTGAAAATTGCAAATAATGGTAAAATTTTTATTAATATGAAAAAGTTATTTTGTTTATTATCTTTGTTAGCCTTGTCATACGTAAGTTTTGCGCAACAACCAACTCAAGCTGTGGATTTTACTATAACAGATCTCGATGGTGTTGAGCATAATCTTTTCACTTATTTAGATGCAGGTAAACATGTTTATATAGAATTTATATTAGCTGGTTGATCTGGCTGTATTGCGTCTGTCCCGACGATAAATAATATATATTCAAGTTTTGGTTGTAATGAATTTGAATTAGTAGTTCTTGGTCTTTTTTCTCAGGGTGTAACCAATGAAATAGCTATTAATTATAGAGATGAACATAATACTATTTTCCCTCTTTGTAGTGCTGTTGAGGGGCATGGAGGTGCTGTCGTTAACTATTATGGAATAGAAGCTTATCCAACTAAAATTTTAATTAAACCAGATAGAAGTGTTATTTGGGATGATGACCAAGAAGTTGATATAAATACTGTTCAAGGTCTTCAAGAAATTGGAATTAACAGAAATGCTTGTCCAGAAGATTGGCCCATTGCTGATTTTTCTGGCGACCCTTTGTTGCTTCCTGTAAATACAGGAGTTATTTTTTCTGACTTATCGCAAAATCCTATTGCAACTTGGCTTTGGGAGTTTGAAAACGGCACTCCAGATAGTTTTAATGGTCAAAATCCACCTGAAATTATTTATAATGTTCCTGGTTATCATAAGGTAAAACTTAAAGTTGCAAATGAATTTGGAAATAGTGATGAGATAGTTAAAACTAAATATGTTCATGTTTATGAGATTGCTGATACTACTCCAACAGCTTGGTTTACTGCTGATCAAGTAATTGTTATTGTTGGTAATTCTGTAAACTTTACAGACCTAAGTTGGGATTTTCCATTCCAATGGAAATGGGAGTTTGAAGGTGGTTTGCCTGCAAATTCTGCAGCACAAAATCCTCAAAATATTGTTTATAATACACCAGGTGAATATAATGTTCAGTTAATTGTTCGTAACTCTCAAGGCTATGATACTTTGTTAATTGAAAATTACATTAGAGTTATTCCAGAAGTTGGTCCAGATGCTCCTGTTGCCAATTTTACAACTTCTAATCGCTTGATTAAACGTGATACTCCAGTCTTTTTTGAGGATTTATCAACAAATAATCCAATGTTTTGGTCTTGGTATTTTGAAGGAGGAGAACCATCAAGCTCTAATACTCAATTACAACCAAATGGAGTTCGTTATCAAAACACAGGCTTTTTTGACGTTACTCTAAATGTTGGAAATATTAATGGTTCTTCGATGTTAACCAAGAAAGATTATATTGTTGTTTACGACTCTTTTGTTGGCGAAGTTTGCGATACAATAGGTAATTTTAAACAAGGCGAACAACCAATAGCTATGCAAATAAATGGAATGACAGGTTATTATGGCGGACAAAATAGTGATAGAATTAGCATGTATGCCGATTATTATGATTTTCATACTTTTAATGAGATAAGAGGAATTATTGTTCCTGTAATGAAATTGTCATATGGTTCGGATAATGCTTATATTAGATTTATTACTTGGGATGGTGCAGACCCAAAACCTACAACTGTTTTATCAAGTCAAAAAGTGCTTTTGAGAACTTTGAGACAAAATTATTTTCAAGTAATAATGTTTGACGAGCCTCTTAAAGTTGATGGTCCATTTTATTTAGGATATTCAATTAACTATGCTGCTGGCGACGAATTTGTAGTGGGAATGGCTCCAAATCGAGGACATGGCAACGACAATACTTTATTTGTATATAAAAACGAAGAATGGTATTCTTCTCCTTCTGCTTATCAAATTTCAACATCTACAGGAATAAGACCAATGACTTGCCTTGTTGGAATTGAAGACGAAGAAATTGAAACTGGAATAACAGTTTATCCAAATCCATGCGGAGATAATTTGTTTATTGTGAACTCATTGTCTTTCGATAAAGGCGATTTTGTTGAAATTTTTGACAGAACAGGAAAAATGCTACAAATGAAATTTGCTGAAGCTGGAAGCGAAGTAATTGAATTTAATACTAACGGAATTGCTTCAGGAATTTATTACGCTAGAATATTTACTAAAGGTAAGATTAAAACGGAAAAGATCAGCATTATAAGATGAGTTAAAAGTTAAAAGTCGAAAGTCGCACTTTGTTAGACGCGTCAGCCTCTTTTAACTTTCAACTTTTAACTTTCAACTGAATTCATTCTTTGTCGTATAGCTTCGTAAACTGCCAAAGCCGCAGACACTGAAACATTTAAAGAAGATGTTTTTCCATATAATGGAATTTTGGCTTTTTTGTCGGCTCGTTTTATAAGAGAGTTTGAAATTCCTTTGTCTTCGGCACCTAAAATTAAAGCACAAGCTGTTGTTAGGTCGAGTTCGTAAATTAATCTTTCGGCTTTTTCCGTAACAGCAACAACTTCAATATTCATTTGATTTAAAAGCAAAACAGCATCTATTAAATTTTCAACTTTGCAAATTGGAATATTATACAATGCTCCAGCAGAGGTTTTAATTGCTTCATCGCTAATTCTTACACTGCCACTTGTTGGAATTACTATTGCAGAAGCTCCCGCACATTCGCAAGAGCGAGCAATAGCTCCAAAATTTCTTACATCTGTAACTCCATCTAAAATTATTATTAATGGAGTTTTATTTTCATCTTGAATTTTGATGATAACTTCTTCTAAATTTTGGTATTTAATTGGCGACACATAAGCAATTATGCCTTGATGATTGTGTTTACAAATTTTATCAAGTTTTTCTTGAGGCACATATTGTATAGTAATTCCTTGTTGACGAATTTCTGAAACTAATTTTAGTGCAATATTTCCAGTTAAGTTTTTTTTAACCAAAACTTTATCAATTTCTTTTCCAGATTTAATTGCTTCGTTTACAGGATGTAGTCCAAAAATAAAATTTTCCATTTTTTTAATTTGTAATTGTAAATATTTTTCCACTTCTCCAAATCTGTAGTGCTTGAGCCCAAACAGTTTGGTAATTTGCGTCTCTATGTAAAATCCAAGATTTATTATAGCTAGGTGTCTCAGTTCTAGTGAATAGAAAAAATATTCCAGCGACATCAGGATCTTCGCCATAAAACCACTCTTCTTGGTTTGTGCTGATATTTATAATTGATGGTGGTCCAAACATTATGTAAATCATTCCTCTATCTGTTTTCCAACCTTCTTTATTTTCGCTAAAATATTTATTTGCCAAAGCTACTCTATTGTAAAAAACCCGTATTTGTTCTTTTGCAAATTTCTGACTTTGAGATTTAGTGAGCCAAAAATAATCTATAGCTTGTTTTAAATTTTCTGAATTTGCAATCTCTTTATATTCTTTATTGGTAGTTAGTAGTTTAAGTGGTTCTAACATTGATTCCACAGTTTTAATTTCAGGAAAATAGTCGTCAATATTAATTAAGCATAGTCCACCAGAACTTTGATTTTGTTCGCGGATAAAATAAATTCCTTTTTTATTAAATTTTATACTGTCACTTAATGTATATGTAAATGTGGAATCTGGTGTTGCGTCAACATTTTGAGAAGGAGCAATATAATAAGGTGGTAAATGTACATGTTCGGTTATTTTGTAATAATCAATTTTTACAATAGGTCCACAAATATTGCTACTAAGTTTGTATGTGTTATTTGAGTTAATAAAGTTAGTGTATAAAACTTCTTCTTCGTTTTTTTTCAAAATTTTTGGAAAGAAAAATACTTCATTATTTTGCTTTAGTTCAATGTCTTCAAGTAGTCGTTTCCCTGTATTAGCTTTTTCGCCGTAAATACTGATAATTATTTTATAATTTTCTTGATTTGGAGTATTTACTGTAAAATATGAATTAAACTCTTCATTTGTTTGTTTAAGATTAATCATGTTAACCACCGTTCCACTATCAACAATGGCGAAATTATCAGCATTTCTTAAAGTATATTTTACTATTAGTCTAGCATCATCATCAATAGTGTTTACAGTTTTTTGGATTTCGTTAGTAGGAATTTTGTAAAAAACTAAAGCTTCGGTTTTAGATTTTGCAAAAATTCTTACTTCGGGCTGTATTTCTGCTGAAGAAGGGTTGTAACGAGAGGCAAAATTATATTTATACGAACTTGGACGTGAAGTCTGGTTTTGAGGCTGTACTCCAACGCAAGCTTGTATTAGAATTATACATATAATAACGCAAATAGATATATTAGCTTTATTCATCAAGATTTATGTTTTCGTCAATTTTGAAAAATTTGTACATATCTTTTTTAAATCTCTTCATATATGAAGAACTTCCTAAGCCGTATTGATAAAAGACACCATTTTCGGTTTTTTCTCTTTGATTAGGCTTTTGGTTGTAAACAATATTATTAAAGTTTTCATCTGAAGAAATAATGGTAAATGTTCCAGCACTATATCTTATATAATACCAAGTTGAATAATCAGGCTCTAAAAGCATTTCAAAGACATCGCCACGTCTAGATTTTTCTATTCTAATAAAACCGAAAACATATTTATTTACTTGTTCTTTACCTAAATTAGCAATTCCAATAGGTCCATAATGTACAAAGGAAGTTAAAGCTCTATGCCAATAGAATTGTAAATCGGTAAAAATAAGTTTGTTTTCTAATTCTTTTGGGAATTTATTGTAATTACCTAAACTTAGATTAGAGAACCATTGGTCAGCCTTTTCAGTTCCTAAAAATTCTATTAGTGCTTTTTCAAACACATCATCTCTTACGTTTAGTCCTGACAAGCCTCCTGTAGAGTTTAGTTTATCTGCCATTGCTTTTAATGCGGCATTACTAAAGTAAGCATCTGCAATCATACTTACATTTATTTCTGTGGTATCGGTTTCTGGGTACCACATAAAGTTACCAATAGCGTTAGGTTTGAACAGTCCGAAATCTTTGCTGAATTCAAATTTTCCTTCTCCATAAACATTACAAATAGATTTATGTCGTCTAATTAAATTTCCTGGCAAAGAAGTTTCGGTGATTTTTTCTTTTGGTGCGATAATAAATTTTCCGTCATCTTGGTCGTAGTGCAAATAACCGCTGGCAGAAAAAATTTCTTGGTCGTATTGGTTTCGTTTTCTTGTTAAAAATGCAGGGTATAGTTGGTTGGTATTTGCTAAAACTAAACCTGAACATAATCTTGTGTTGTTTATATTGTATGTTATGGAATCAATTTTTATGAAAATATCTTCAGGGTCGAGGAAAGATTTGAATTTTACCCAACCAAAAATTGTTGTGTCGCAGTCATCAATAATTTTTGTAGCACCATTAAATTCTAGCTCAGGATTATTTGCATAAAAAGTTACATCTCCTTGATATTTATAATATGGGCTTATAGTAAAATTGTCAGGTTCTAAAATTGTGCCAGTACCATATGATTGTCCTGAAGCATCAACTGCAATTTTTGTTAAATGAATAGTTTGTGGTTGTTTAGTAGAATTTATAAAATCATAATCTCCAAAAGCGTTATAATTTTTCTTTCCATAAATATTTACTGATGCATTATAGACTGTGTGATGTCTGCTGGTAGAGTTGGCAATAATTTTAGCATTTTGTAATGTTTGCATTACAGCGTCTTTTTCTATTGTTACATTTCCATCTTCAGTATATATTGTTGCATCAGCTACTTTAATAAATTTAACTCCTTCTGCATAAATAATATGATTTATATAATCATATCTAGCACTTGGAGCGACAAAATATAGTGAGTCTTGTTTTGGGTGAATAGATATAAATTTAGGACCTTCTAAGAACATTGCTTCCCATTCGTCAGGTTCAAGAAATGCTCCTTCTTTTTCTAACTTTTCCAAAACATCTGTGTCGGCACTAATAGCAATTTCTTCTTTATCCATATACCAAGTCATCTCGTTCATTTCGCTCATATATTTGTTTTTTGGAAAAGTCCAAATAGTATTTTCGCCGTTTGATTTAAACACTCCTTTTCTGTCTATAAAATCTATATGTGTTTTTACGTTATCTGATTTAAAATCAACATTTAGAGCGTTAATTGTGTAAAGGTCAAAATTTGCAGTGTCAGAATCAAAAACATTTTGCTTAAAGCTTATTAAATCTGATGCTATTTTTGCTTTATCTATAAACATTGTTCCATCTCCTTCAAGTCCTGAAGATTTTAAATTCAAATCTCCTTCAAAACTACCTTTTCCTTCGTACATTGTAAAGTTGGAGGTGTCTCTTTTAATCATAAAATCATCATCTTCAACATTCCATCTTAAAGTATTGTCTCTTCCTTCAACTTTAGGATATTCTATAGGTGCTGATTGTTTTTTCAATTCAAAATTTGGAGTATGTCCTTCCATAAATTTTGGGAAAAATATCAAATAATCAGGATTCATATTTGCAGCGAGATATTCTATTCTTCCAGACCCACGAAGTCCTTGGTTACTTAAATCTATTTCATGCCAAAATGTTGCTTTGCCACTGTATAGCGGTAACCCAACAGGTCCTGTTCTTGTGTTAAAGCCAAGTGAGAAATCATTTTTACGTAATACTAAAGTTTCTTTTATAGGTGGAAAAATATCGGCAGAATAAAGAGTGCCTTTAAATCGCAAATTGTCTCTTGAATAACCTTTTATACTGTCTAACTCAAATGGGTCAACTTCAAAATAAAAATTGTTTCGTTTATAAATTCCGTTATAAACATCGGGTCTATCATAGTAAACATAAGTTTTTTCGTTTGAAATAAGTTTGGGATATTCTGGGAAATCTTGTCTTCCAGATTTGTTCAATGGTTCGTCAATATAAAACTCTCCATTTATTTGTTCTAATTTATTTCTAACAATAGCAGGTTTGTAAGTTCCATCTGAATCTAAGAAGTCTGTTTCTGCAACCATTTTCATAGAATCACATTGATTTAATTCTATCATAAATCTGTTGTAGTCGAATTTGTAGTTGCTACCGTAAAAATAAAATTGCCCGGCTTGTATTGTTCCATCAAAAGTAAAGGTTCTATTTTTTTGAAGAGTAATTTTTTTATTGTTAGGGAAAACTCTTATGTTTTGAGAATCAGACAAATGTATTTCACGAATTCCATCAATTTTTAAATCAAAGTTTATCAAACTAAATTCTGCATTTGTTTTATTACTGTCAGTTACGCTATAAAATTGAATAACGTCAGAATCTTTTTGGTTTTTATATGCTTGTAAAAATGTCCAAGCATTAGGATAAACTATAATTTCTTGGCTTTGAGGGTCGTAATTTAAAAATCCACGGTATGCTAAGTCTAAAACCATTTGCACTACTTGTTGCGGACTATAACCCATCCATTTTGCTAAGTCGTTTAATTGAAAATCATTACTTCCCCAAAAAGAAGAAATAAAATTTGTAATAACAGCAAGAGGGTGTTGTGCATCTTTTTTCTGAATATCTCTATATCTTTCTAAACGAAAATAATCTGCCGACTCGAAAAGAGCTTTGTTTGGTTCTTTAGAATCTGCAGTTCTCATTGTTGTAAACTCAATTTTGTATTTATCAACAAACCATTTCATCCAAGTGAAATCCATATTGATTTGGTGGTATGAGTTTGAATAATTAACTTGATTCATACCTTCTCTAGAACGAATTAATTCTAAAAAACGTGGGTGGATATAATATTTAAAAGTTAAGTAAGGATGATATATAGAGTCTTCGCCAAAATGTAGGCTTATAGCACATTGATCGCTAATTATTATTTTTGTGTCTAAATAAAAAGCTAATGACTTTGCTTCCATATATATACTGTCGGATTTTGTAAGCAACATTGTAGCTGGTTCTTCTTTTGTTCCAGATGCTATAAAACTACTTCCATGAACAGAAAAACCTCCTTCGTAATCTATTCCGGGAACAAAATTTTTCAAATAATAATGTTGATTGTATGAAGTAAATTTTGGATAATCTGATTTTTTAGGATTATCTAAATTTCCAGTTTTGTCAATTAATCTGCCAAGCATAGGTTTTTTAATATACATGACGTTGTTAAAAGTTACGGAGTCAGCAGTTAGACTTACGTTTTTTGTATTAATTTGATAATTAGAAAGTTGAGCTTGAATACTATCTAAACTATAGCCAACACGTTCCCAGCCAACAGTTCCGCCAACTCCTTTCCATAAGTTTTGTGAAGGATAATATTCGGCATCTGTTCTATAAATTTTTAAACTATCAACTCCTTGATAACCAATGAGATTAACTTTAGATAGTTGAATTTTTATTCCTTTATCATATTTTAATTCAAAAGAATTATTTTCAACTTTCCAATGTGTACGTGGGTTTTTTGCAATAATATCCTTTGATAATAAATAATTGAAACTTAAAAGATAATCAGATAAATCATTAAGTTTTGGTCTTTTGCCTGCATTTAAAATATCGAAAATTCCTTTTTCATATATTTCGTATTGTGAATTATCAAAAGCTTTTCTACTAAACCACATTCTATTGTCGGCTAAGCATACAAAATCGGGATAGCCTTTGCAACCCTTTGCAGCCATATTGTTTGCAGTGCTAATAAATTTTTCTTTTTCTTGAAAACTTAAACTATCGGTTTCCCAAAAAGTAGTAAATTCTTTGCTCAAATTTTTTGAAGTGCTAGCAACTTCACCAGTATATCCAAGTTCTGAATTAAAGCTTTTTATAAACCTATCTGGTTCAGTTGGAAAAGCTTGGGCAAATATTAAATTTGAAATTAATATTAAAGCGAAAAAGAAAACTAATTTTTTCATAATTAAATTTTATTAAAAACACATGCAGTCCAATTGTCTTTTTGTATTGCTTTATTAAAAGACAAATTATTTTCTGAGCAAACTTTTTGTATTTGTACTAATTCGTTGTTTAAAAATCCACTAAAAAAGATTTTTCCACCATTGTTCAAATGTTTTGCCAAAGTTGGTATATCTTTTTTTAAAACATTGAGATTTATATTTGCAAATATAAAATCAAAAGTTTTATCAGGAATTGAATTTATATCGCCTTGTATAGCTTTTATTTGCGGAGTATTATTTCTATTTGCATTTTCTATTGTATTTTCATAAGCCCATTCGTCAATATCTATGGCATAAATATCTTTTGCTTTTAAAAGAGCTGCAAATATTGCTAAAATACCTGTTCCGCAACCATAATCTAACACATCTTTATTTTCAAAATCGTATTCGCCAATAAGTTTACACATCATCCAAGTTGTGGCATGATGTCCTGTACCAAACGACATTTTGGGTTCGATAATAATATTGTATTTTGTATTAAAATCCATGTCGTGAAATGGTGCTTTAATACTAAGCAAATCTTCTACTACTGTGGGTTCAAAGTTTTTTTCCCATTCAGCATTCCAGTTTTGTTGCGGAATAATTTTTGTTGAATAAGAAACTTTGTAAGATTTGAGTAATTCGTCTAGATTTTTTAGATTATAATTAGCTTCCTCAATATATGCAAATAAGGAATCATTTTCTTCATAAAAACTTTCAAAACCTTGTTCAGCTAAAAATGCAATTAAAATTTCGCTAAGTTCGGTTTGTTCTTTATTAAAATTTACCTTTACTTCAATATAATTCATTTTCTAATTGCATTTATTATTGCAATAAATTCATCTGGTTTTAACGAAGCACCACCAACTAAACCACCGTCAATATCTTTGCAGTCGAAAAGTTGTTGTGCATTTTTAGAATTTACACTACCTCCATAAAGTATAGATGTGTCGTTTGCAATTTCTTGTCCGTATTTTTTTGCAAGTATTTTACGAATAAATTCGTGCATTTCTTGAGCTTGTTCTGGACTGGCAGTTTTGCCTGTACCTATTGCCCAAACTGGTTCGTAAGCAATAATTGTTTTTTGCATTTTTTCAGCATCAACATTTGATAAAGCATTTAGAATTTGCTTTTCTACAACTTCGAAATGTGAATTGTTTTCTCTTTCTTCTAATTTTTCGCCACAACATAAAATAGGATATAAATCGCTGGTATAGCACATTTCTAACTTTTTAGCAATCACTTCATCAGTATCTCCAAAATATTGACGGCGTTCGCTATGTCCGATAATTGCATATTCGCAATTAATTGATTTTATCATTTTTGCAGACACTTCACCAGTATAAGCTCCTGAATCATACATAGCACAATCTTGAGCCGAAACCTTTACAAATTTTAAATCAATAGCATTAACAACTCTATCAATATGTGTGAATGGAACTCCAAGAATTATTTTATATTTTTCTTCTTGACTTAAAGTTTTAACATGTTCACAAATGGTCTTTGCTAATTCAGCACCTTCTGCTGGCAAAGTATTCATTTTCCAATTTCCTGCTACAATTTTTTTCCTCATAAAATTATATTTTTTAGTTTATATATATCTATTTGTTTTTAAGTACTTATAAAATCCATGAAATAAACTCATAAATAACAAAGTACCAAAAATATAAGTTAGATAAATATACTTGTTTTTAGCTTTTTGATGTTTTGTTATTGAATTTGCAGTTAGGTCGTTGTGTAATTGTTCAGGAGCAGGAATGTTTTTTGCCGCCCATTTGTTTAGTACAGTTCCTTTTTTCACTAAAACTAATCCAGGATTTGATCTTACAATAGTTTTTAGGGTTATTGGATCCATATTGTAAAATTGGTAATTTGGTTTGTGATAATTTATAAATGCTGAAACTTCTTCTAAGTTTGAAGCTGTTATGCAATAAAATTTGTAATTGTTGTTTTTACAAAATTCTGAAATTTGTGCAACTTTATCTAAATGTTTTTCATTAACCTCGTCAAGTAATGTCATAATAGCAAAAAACGCATATGATTCATCTTCAAGTACTTGATTGGTAATGTCTTCGCCATATTTTAATAAAAAGTTTTCGTTTTCTGTATCAATATATTCTGCATCAAGGAATATAGAGTTGTTGTCTGGCAAATCTTTTATGTTGGCAATAATTTCTTCACCTTCTTCATTTAAGAAATATAGTTTTAAATTGTCAGGATTAAGTTTTGTGTTGTAAATTATTTTTTTAAAATTCCAAGATTGGTCTGGTAAACTATCTAAATCGCAAGTAATAGTTTCGCCATCTTTTGTAAACTCAAATTCTAAATCCCAAGGATTTACATATTTATTTTCTGGTTCAGGGCTATAGCCAGGAACAAAAATTGGTTCAATAGTAAAATCGTGAATAGGAGGTTCGTAACCTTTTTTCACTAGTTTATGGTCGGCGTTTACAAAAGTCCATGTTGAATCTGGTAATTCAGTTTCGCTATATTCTTTTTGTTCACCATTTTTCTCGTAAATAAAAACACTTTCGTAAATGTCAACATTTTCTTTTTCTTCTTCTGGAATTTGCATTCCTTCTTGAATATTAGCTCCAATGTGATAAGGTCTAAAATCAACTATTGGTAAATTGTATAAGCAGTATAATGTTAGTACAAACGAAGCAATTGTGAAAGCTATTGTTAATGCCCATTGGTTGAATAAGTTATACGCGGGTTTAAATAACTTTCTTTGCCAGAATACAATTATTGTAAATGCCAGAATTACTAAATTTTTATAAAAAGTTTGCCAATTGGTTAAAATAATTGCATCTCCAAAGCAACCGCAGTCGCTAACTGGGTCGGCAACGGCTAACCAAAGTGTTAATGGAGTAAAAAACGCCATAAAAAGCAGTAGTAACCAAGCAGCAATTTTTGGTAATAAATTAAAAACAAGTGCAATACCAATTATTAATTCAGCAATAGACATTAAAATTGCAAAAACTAATGCTCCTTCGTTTAAGAAGTCAAGGTGCATTGCAACAAAATAATCTGTAAATTTGTATGCAGAACCAAGAGGGTCTATTACTTTTACAAATCCAGAAAAAATAAAGATTATACCTGTAAATAAACGACTAAAATTTCTCAAGAATTTCATAATAATTATTTTTAAAAAGTAAAACGTTTTTCAATTTCTTTTATTATCAATTTTGAAATACTCTCAGGACTTAAAATATGTCCATTCTCATCAGAGCAATCTATTCTTATTATTAAGTTTGGATATTTTTCTATTGCTCGCAAATAAGTTTTTCTAACAGATTTTTGAAAACTTAAATCTTCTTCGTGAATATCTTTTTTTCCTTGTAAATATTCTCTGTCTTTCCCTTCGCGAGTTTGTTTTAGCTTGTTTTCGGTAAATGAAAACGGTACATCTAAGAAAATACTTAAATCAGGTTTTGGAATTTTAAAATACTCAAACTCTAAGTTAAATATCCAATCAAAAAGTTCGTAGGCTTCTTTTTCGTTATTCATTTTAGCACATTGAAAACCAATATTAGAAAAAACATATCTATCATTAATAACAATTTTTCCTTCCTCTAACCAAGAGTTGATTTTGTTTTTAAGATTGTATCTGTCGCCAGCAAATAATAAAGCTACTAAATATGGGTTTACATCTTTAATTCCGCCAAATTCTCCGCGTAAAAATCGAGACACTAAATCTCCAAAAATAGGAGAGTCGGTTGTAGGAAAATGTATATATTCGGTTTTTTTACCAATATTTGCAAAATGGTCTTTTAAAAGCTCTAACTGAGTTGACTTTCCAGCACCATCTAAACCTTCAATAACAAAAAAAGCCATTATATATTTTTTTAACGAACAATCACAAAAATACAAAATTTTCTAAAACCCTCATAGCTTTTGGAGAATATTTTATTAATAATTCATTAATAATTTGCGAAGTGCTTAAAAGCATAGAATAGGTTTTGATAAATCATATTCTATAAGTTTTAAAAAATGTATTTTTGCTTAAATTTTAAAATTAGATATTATGTTTATAAAAGTAAAATCTGAATTGTTAAGTGTTGATACGCCTTTAGTGATGGGGATTTTAAATCTTAGTAAAGATTCTTTTTATAGTGGAAGTATTTTTCCTCAAGTTGAAGATGCCGACAAACGTATTGAAAAATTGCTCGCAGATGGTGCTGATATGATTGATATTGGAGCAGTTTCTACTCGTCCAGGTTTAACTATTTTAAAACAAGAAGATGAATGGCAACTTTTGGAACCAGTTTTAAATTTAGTTAATAAAAAATATTCTAATATTATTTTTTCGCTTGACACAGTGTATGCCGAAACTTCAAAACGAGCAGTAAAAGATTTTGGAATAGACATAATAAACGATATTAGCGGTGGCGAATTTGATAAAAAAATGTTTGAAACTGTTGCCGACTTAGATGTTCCATATATTCTTATGCACATGCGCGGCACACCAGAAAACATGCAAGAAAAAACTGATTATGAAAATTTTATCGAAGATATTATTTTTTACTTTTCAGAAAAAATTGCACAACTAAATTCTATGGGCGTTAATGATATAATTGTTGACCCAGGATTTGGATTTGCAAAAACCGTAGCACAAAATTTTGAACTTTTAAATAATTTAGAAAGATTTAAAGTGTTTGAACTTCCTATTTTAGCTGGACTTTCACGAAAAACAATGATTTGGAAAACTTTAGGAATTACTCCTTTAGAAGCATTAAATGGCACTACAGTTTTAAATACAATAGCTCTAATGAAAGGCTCTCATATTTTAAGAGTTCACGATGTTAAAGAAGCTAAGGAAGTGGTAAAACTTTATTGCAATACAAAAAAACAGTTGAAAGTTAAAAGAGTTTTTAGTGTTGAGTATGAAGATGAATTAAGAATTAAGAATTGTGTCTCGGCTTCGCTCAACACCCGATAATTAAGAATTATTTGCTCGCTTTGCTCGCTTGGGTTTGCTTCGCAGACTTCGCTTTGCTCACTCTGCTCGCTTCAACACCCATGACGCTCGCTCGGATTTGTTAAACCAGCAAGTTTTCAAGGTGTTTCAGAAGTGTTAAAACTTATGCCCAAAGCACTAAGCCAGAATCTTGTTTATATGGCAATAAATCGTTTTTAGCATAAACTCTAATTGCATAATTGTAAAATCCAGGTTTTTTGGGTGCTGAATTGACAATATATCTTGCAATTTTATTTTTCACTTCTACTAATTCTGCTTGATGAATAGCATAAATTTTTGTAAAGCCATTGGTTGTAGCATCGGTAACAATAACCTCAACTCCAATATCGTCTGAGCTAAGACCTTTTAAATTTATTTCAATTTCGCCAGTAAAGTTTTCGTTAACGCTTAGAGGATGTTTATCAAAATCAGGAAATTTCACACTTACAATTTCTAAATCATTCCAACCTCTTTTTACGCTTTTTTTCCAATCTGCAATTTTAGATGCCATTTCGTAAAGGTTTGGTTTCATCAACTCGCTACGTTGATATAGCTTGTTGTAATATTTATCAAAATAGTCATCTATCATTCGTTTGGTTGTGAACTGTGGAGCAATTGTGGCGATAGAATTTTTAATAAATTTTATCCAATCGTGAGGAATGCCTTTTTCGTCTCTTTTATAAAATAATGGAACAATTTCATTTTCTAATAGAGAGTAAATTGTTTGTGTGTCCAATTCATTTTGCAACTCTTGGTCTTGATAGGTTCTTTTTTCAGGTAAAGCCCAACCAGCACCTTCTTTATATCCTTCTACCCACCAGCCATCTAATACAGAGAAATGCAAAGCTCCATTCATAACAGCTTTCATTCCGCTTGTTCCGCTTGCTTCTTGAGGACGAGTTGGTGTGTTTAGCCAAATGTCAACTCCTTGTACTAAATGTTTTGCTAAATTAATGTCATAATCTTCAACAAAAATTATTTTACCTAAAAATTCTGGTTGTTTTGATATTTGAACAATCTTTTTAATTAAATCTTGACCAGCTTTGTCGTTTGGGTGTGCTTTTCCTGCAAATAAAATTTGAACAGGTTTTTCAGGATTGTTTAAAATTCTTGCTAATCTTTCAGGATTTTTCAAAAGTAAATCTCCTCTTTTGTAGGTTGCAAATCTACGAGCAAAACCAATTGTTAGTACATTTTCATTAATTTTTTCTGTAACTGCAACTAAGTTTTTTGGGTCTTCATAGCGTCTTATCCAATTTCGTCTAACTTTATCTTTAACAAAATTTACAAGTTTTGCTCTTTGTTTTTGGCGAATATCCCAAATTATTTCATCATCAACATCTTGAATTTTACTCCAATATTTTTGATTAGATAAGTCGTTTAAAAATTCTTTTCCAAAAGTTGTTAAATATAAATTTTGCCATGCCGAAGCTGTCCATGTGTGGTAATGAACGCCATTTGTAACATATCCAACATGATTTTCTTCTGCGAAATAACCTTTCCATAAATCTTTAAACATTTCTTTGGAAACTTGTCCATGCAACATAGAAACGCCATTTATTTCTTGAGACACATTAGCAGCTAAATACGACATTGAGAATTTATCGCCTTTATTTAACATTCCAAGTCTCATCATTTCATCCCAAGTAATTTTTAGTCTTTCTGGATAGTGAGACATATAAGTTCTCATTAAATTTTCATCGAAAGTGTCGTGACCAGCAGGAACAGGAGTGTGGGTGGTAAATAGGGTAGAAGCTCTTATTATTTCTAATGCTTCTTCAAATTTTAAATTGCGTCTTGTTCTTAAAATTCTAAGTCTTTCTAATCCTATGAAAGCTGCGTGTCCTTCGTTGCAATGATATACGTCAGGGTATATATTTAAAGCCTGTAAAGCTCTGATACCTCCAACTCCCAATATCATTTCTTGTTTAAATCTAAATTCTATATCGCCACCGTATAAACGAGATGTAATATATTTGTCTTGTTCTTGATTTTCTTCCACATCAGTATCTAAAAGGTATAGCGGAATTCTTCCTATATTGGCTTTCCAAATTTTTGCATATACATTTCTACCTGGGAAATAAACCATAATTTTCATTTGCTCGTTTTTATCATCACGAACAGGTTGGATTGGCATTTTGTCAAAATTTTGTGGGATATATTCTGCATTTTGTTCTCCAATGGAAGTAATTTTTTGCTTAAAATATCCATATCTGTAAAGCAGTCCAATTCCAACTAAATCAGTATTTGTATCGCTAGCTTCTTTTAAAAAGTCGCCAGCTAAAATTCCTAAACCTCCAGAAAATATTTTTAAATTATCGTCAAATCCATATTCCATGCTAAAGTATGCTATTTTTGGAGCTTTTTTCTCTTTTTTCTTAGCAATATATTCGTAAAATTCTTTGCAAACCGAATCGTATAAATTAGTGAAATATTTATCGTTTTCTAATTCTTGTAATCTTGAAATAGAGACGTTTTCTAAGAATGTAACAGGATTTTTCGCATGTTCTATCCATAGTTCAGGATCTATATATTTGAACATAGTTCTAGCTGGTTTGTTCCATGTCCACCATAAATTTAAAGAAATAGCAATAAGAGCATTAAATCTGTCGGTTACATGAGTTTTTACTTCAAGTTTTCTCCACTGAGGAGAGTGTGATTCCTTATCATAGGTTTCGCTTATTGGTCTGCTTGGAATTTGTTTAACAAATTCGTCTTGACGGTCATTAACTTTTTCTAAAGCAAAGCTATATGCTTTTTCATATTCTTTAATTAAATTAGTCCACAAAGCATTGTCAGAAGCAGCAAATGCAGATTTAGATAAATTTTCTCTTTCTTTTTGATTTAGAGCTAAATAAAAATTGAAATAATTAATTATTTCTGCAACAACTTCATCTGCATTGTCGTCGGTTCTGTTAATAACCTTAACACTTTTATCATTTTCATCTAAAACTCCTTGCATCCATTTTCCAAATCCTGCTAAACTTGTTGTTATTGTGGGAATTCCAAAAGCTACAGATTCTAATGGAGTGTAACCCCAAGGCTCATAATAAGAAACAAAAGCAGTTAAATCTAAGCCTGGTAATAAATCGTAATATTTAATATCAAATATTCCGTCATCTCCATTCAAATATGTAGGTACAAAAATTACTTTTACTTTATTTTCAGCTTTGTTGAATAATTGTTTTTCGCAAATTCTTTTTGAAATTGGGTCAAATTCAATATCGTGAATATTATGAGTTAAAAAATTATTTACAATATTGGTGTCGCCCTCAACATTGTTTAAAATATTATATAGCTGATTTACAGCTCCATAGTTATTTGCTGGAACTAAAATTAATGCTAAAACTTCTTCTTTTAAATTTGTGTTTTTATTTAATTCAGCCAAGGCATTTATAAACAAATCATAACCTTTGTTTGAAAACTCGTAACGTCCTGAAGTTGCTACAATTACAGGTTCTTTTTCATATTTATAATTCATCAAAGCTTGGGCAACTTCAATAATTTTTTTGCGAGCAGTTTTTCTTTTTTCGCTATATTCTGCTGGTTGAGGCACAAAATTATTTTCGAAACCATTTGGCGTAACAAAATCAACATCTTTGCTTAAAAGTTGGCTACATTCTTGGGCGGTAATTTCGCTAACGGTTGTAAACACATCAGCGTTGTGAGCACTTAGTTTTTCGAGACTTTGTTTAGAAACTATATTAAACTCACTAGCTAAGATGTCGCCGTTATAATTAGAAAGATTTTTGTAAAGTGGTAATCCGTTGCCGGCAATGCTACGCCCTATTGCAGTTGCGTGAGTAGTAAAAGCAGTTGCTATTTGTGGCATTTGCGATTTTAAATATAAAATTCCTGTACCGGTCATCCATTCGTGGAAATGTGCGACTATTTTGTCGTGTACAGACAAGTAAAAGTTTACAAAACTTTCTATTATTTTGGCAGATGCATATCCAAATAAAGCAGGTTCAATATAATCCCACTGTCCGGCTAAGGAGTCTAATCTATAGTCTTCCCAAAATTTTGCAAGTATGCTATCTTTTTCGCTAATATATTTTGAAAAATCAATTAAAAACACCTTTGGTTTTCCTGGAATATTCCAATAGCCAATATGAATATGTGTGTTTTTTGACTCTAAATGATGTTTCCAATCCGCAAATAAGGAGTTGTCTTCAATAAATTCGGGATGCTCTTTTGTTTCTCTCCAAATGCTAGGACCAATAAGAATGTGGTGGTCACAATTTTTTGATAATTCAAGAGCTTTAGTTGAAATTACGGTATGAATACCGCCAACTTTATTACATACTTCCCAGCTAACTTCAAAAATGTAGTTTGGTTTGTTAAGATTTTGCATATTATAAGATTTTGCTTATAGGTTTATAATTTTTTAAAAATTCTTGACAAATATAAAAACAATATTCAAATAAAATGAGTTTTTTTATTAACAAGAATTTTGTTTTTGTAGCGTTATGTAAAATTATTTTTTTTGTTTAAGTTTGCAACAAATTTATAATTATGGAAACGGTTTTAAGTGGAATACGTTCGACAGGGAATTTGCATTTAGGAAATTATCTAGGTGCGGTTCAGAATTTTGTAAAAATGCAGAATGATTATAATTGTTACTTTTTTATAGCAGATTATCATTCGTTAACAACTCACCCAACTCCTGAAAATCTACATAATAGTGTTAGGCAAGTTTTGGTTGAATATTTGGCAGCAGGAATAGACCCAGAAAAAAGCACTTTATATATTCAGTCTGATGTTCCAGAAATAACAGAGTTGTATCTGTTATTAAATATGAATGCATATATGGGCGAATTAGCACGCACTACAACATTTAAAGAAAAAGCTCGTCAGCAACCCGAAAATGTAAATGCAGGTTTATTGACTTATCCTGTTTTGATGGCTGCTGATATAATTATTCATAATGCTGATAAAGTTCCTGTAGGAAAAGACCAAGAACAAAATCTTGAAATGGCAAGAAGGTTTGCTCGAAGATTTAATAATATGTATTCTGTTGAATATTTTAAAGAACCTCAAGCATTTAATTTTGGAAAAGAATTAATTAAAATTCCCGGCTTAGATGGTAGCGGTAAAATGGGTAAATCCGAAGGCAATGGAATTTATTTAGCCGATGAAGCATCTGTTATACGAAAAAAAGTAATGAGAGCACTTACAGATAGCGGACCTACTGAGAAAAATTCTGAAATGCCAGAATCTATTCAAAATCTTTTTACTATAATGAAAGTAGTTTCTACTCCTGATACAGTTAAATTTTTTGAAGAACAATACGCAAACTGTGAAATTCGTTATGGAGATTTGAAAAAACAAATAGCAGAAGATGTAATAAAAATGTTAGCTCCTATAAATCAAAAAATTAAAGAAATTGATTCTAACACCGAATATTTGAGTAAAGTAGCAAAAATGGGAGCTGAAAAAGCACGCGAAAATGCAAGTAAAACTTTAAAAGATGTTAAAGAAATAATTGGGTTTAGAAGGTTTTGGTAGGCTTGCTTGCTTAATAATTGCAAAAAAACACATAACAAATGAAACAAAAACTATTATTTTTATTATTAGTATTTCCAATTCTTACATATTCTCAAGAAAGTTTGAAAGAATATGTTCACAATGAATTTAACTTTAGGCATCTGATTGATTTTTCTAATAAAGGAAATGTTGATAGCACTTATTTTTATGCTTCGAAAATTATAAATTCAAAAGACAAAACATTTTTGCCAGAAACCTATTATAGACTTGCTGTATTGCACAATAACAAAGTAAAAGCTTGCGCAAATTTATTAGTTTTACCAACTACATCAAATTTGGGTAAATATTTTGAATGTAAACATAAACATAGAAACAAAAGTCTTAACTATCTTGACAAAGCTGTAAGATTTGGCTTAGTTTTTTCTGATATAAAATTAGAATACGATTCGCTAAGATATGAAAAAAATAGAAAATTTTATGAAAGTACTTATTATAATAAAGAGCTAATTGATTTATTGGATTTAATATCGGAATCTGACCAAAATAATAGAGTAAAATATAATAAAAAGAAAATTTCATGGGACCTTGTTGCAAAGCAAGACTCTATAAATTGTAGCAAACTAAAAGATTGGGTAAACAATAATGGTTGGCCCAAGTTTTTGTCGCAACGAGATATTTCTATGATAGACTATGATTATGAAAGTTCTTCTGTATCTGTATTTATAAGTCATTTTGGACGAGAAAATTTCCTGTTTTTTTTAGACAAGGCATACGAATCTGCTAAAAATTGGGAAAGTTCTTGGAATCAGGTTTATGAAATTCTGATGTATCAATATTGGAAATTTCCTGAACAGAGACTTATTCTTGATGAGAATAAAAGATTTTATGTTTCTTTATCACCGCTAGATTATATTTATGTAGATGAGCTTACAGGTATAATTGATATCGAAAATTCAATGTTTGAAATACTCGGAATAGCAGAATGTGCACAATATGATAAAGTTTTAATCTTGCCTACAAAAAAATATTACTCAACTCATAAAAAAAACGCTTTTCGAGAATTATTTAGAATTAATAATATTTGTTCGAAATTTGGAGTTAGTGCATTTTATTTTCCAATATTTCAATCAGGTTGGAAGGGAAAAATAAAACAAATTATAGAAGCAGAAAACTATGAGTCAGAGTTTTATATAATCTTATTTCCCTCAAAAGCTTCTGGATATTTTCTCTGCAGAATATGTCCCACAATATTAAGCAAATCCAAAATTACTGAACAAGATTTCAATTCTATTTTCAAATTATAAATATCTTTGTAGAAATAAAAATAGCAGAATATGAAAAAATATTTACTAATAACAATATTATTTGTGTTTAGCCTAAATATTTCATTTTCTCAAAAAAGAATGATGTATTGCTATCCAGTATTAAATGATTATGTTGAGCAAAACTTGTTTCAAGAAGCCTTAGATGATATTTTAGCTAAAGATAGTTTGTCTAACTCAGATATTTACAATTTGGCAATATGTTATTCAAATTTGGGAGATTTTGAAAAAGCTCAAAAAAATCTAATGGATTTTATAAAAAAGGTTGAATATAACTTAACTCCCGCTATTTTTTTAAATTATAGAATAAGTGCTTTGCGAGAAAGTAATTATTGGGAAAATGTTTATCAATTGCTTATTGAAAAATTTCTTTATGAAAGTGGTCCTATTACAGACACAGCATTAGCAATTAAAATTATGGAACATGGAATACTTGATCAGAAATATAGAGGTTTAATAATTACTCAACCTTCAGAAGTTGGTGAGAATGGAGATCTGAAGTTTATTATTGCTGAAAATGTTGATAGTATTAATACAATATTTCTTGATTCCATTGTGCAAAAATATGGTTGGCCCACTTTTAGCATGGTTGGCAAAATTGCAGGAGATTATGCTTTTTTATTCATGCAACATTCTGACAAAACGTCATTTAAAAAACATTTAGGTTTAATGGAAGAAGCGGTAAAAAATAATGAAGCAGATAAATTTCGTTGGGCAACTGCTTATGATAGATATAGGCTTTATAGAGGGAAAAGACAAATATATGGCACTCAATATCGTTGTAGAATAATCGACGGGGTAACTCAACCTTGCGAGTTAGCTCCAACTAAGCAAAAAAGAAAAGTGAATGAACGTAGAAAAGAATTTGGATTTACAACAACTGTTGAAGAAGAAATTGAAAAGCATAATAAAAATAAAGTAACTTTTTATAAGTAATTTTTATGTTAAATTAAGAGATGGCTTTAATTTTATCAAATATGCTATTCAAACAAATTTTAATTTTGACGATATATCTTTTCATTATGGTAAATAATTTATATATTTGCAATTTATTTTTCAGATAGGAAAAATTATCTGAATTTTATTTTTGATAAAATTAATTAAAAGAAAAGATAAAAAGTAGTATAATTATGGATTTTAGTTTATCAAAAACCGAAGAACTTTTTCTGCAAATGATAAGAGAGTTTGCAGAAAAAGAGATAAAACCTTTGGCTGCCGAAATTGATGAACAGGAGAGATTTCCAATCGAAACAGTAGAGAAGATGGCAAAAATTGGTTTGATGGGTATTCCTGTACCTGTGGAATACGGTGGAGCTGGTGGCACAAACATGATGTACGGTATAGCTGTGGAAGAAATTTCACGCGTATGTGGTACTACAGGAGTAGTACTTTCGGCACATCAGTCGCTATGTGTAGCACCTATTTGGGAAAACGGTACTGAGGAACAAAAGAAAAAGTATTTACCTAAACTCGCTTCAGGCGAATGGATTGGAGCTTTCGGTCTTACAGAGCCAAATGCTGGTACAGATGCAGCTATGCAACAAACAATGGCTGTGCTTGATGGAGATGAGTATGTGTTAAACGGAACTAAGATTTTTATCACAAATGCTGAATATGCACACGTTTACATTATCTTTGCTATGACCGACAAGTCGCTTGGTAATAAAGGGATTTCTGCTTTTATAGTAGAAAAAGGAACAAAAGGCTTCGAGATTGGTAAGAAAGAGAAAAAGCTTGGTATTCGTGGTTCTGCTACTGCCGAACTTGTATTTACAGATTGTAGAATACCAAAAGAAAACCTTCTCGGACAGGTTGGAAGAGGTTTCGGTATTGCTATGAAAACTCTTGACGGCGGACGTATAGGTATCGCTGCTCAAGCCTTAGGTATTGCACAAGGAGCTATGGACGAAACTATAAAATATACTAAAGAGCGTAAGCAATTTGGTCGTAGTATATCGCAATTCCAAAACACACAGTTCCAAATGGCAGATATGGAAACTAAGGTTCAAGCAGCTCGTTTGCTAGTTCGCAATGCTCATTATAAAAAGGATAACGGTATTCCTTACTCTGTTGATGCAGCAATGGCAAAATTATTTGCTTCAGAAACTGCTATGGAGGTTACCACTAAGGCTGTTCAATTCCATGGAGGATATGGCTATACTCGTGATTATCCTGTAGAAAGAATGATGCGTGATGCTAAAATTACCGAAATTTACGAAGGAACTTCAGAAGTTCAAAGAATGGTAATTGCAGCTAATTTGTTTAGTAAAAAATAGAAGTTATTAAAAATTTAAAATAGAAAATCAAGAGAATATGAATATAATAGTTTGTATAAAACAGGTGCCTGATACTACAGAAGTAAAGATTAATCCACAGACAGGCACGCTTATGAGAGACGGAGTTCCATGTATTATGAACCCCGACGATAAAGGTGGATTGGAGTTCGCTCTGCAACTAAAAGATAAATACAATGCTCACGTTACCGTTATTACAATGGGCTTACCTCAAGCTGAGGCTATTCTTCGTGAAGCTTTGGCAATGGGTGTAGATAGAGCTATATTACTAACCGACCGCAAACTCGGTGGTGCAGATACTTTAGCCACTTCCAACTCTTTGGCAGGTGCATTACGCACTTTGGATTATGATCTTATTATTACAGGTCGTCAAGCTATAGACGGAGACACCGCTCAAGTTGGACCACAAATTGCTGAACACTTAGACATTCCACAAGTTTCGTATCTCGAACACTTAGATTTTGATGGCAAAAAAACTTTAACTATTAGAAAACAAACCGAAGAGGGCTATCAAGTTTTACAAATGGATACTCCTTGTCTTGTAACAGTTTTAGCTTCTGCTGTAAAACCACGTTATATGCACATGAGAGGTATAGTTGCAGCTTATAAAAAAGAAATAGAAGTTTGGGGAGCAGACAAAATCAACGTTCCCGAAGAAAAAATTGGAAAAGCAGGTTCGCCTACAAGTGTAGCAAAAGCATTCCCTAAGAGTATTAAACCAGCAGGTTCACTATTCGAAGGTTCAGCAGAAGAAGCTGTAAATCTGATTGTTTCAAAACTTAAAGAACAACACATTATTTAACCCTAAAAAGAAAGAAAATATGGATATTACTCAATATAAAGATGTTTATGTTTTTGCAGAACAACGTGGTGGCGTAGTGCAAAAAGTAGCGTTCGAGCTTCTAGGTAAGGCTCGCGAGTTGGCTGATGCTTTAAATGAAAAAGTGGTAGCCGTGCTTTTAGGTAAAGATATAGAAAATAAGGCTCAAAACTTGATTCAGGCAGGTGCAGACAAGGTTTTAGTGGTAGATAACGATGCTTTAAAAAACTATATGACAGAACCTTATACTCAGGCTCTAAGTCAAATTATAAACGAAAGAAAACCAGATATTTTACTTTTAGGTGCTACAACAATAGGTCGTGACCTTGGTCCAAGAGTTTCGGCTCGTGTTACTACAGGTTTAACAGCAGATTGCACCAAACTTGAAATAGGCGAAAATGGTGAGTTCTTAATGACTCGTCCTGCTTTCGGTGGTAATCTTATGGCAACAATTCTTTGTAAAGACCACCGTCCACAAATGGCAACAGTTCGTCCAGGTGTTATGCAACGCTTAGAAGATACTTCAGCAAGAAAAGGCGAAGTTGAGAAAGTTGAGGTAAGTTTCAATATGGAGAAAATTAACCGTGTGAAACTTTTAGAAAGTGTTGTAAAACCAAAAACAACAAAAGACATTACTGAAGCTCCAGTGCTTGTTTCTGCTGGTCGTGGTGTACACAAAGAATATTATGGTCATCTTAGAGAATTGGCTGATGAGCTAAACGGCGAAGTTTCTGCTTCACGTGCTACAGTAGATGCAGGAAATATGGATCACGATTTACAAGTAGGACAAACTGGTAAAACTGTTCGTCCACAACTTTACGTGGCTTGTGGTATTTCAGGAGCTATTCAGCACCTTGCAGGTATGGAAGAAAGTGAGTACATTATCGCTATAAACAAAGATAAGTTTGCACCAATTTTTGGAGTTGCAGATATTGGTATTGTTGGCGAGGTTGAAAAAATTGTACCACTTCTAACCGAGAAAATCAGAAACTTAAAAAAGTAGCTTTCATAGTTGAAAGATAAATATTGTTTTTATGTTAATTGGTTAAGACAACTTTTGCATTGCAGAAGTTGTCTTTTTTTATTTCAGATTCTCGAATCCATTTTCGATTTCAAAACTTATTCTTTTGAAAACTTCGTCGAAACTGCCCATTCCGTCAATTTTTACAACTCCGTGCAATTCGTTGTATTTTTCTATAACAGGAACAGTTTTGGTTTGGTGGTCTTGTAGTCTTTGAACAATTTTAGCAGTACTTGAGTCATAAGGCATGCGATTTTCAGTTTTACTTCTTTCGTCTAATCTTTTAATTAATTCAAGAGTAGGCACTTCAATTTCAATAATTTTAGAAATTGACGAAGAGTGCTTTTTCAATAAGCCATCTAAAATATAGGATTGCACAAGAGTTCGAGGAAAACCTTTAAAAATAAAACCTTTTACACCTTTTGAATTTTCAATTTTCTTTTCAATCAAAGGAACCACAATCTCATCGGGAATTAGTTTTCCATTGTCAAACAAATCTTTAATTTGTTTTCCTATTTCGCTACCTTTTTCAATTTCTTCGTGTAGCATAGGTCCTGTAGCAACATATTCTAAGCCGTATTTTTTGGCAATAGCTCTGCCTTGCGAACCTCTTCCAGAACCAGGATAACCAAATAAAACAATATTTAACAAACGTTTGCTCAACTCTTTTTTAACAATAGCTTTTATGTCTTTTCTAACATTCTCAACAGATTGAGTTCCGTCAACTTCTGAAAAAATTCCTTTTTCTTTGTAAAAATTAATTACAGGTATTGTTTTTTCGTAATATTCGTTTAATCGATTTCTAATAACTGTTTTGTTATCGTCTGTTCTGCCCGAAGTTCTACCACGTTCTAATAAACGCTGAACAGAAACTTCTTCTGGAACTGCTAAGCTTATCAAACAATTTAACGAGGTGTTTAATTTAATCATCAAACCTTCGAGTATATAAGCCTGAATATATGTACGAGGAAAACCATCAAACAAAAAACCATTTGCATTGGGATTTTCTGTAATTGTTTTTTCAATAATTTGAACAATAATTTCATCAGAAACCAAACCACCAGCAGCAATAATACTTTGAGCTTCTAAGCCTAATTTTGTTTTATTTTTAATCTCTTTACGTAATAATTCACCAGTAGAAATGTAGGATAAATTATATTCTTCAATTAAAATTTTTGATTGAGTTCCTTTTCCAGCTCCAGGAGGACCAAATAAAGCAATATTTAACATAATTGTAATTTTTTTGCAAGATAAATAAAATAATAAAAGACTTAATCAAATTTTTAAAAAATTATTTGTTGTATTAATTTATTGATTTATAAGTTCATCTAATTCTAACCATCTAAACTCTTTTTCTTCGATTATTTCTAATAATTTTGAATATTCTTCCGATTTTTCGGTTAACTCAACATGATTGAAATTACCAGAATTTATTTCTATTTCTAATTTTTGTTTTTTATGGTTTAATTCTTCAAGCTCTTTGTTTAGTTGTTCGTATTCATATTTATCTTTAAAACTAACTTTTTTGGGTTTATCTTGCGAAACATTTTTTGGCAAAGATTCTTTACTTGGACTTTCTTTTTTCTCTGGTTTTTGCTCTTGGTTAAGTCTCTGATAATAAGGCGAATATCTGTATTGTGTGTAATTGCCAGGGAAGTCCAAAATTTTACCATTTCCTTCAAAAACAAAAACATGGTCAACAATTTTATCCATAAAAAATCTATCGTGAGAAACAATAATTACACTTGCTTCAATTTCTGATAGATATTCTTCTAAAACCTGCAAAGTCATAATATCAAGGTCGTTTGTGGGTTCGTCCATTAATAAAACGTTGGGTTGAGTCATTAAAATTGAGCATAGATATAATCTGCGTTTTTCGCCACCGCTAAGTTTTTTTACATAGGTATATTGCATTTCGGGCGAAAATAAAAAATATTGCAAAAATCCCGAAGCAGAAAGTGTTTTCCCATTTTTTAATTTTACTGTTTCTGCAATATTTTTTATTATATCAATTGGTTTAGAGTCTTCGTCAAAGCTTAAACCTTCTTGTGTGTAATAAGCAATTTTTACAGTTTCTCCAATTTCAACCCTGCCCGAATCAGGCTTTATTTTGTTGGTTAAAATATTTAAAAAAGTTGTCTTACCACTTCCGTTATTTCCAATAATTCCAATTTTTTCGTTTTTAGCAATTTTATAAGAAAAGTCTGATATTAAAATTTCTGAACCAAAGGATTTAGAAATATTATAAATGTTTATTACTTTTTTGCCTAATCTTTGGTTAGCTATACCAAATTGCAATTTTTCGTCTTCAATTCGTTGTGATGCTTGTTCTTTAAGTTCATCAAATGCTTCTATTCTATATTTTGATTTTGAAGTTCTTGCTTTTGGCATTCGTCTTATCCATTCTTGCTCCTTACGCATTAAGTTTTGAGCTTTGTCAATATTGGCTTGTAGGTTTTCTATTCTTTCGGCTCTTTTTTCAACAAAATATGAGTAATTCCCATTGTAAATAAAAAATTGACCCATATCTAACTCAAAAATGGTGCTACAAACTCTATCTAAAAAATATCTATCGTGAGTAACCATAAAAATTGCGGAGTTAGTTTTTGTTAAATATTCTTCGAGCCATTCAATCATATCTAAATCAAGGTGGTTTGTGGGTTCGTCTAAAATTAATAAATCTGGTTCGCTAATTAAAGTTCCGGCAAGTGCTACTCTTTTTTTTTGTCCTCCGCTTAGATATTTTATTTTTTTTGAAAAATCGTCAATTTTTAATTTGCTTAATACTTGTTTTACTTTAGTTTCGTAATCCCAAGCATTTAAGCTATCCATTTTGTCTAATATTGCTTGTAAGTCAGCATGATTATTTGAAGATAAAACAGAATGATATTCTCGGATTGTGCTAATAATTTCGTCATCTAAGAAAAATACTGCTTCTAAAATAGTTTTTTCGGGGTCTAAATTTAGTTCTTGAGGCAGGTATGCTAAACGCAAATCTCTTTTGCTTGTAATATTTCCGCTATCTGGCGTATCAGTATTTGTTAAAATGTTTAGTAAAGAAGTTTTTCCCGTTCCGTTTTTGGCTATTAATGCAATTTTGTCTCCTTCTGAAATATTAATATTTATTCCTTCAAACAGAAGTTTTTCACCATATCTTTTGCTTAAATTTTCACCTTGTAAAAGACTGCTCATCACTAAATTTTAAAGTGCAAAGATAATAAAATAGTGAAATTTTACTCATCATTTTTTAATAAGTCTGGTCTAAGTTTTAAAGTTCTTTCATAAGCTTGTTCTTCTTTCCATTCTTCAATTTTTTTAAAATTTCCAGAAAGCAAAACTTCGGGAACTTTCCAATTATTAAAAACTTCGGGGCGTGTATAAACTGGTGGAGCTAACAAATTATCTTGAAAAGAATCGCTTAACGCAGATTGTTCATCGCCTATAGCACCAGGAAGAAGTCTAACAATACTATCGCACATCATTGCTGCAGCCAATTCACCACCTGTTAGTACAAAATCGCCTATGCTATATTCTTCGTCAATTAAGTGTTCTCTTATTCTTTGGTCTATTCCTTTATAATGACCGCACAAAATAATTATGTTTTCGAGTAAACTTATTTTGTTAGCTTCTTTTTGAGTCCAAGGTTTTCCGTCAGGTGAGGTATAAAAAATCAAATCATATTTTCTTTCTGACTTTAATTTTTCTATCAAATTAAATATAGGCTCAATCATTAAAACCATTCCAGCTTCGCCGCCATATGGGTAGTCGTCAACTTGTTTGTATTTTCCCAAACCATATTCTCGCAAATCGAGAATATTTATTTCTACTATGCCCTTGTCTTTTGCTTTTTTAATAATTGACAAATCTAACGGACCAGCAATCAATTCGGGCAAAACAGTAATTATATCAATTCGCATTACTTTCGACTTTTAACTTTTAACACTTCAACTACGTTCAGTGCATCGCTTTTAACTGATTTTTTCCATTCATTAATTAATATCTCACTAACATTAATTATATACCCCTTACTTGAAAATATGCAATTATTATTGCTAACTAACATTATATTTGGAAATACATTGCTATTTGCACTAAGTGAGCAAGCTGAGTTTTTATTTAGCAATTCAAAATTTTTGTCAGTATAAGTTGGGATTTCTTTAGAAAGTCCTTGAATTTCAGAACCATCAGTTATAAAAACAACATTTATTTTGTTGTTTTTTAAGTTATTTAAACCTAAATTAATATCTCTAATTATGTGTTTTGATGGTTCTTGCGTAGGATTTATCCAACAAAAAGCAGTTGCAGTATTTTCTTTGCAAATTAATTTACTGTCGATGAGGCTATTTGTTTGATTATCAGTTAAATTGCCATGAACGAAGGCTTTAATATTTAGTGAAATACTATTATCTTCAGGTATTGTAACTTCTATTGTTTTTGTTTCGTTTGCTTTCAAATCAAAATATTTTCTATTTACACTAACACTTTCGTCAGAATTTCTATATGCAGTAAGAAGCATGTATTTTCCGTCCAAAACTTCTATTCCGTCAGAAAAATCGCTAATTGGAATTTCCCAGCCCAAGTCAACAGTGTTGAAAAATCCTGATTCTAATCTTGCTATTGCAAAATGAACTCTATATTTTAGATCTCTTGTAGTATCGGGATTTGTGAAGAATAATTTAGCTTTTTCAACTTTGGCTTTATCAAAATTAAAATCTACCCATTCATTATTGTGAAAATATTGTGCAAAATTGCTTGCTAAATTTATTTGTGCAGGAATACCTAAGCTTCGACAAAAAGCAACAGTATAAATTTTAAGCGACAATGGGTCAGCATGTTTAACTTTATTTACACCAAGTGGCGTAATACTTACGTTGTAATTATTAAAGTCTTGAACATCAATATTTTTGCCATTAATATTAAATTGTGTTTTAATATTTTCTGAAATGTATTGATATATTTTTTCAGGATTTGATTTAAAGTTTTTTATGTTTTCATCGGTTAAACTTTCTAAAATGGCAGGTCTGTAATTTGTTAATAGTTCAAAATGTATTCGTGGGTTAAGCACATACTTATTGAATATACTATCAGCTAAATTGCTGTTTCTGTGTTTAATAGCCAATTCGCAATGTTTAGATAAAATTTCCTTTTTTGTATCTCTCCAATCTTTTTCTGATAATTCAGTAAGAAGTGCTAGAGCTTCATTTTTACAATTTTTATAGCTTGCTTCTATTAAAAAAGCTTCTATTTCCATCCAATTTCCTTTGCTACCAATAAGAATTTCTGCTACACTTTCGGGATAGTCAAATGCTTTTATAAAATCTTTTGTTTTAGACTGGTTGTAATACGAACTTTCGTTGTTAGCTCTAATTTTATCTTCTTGTTTTAGTCTTTCGTTATTTAGTTTTTCTTCCTCAGGATCGATTATGTGGTTTTCGCCTGCTACTGGTGGATAATACACAACATTTTCTGCTGGAAATTTTGGGTCTGTATCAATATTTAGTGTAATTATGTTTTCATCTTGTGGATTTATTGTTTTACTAATTGTTTTGTCTTTGTAGCTTACAGAAACTTCTAAACTACCGTATCCTGTTGTAAATTTTGCCATTCCATTAATATTTGTTTTGGCAGTATGCAATGGGTACATTTCTGCATAATTATATAATTGAAATCTTACTTCAGCATTCCAAACAGGCATATTGTTTTTATTTACAACAAGTATTATTAAATTTTTTGTTGGAGCATAAGTTTTCATAGCATTTACCCAAGTATAATTTGCATTACTTCCAAGGTAGTTTGAACTTTCTTCATCATCTTGTCCAAACTGTTTTGTGTGCACTAACATTGTTCTTGTTGCAGACACAGTAAACCAACCCCTATTTAGTCTGGGTAGTGGTTCGCAAGCTCCAAGATATTTCCATTCTCCATCAATCCAAACTTCTACCCAAGCGTGGTTGTCGTCTGTATGTGCCCAGCGTGGCGTGTAAACTTGTCGTGCAGGAATGCCCGCAGCTCTTAATGCTGTAACAGTAAAAGTACTTTCTTCGCCACAGCGACCAAAGCCAGAACGAACAGCACCAAGAGGAGAAATTGTTCTTGCATCAGTAGGTTTATAAATTACTTTTTCGTGACACCAATGGTTTACTTCCAAAGCAGCTTCTTCGGCAGTTAAATTTAAAGGAAGCAGTCTGTCTTTAAGTTCACGATAAAAAACCATGCGAGCAGTGTCTAAGTTTTCGTTGTTAACTCGGTGAGGTAAAACGTAATGTCTAAAAATATCTTGCGGAATATCTTTTGCCCAAGGAAAAGTTTCTTTTATTAAATGTGCATATTTTACTTGATTTAAAAAGAACTCAAAATCATAATCCGCAAAATCACTAAGTGGCATGTAGGTAAACAGATATTGTAAATCTTGATACACTAAACTGTCGGATTTGTAATTTTCTAATTTTTCAAAAAAATCACTTCCTATTGCCTCTGCAAAGGCAAGTTTGTCGTTATAATTTAACTCAAACTGACTTGGTTCAATAACTTCAACCCTTTTTAAACAAGATGAAAACATAAAAAGGATAAGAAAACTAAAAACTAAATTTCTCATAAACTTTAAATATAAAAACACAAATTTAGAAAAAGATTTATATAAATTAAAATCTTTGCTTTATGAGATTAGAACAAATAAGTAATGGAATGAAAATTATTTTGCAACTTGAATTTTTTGCTTAAACACATCATTCTCGTTTTTTACTTCTACAAAATAAATTCCTGTGGGTAGTTCGTCAATATCTATTGATTTAGAGCTAGTTAGTTTTGAAGTTTTAATTTTTTGCCCATATAAATTATAAATAGAAACATCAGAATTTATTTCTGCGTCAACAAAAAACTGGTTTGAACAAGGATTGGGATAAATTTTAATTTGTTTCAACTTATTTTCATCTACTTTTACATGGGTTAAATATTCTTTGCCTATGTCCATTCCTGAAAAATTAGATCCAGGAACATATATTATATCTGTTCTGTCTTCACCATTGGCATTACTTCTTGCTAAAATACCATTTTCTCTTTCAATCCAGAAAAGAAAGTTATATTCTACACTAACAGCCAAAGAGCCGACAACACAATTATTGCTACAACATTGAATAATATCTGTTAGACCATTTCCGTAATAATCAATTCTTTGAATTGAGTTATTTGTTCTATTATTAAAATAAACATAATTGCGTTTAACATCAATATATAGGTCATAAATTTTAAGGTTGGAATTATGAATTTCAACAATATTAGTGCCATCTGTATTAGCCTTAAATATTTTTTTATTTGTATAATCTCCCCAGAAAAGTATATCATGTAAAGTGTCAACAGCCATTCCTAAAACCAAGCCAGTTCCGGTAACAATTGTTTCTAAGCTTGTTCCATCAATTTTGCATCTTTTAATCATTCCACTATTGTCTTCGGTAAAATAAAGTCGCTTATTTTTTTGGTCAACTTCAATTACACCTATTTGGTTAGATGTTGGCAAAACTGTAGTAACTTCAGTACCATCATAGTTTGCAGAACGAATAGCTGCATAAAGTCCGCTAGCCCAATAAATTTTTCTATTTTTTCTATCAAGTCTAACTCTTCTTATTTGATAATCACCACTAACTAAGGTTTGAACATCAGAGCCATCAAGTTTAGCTTTGTTAATTGTGCCTCCAGAGTGGTCTCCCCAATAAATATATTCAACAGAATCAAGCATTGGTTGTGAAAACGCAGAGCACGAAACTATTATGAATAATGAAAGAAATAATGCTCTCATAATAACAAGTTTTAATCTACTACAAATATAAACAATATTATTTAAATGGAGTTATTCTTTTATATATTTTTTATAAAGTTTTTTGATTATCCAAAAAGGTTTTTTTATCCAAAATATAAATGAATATAAATTTTTCTCAGTTTTTGTTAAATAGTTAAGAACTTTACTGTATTCATTTGTGTAGGCTATGTCTTGTTTTTTATCACATTGTTTGTATAAAGCTCTAATATATTCATTTCCACAAATGTTTTTAAATCCGTTATTATAAAATATTCGATTTAATGAATTAAGAGAGAAGTGAAAAACATGAGCATTTTGTAAATATTTCAAAAAATCCATTTCACTTGTTTTATGAACATATCTTACACCTGGAACTTCAATATAAACAATTCCGTCTGGCTTTAGATGTTTTTTTATCATAGCAAGTTCTTTGTCTAAATCTAATATGTGTTCTAACACATGAGCATAAATTATAAGGTCTGCCTTAATATTTTCATCTAAGTCATTTATAGTTGAACTAATTAAATTTAATCCAAACTTTTCTTTACCATAATTCAAATATTTTTCATCTAAATCTATACCAACTACATTGTGTCCTGCTTGTTTAAATACTTCTAAAATTCCGCCAGCACCGCAACCAACTTCTAAAACATCAATAGTTTTATTATTGAATTTATAATGCTTGTTTACAAATTTAAGGATTCTTTTTCCTCTATTTGTTTGTTTAATAAAAAATTTAGCTCTAGGAGCTTCAACTCCTATGTACAATTTTCTGTATTCAGCATTATAAAATTCTGCATATGCTTTTTCAGTCATTCTTGGAGACACATAAACTAATCCGCAATTTTTGCAAATTACAGTATAGTATGTTAGTCCGTATCTATCTTTTTCGGCAAGCAGTTCATGTTCTTTGCTTTTGCAAGCAGCACAGTTTACTTCTTCGAACTCGTATTGTCCTTTTTCTATTTTTAGTTCTACATCGGCTTTTGCTTGTAATTGTATTTCGTTTAGTTTGTAAATAGGTTTACCATCGTTTTTAAATCTTGGACTAAGCATAATTTTCATATTTTTTACAAATCTATTAAAAAAATAAACACAAAAATATTATTTTCTAATTATTTATGGCTTTGCAATAATTATTTTAATTTTGTGAAAAATTCTCGAAAATAGTTTTGATAAAATGAGTAAAATAAGATTTGTAAGTATTGCTCTTATAAAGCATTCCAAGTTTTTTAGGAAATTTTTTGAAATATTTTTTTCAAGAATTCCTTTTGTAAAGCAAAAATTGATGGAGATAAATTTCTTAGAGCAATATATTCACAGTGTTTATAGCGAAGAGAGTTTAAAAGAAAAGAGATTTTATAATATAGGTGCAGGTTCTCAACGAAGCAAATATGATATATGGACATATATCGACTTAGAAGCAAGTAAATATAGCAAAGAAGGAATAGATATATTTTATGATTTGGAATCTTTAGCTCCAATACCTTTACCAGATAATCATGCCGAAGTTGTTTTTAATTCTTTTGTAATAGAACATATATCAATTGATGCTACTAAAAATTTATGCAAAGAAGCATATAGGATTTTGAAAAAAGGTGGAGTTTTTCACTCAAAAGTTCATTGTTATGATTATTCATACAAGCTTTATAAAAATCATTTAATTACTCCAAAAGCACCATTTGAATGTAGAGAGTCAAAAGAAAAATTAAATAATTTTATAAAAAATCATAAAGGCAGAGTTAAAGCCACATTTAACGATAAAAACGAATATGTTATAAAAAGTTTGGTAAACTCAGAAGAATTAGTTTTTAATTCGGAAAATACTTTTCTTTACCATAACGCCGTAGCAGCTATGGATAATTTGTATGCAAAATCTCCCGATTTAAGAGCAAGCCTAAACGACTGTGATACAGGAAATGTGGAAACTTTTTATAAAAACGTTTTAAATTTCGTTGACGAAAATAAAAAAGAATCATATCAGCATAATGCAGACTATTTCTCAAAAGAAGAATTGTTTGCATATATAAAAAATCTTGGATTTTCTGAAGTCTATTTTACTCAAGCTTTCCAAAGCATTAGCCCTGCATTGTGGGAAGATAAGCTTAATCCTATTCATAAGGGGTTTCTATTTTCTATCGAAGCGATAAAATAGTTAAAAGTTTTTAAAGTTCATAAAGTTAAATCCGTTCATGCTATAGACGCGTCAGCCTCTTTTAACTTTTTAACTTTTAACTTTTAACTGATGTGCATTTGAACACTTCTAAGACACCTTTGTTAGTTTCATGATATAAATATTAATTAACAATGCCAATTTATTTAAAATCAAAAATAATTTTTAAAACAGTGTCTATTTTTGTCGCAACATCTATCTGTAATTTGCACGGATTTGCAATAAATATTTGTTTTAAATAAAAATATTATGTAATTTTGTATCCGAATGGAGACGTTTGGAGAAATGTATGTATATAATTTATAAGACATCTGATTTCGATAAGTGGCTAAGAAAATTAAGAGACTTAAAAGCAAAAGCCATAATATTGTTTCGCATTCAAAAGATTGAAGAAGATGAACATTTTGGAGATTGTAAACATGTTGGTGATGGAATTAGGGAACTAAAAATTGACTATGCTAAAGGATATAGAATATATTTTAAAGAATCAGATGGGAAAATTATTATTTTACTCATTGGTGGAGAAAAATCAACTCAGCAGAAAGACATAAATAAAGCTAAAAATATTTTGAAAAAACTTAAAGAATAAATATAATGGAAACCTCAAAATTTGACATAGCAGATTATTTAGACAGTAATGAGATGATTGCAGAATATCTTAATACTGTTTTAGCAGAAGGTGATGACTCAGACGTAATTGTAGCAATTGGACATGTCGCAAAATCAATGGGCATGACAAAAATTGCTAAAGAAACAGGATTAAGCAGATCAAGTTTGTATAAAGCATTATCAGAAGGTTCTAATCCTAGATTTGAAACAATTATGAAAATTTTAAGAGCAATTGGTGGACAAATACAAATAAATCCAGTTTAAAAAATTCCAAAATAATTTTTAAAACAGTATTTAATTTTGTCGCAACGTCAAGATTCTCAAAGGTTTGCCCGTAGGGCAATATGTGATTAACCGTAGGCGTAGCCTGCGGTAGTTAGACCCTCAAAAGCCTTGCCCGTAAGGGCAACACAATCAAATCAGTTAAAAGTTAAAAAGTTTTAAAGTTCGTAAAGTTAAATCCGTTTGAGCAATAGACTAAACACTAAAAACTAAACACTAAAAACTCTTTTAACTTTTAACTGATTTATTTTTTTATTTTTGCAAAAACTAAATAGCAATTTTTTATAATGCAAGAATTTTTTAGCGAGTTATTAGCAGAATTTACTCTTCCTTTGAGTAATCCTATTTTAGTGTTTTCTGTTATTCTTTTTATAATTTTACTTTCGCCAATTTTATTGCAAAGGTTCAAAATTCCCGGAATAATAGGATTAATAATTTCTGGTATAATTATCGGTCCTTATGGCTTTAATATTATAGCCAATAATAGTGCTATAGAGCTATTCTCTACCATAGGTTTGCTATATATAATGTTTGTTGCTGGTTTGGAGCTAAATTTGGCTCAATTTAAAATGAATAAATATAAAAGTTTAACCTTTGGTGTGTTTACTTTTATTTTTCCATTTGCAATAGGCTATGCTTTGTGTCATTATGTTTTGGGCTATGGCATTAATGCAAGTGTGTTGACCGCAAGCATGTTTGCTACTCACACTTTGGTTGCTTATCCTATAGTTAGCAAACTTGGCGTAACTAAAAACGAAGCTGTTGCTGTAACTGTAGGTGGTACAATTTTTACCGATACTGCTGTTTTGTTGATTTTAGCCATTATAATTGGAAATACACAAGGTAGCTTAGACCAAGAGTTTTTTATTAGATTGGGAATTTGTTTTGTTTTGTTTTTAATAATCATGTTTTTCCTTGTTCCAAAAGTTGCGAGATGGTTTTTCTCAAAATTAGAAAGCGAAAAACATGCTCATTTTATATTTGCTTTATCAGTTTTGTTTTTTGCAGCTTTCTTAGCCGAAATAAGTGGTTTAGAACCAATTATTGGGGCTTTTGTTGCTGGTTTAGCTCTGAATCCTATAATTCCAAAAACATCTGCTTTGATGAATAGAATAGAATTTAGCGGAAATGCTTTGTTTATTCCTTTCTTTTTAATTTCGGTGGGAATGATAGTAGATGTAAGCGTTGTTGTTCAAGGTTGGGGTGCAGCTATTGTTGCTGGAGTTTTGATTGTTGGTGCTGTTTTTGGAAAATGGATAGCAGCTTTTTTAACTCAAGTAATTTTTAGATATTCTGGAACTCAAAGACAATTAATTTTTGGCTTGTCAACTTCACACGCAGCCGCAACTTTGGCAGTAATTTTAGTGGGCTATAGAATAGGAATTTTAGACGACAATATTCTTAACGGTACAATTATTCTAATTTTAGTTTCTTGTATAATAGCTTCATTTGTAACCGAAAGAGCAGCTAAAACTTTGGCTTTAACCGAAGAAGATAGTCAAATTGGTGAAAAAGCTTATAATAAATTTGCCGAGCATATACTTATACCAGTTGCCAACTTAGCTTCTGTGCCAAAGCTTTTAGAGTTTGCAGTATTGATAAAAAACTTAAAATCATCAAGACCAATATCTCTTTTATCAATTATTCAAAATGATTCTAATGCTGAGCAAAATCTTTTAAAAACAAAAGAGAAATTAGAAGATTTTATAAAATATGGCGCTGCTGCCGAAGTAGAAGTAAACGCAATTACAAGCATTGACTATAATGTCGTTAGTGGAATTTCACGCGTGTCAAAAGAAATGATGGCAGATATTCTAATCCTTGGTTGGCCCGGTAAAGCTGGCATTATCAATAAACTAGCTGGAGAGAGAGTGAATAAAATTATTTATTCGGGAAATAAAAACGTTTTTGTTACTTCTCTTGAAAATGCTTTTGTTGCCAATAAAAGGATTATTTTAGTTACACCTCATTTAGCAAATAAAGAAAAAGGTTTTAAATTGTGGACAGAAAAAGTGCTTAAACTTGCTTCGGAACTGTCGGCACAAATACTTCATTTTGGCACCGAAGAAGTTGATAAAAGCCTAAAAACTCTCGTAAAAAAGAATAAATTTAATGTAAAAATCGAGTTTAGCGAGTTTAGCGAATGGGAAGATTTTTTAATTTTAGCAAGATATATTGAAAAAGACGACCTTATGATTGTTGCATCGGCAAGAAGAAATTCGTTTTCTTATGTGCCATATTTTGAAAATATTTTCAGCAAAATAGAAAGATATTATTCTGAATATAACAGAATTGTAATTTTCCCACAGCAAATAGAAGGCTCTATAGCTCAGTATGACGACCTTGCAAATAATCCATTGACAAAAGGTATTGAGGCTATAGAAAATATCGGAAAGGGGATAGGGAAGATTTTTGTTAAATCTGAAGAAGAAGAACAAAACAGTTAAAGGCGATGCACTGAACGTAGTTGAAGTGTTAAAAGTCGAAAGTCGAAAGTTTGATTTTTAATAAATTATATAGCATGTTGTAGAATCAACACATGCGTTGATTTTACAACAATGCCAATTTATTCAAATACCATAATAATTATTTTGTTGCAACATAAATCTGAGCGAGAGAAGGCAGCATTTTTTAAAAATTTATAGAAAATTTGTATTATTTTCGCAAAATAAATTTTCAAAATAGAAAAAATCGATAAAAATTTGTTTCTAATTTATATAAAATATACCTTCGTAAGTTTTATAACATTAATTTAATAATTTGTTAAACGTTTAATTATCAGAGATTTAGTATGATTGAAAATGCTAAAAATGGTTTAGAAAACCAAGAAAATACGACAAAAAACACTGACCAAGACAACAATAATGTTGAAAAAGTTGAGATTAATGCAGAAAATGGTAGTGTTGAGACAGAGCAAAATAAAACAATAGAAAAAGTTGAAATCAAATCAACTGAAGATAAAAAAATAAATACTGATGAGGTTTTTATTTCAGAAATTGATGCTGACGAAGACGATGAAGATGTTGATAACGATAATGTTCCTGCAGAAAATGATTTTAGCAATTTGAATAATGAAGAAATCATTGAAAAACTTAAACAGCTTATTTACGAATCTAATATTGAAGAAACTCGTAAAGATATTGATTTGCTCAAAAGATTGTTTTATAGAAATTTGAGAAGACAACAAGATGCTTTGCGTCAAGAGATTATGGAGGCAACAGGAAATGAATTAGAGGTTAGTTTGCCAAAAGACCCAAACGAAGATTATTTAAAAGAATTGTGGGCTGAATATGGCAAGAAACGTGCTGAACTAGCAAAACAACAAGAAGCAGAAAGATTAGAAAATCTTAAAAAGAAAGAAGAAATCATCGAAAAAATCAAAGTTTTAGCAAATGGCGAAGAGTCGATGAATAAAACTTTTAACGAATTTAAAGAACTTCAACAAGAATGGCTGAAAATTGGACCAGTTCCAGCAGAAGTTTCAAACGAATTATGGAATAATTATCAACTTCAAATCGAAAGGTTTTATGATTTAGTTAAGCTAAATAAAGAAGCCAGAGATTTTGATTTTAAACGAAATTTAGAACAAAAAATTGAGTTGTGCGAAAAAGCAGAAGAATTGCTTTTATCAACCGATGTAGTTGCTTCTTATAGAAAATTGCAGGATTATCACGAATTATGGAAAGAGTTAGGTCCTGTTCCTAGCGATAAACGTGTTGAGCTATGGGATAGATTTTCTGATATAAGCAAAAAAATAAGAAAAAATTATCAAGACCATTTTGAAAAACTAAAAGAAGAAAGAGAAGCTAACTATAAACAAAAACTTATACTTTGCGAAAAAGTTGAAAGTATTTTAGTTGAAAACACTGCAACAAATGGTAAAGAATGGGCAGAACTTTCAGACCAAGTTTTAGAATTGCAAAAAATTTGGAAAACTATAGGAATGGTGCCAACAGCAGTTAATAATGAGGTTTTTGAAAGGTTTAGAGCTGGTTGCAATAAGTTTTTTGAAGCTAAAAATGAATTTTTTAGTGAAATAAATGCTGAGCTAAAAGATAATTTGCAAAAAAAGACAGACATTTGTCTTAGTGCAGAAAGCTTGCAAGATAGTACAGATTGGAAAAAAACAACTAGAATGTTTTTGGATTTACAAAAACAATGGAAAGAAATCGGTCCAGTTCCAAGAAAAAATTCAGAACAAATATGGAAAAGATTTAGAGCTGCTTGCGACCATTTCTTTAATGCTAAATCAGAGTTTTTCAAAAATATTGAAACAGAACACAAAGAAAATTTAGCTAAGAAAGAGGCTCTTATCGAAGAAATTAAAAACTATAAACCTCTTGACGACCAAAGCGAAAACGTTAATAAAATTAAAGAATTCCAAAACACATGGACAGAGATTGGCTTTGTTGAAATTTCACAAAGAGATAGATTGTATGACGAATATCGTGGAGCTATTAATGAGTTGTATAAAAAATTAAAACTTAATAAATCTGCTTTAGAAATTAGTAATTTTACAAACAAAGTTGAATCTATTAAGGGAAGTGGTGCTTTAAACGAACTTGCAAGAGAGAAAAATCGTATTTTACAAAAAATTAAAGAATTAAATGCAGAAATATTGCAAATAGAAAATAATATGGGATTTTTTGCTTCTGGAACTGAAAGTTTGGTAAAAGATTTTAATAAAAAAATTGAAAAAGCACAAGAAGAAATAAAAACTCTTAAAGAAAAAAAGAAAGCTATAGATTTGGCAGAACGCGAACTAAAAAACAAAGACGGAAACGATGCATAAAATAATAAGAAATACATTTTTTATATTTTCATTTTTGCCAGTAACACTTTATGCTCAACAAGGAGCAATAAAAGGTTTTGTATATGACAAAGATGATGGAGAACCTTGTATGTTTGCAAATGTTTCTATTAAAGGAACAAATTTGGGAGCAGCAACAGATTTGAATGGATATTTTTCAATTCCAAAAATTCCTATTGGAGATTATAAAATTATAATTACTTATGTGGGCTATGATAGTATAGTTGAAGATTTGCGCATAGAAAGTGCAAAATTATACTCTAAGAATTTTTATATGACAAAATCTGCTTTTGTTCTTGGCGAAACAGTAGTCTCGGCAGAAAGGCAGGAAATGAAAACTCAAACCAGAATTTCTATGGTTAAAGTTTCTCCAACTCAAATAAAACAACTTCCGTCAGTAGGTGGAGAACCAGATATAGCTCAGTATTTGCAGGTAGTGCCTGGTGTTACTTTTACAGGCGACCAAGGTGGGCAACTATATATTAGAGGAGGCTCAAATATTCAAAATCTTGTGCTTTTAGATGGAATGACTATTTATAATCCATTCCATTCTATAGGTTTGTTTTCAGTGTTCGATTCTGATATTATTAGAAATGCAGATATTTATACTGGAGGATTTAATGCCGACTATGGAGGAAGAATTTCTTCAGTAATGGATTTATCTATACGAGAAGGAAATTCAAGACGTTTTACAGGAAAAGTTTCGGCAAGTAGCTTTGGGTCAAAAGTTTTACTCGAAGGACCTATTGTTAAATATAAAGAAAATAAAGTAAGTGCTTCTTATTTGTTTTCTGGAAAAACTTCTTATCTCGAACAATCGTCTAAATTATTATACACATATATTAATGATGGCAAAGGACTACCATTTAACTATACAGACTTGTATGGAAAAGTATCTTTAAGCTCACCCGAAGGAAGTAAGATAAATTTATTTGGATTCAAATTTAGCGATAGAGTTAGTTATCAAGGTTTAAGCCAACTCGGTTGGGATTCTTATGGAATAGGAGCAAATGTTTCTGTTGTACCATTAGGTTCTACTGTTATGATAAAATCTAACTTTTCTTATTCAGACTATAAAATTGGATTGCAAACTCTTGATAATTTACCTAGTAAAAGTGGAATTAGAGGATATAATTTTGGCTTAAACTTCTTGTATTTCTTTGGTAAAAATCAGTTTGTTTGGGGTGTAGAAACCTTGGGCTTTAATACAGATTTTATTTATTACAACTCTATCGGTAGAGAGTTGAAACAAGAAGAAAACACAACAGAATTGGCTGCTTTTGCAAAATATAAACTTAATCTTGGAAGTTTACTTATTGAGCCAGGACTTAGACTACAATACTATGCGTCTATGAGTGAAGCATCTTTAGAACCTAGATTAGGACTTAAATATAACGCAACAGAGAGACTTAGGTTTAAATTAGCTGCTGGTCTGTACTCTCAAAATTTAGTTGCCGCAAATAGTGATAGAGATGTTGTTAATCTTTTTTATGGTTTCCTTAGTGGCGACTTAAATTTACCAAGCTCGTTCAAAGGCGAAGAGTTAAGACATAAACTTCAAAAATCAGAACATTTAATTATTGGTGCAGAAGTAGATGTAACTAATCATATAGACTTTAATGTAGAAGCATACATAAAGAATTTTTCTCAGCTTTCAACAATTAATAGAAATAAAATATATAACGATATTCCAATAAATGGAACTAAACCAGATTATTTGAAAAAAGATTTCTTAATCGAAACTGGTTATGCTTACGGACTTGACTTTTTATTAAAATATGATAAAAATAATCTTTATGTTTGGTTTGTGTATTCTTTAGGTTGGGTAAAACGTGATGATGGCGTGCAGTTATATAGTCCACATTATGATAGAAGACACAACATAAATTTAGTAACTACATATAAATTAGGTAAAAAACAATCTTGGAGCATTAGTGCAAGATGGAATTTAGGTTCAGGATTTCCATTTACAAAAACTGCAGGATTTTACGAAGAAGTCGATTTTTATCATAGTCTAAACTATCCTTATTGGCAAGGAAATGGTTCGTTAGGAATTATTTACGATGAGCTTAATACAGGACGTTTGCCATATTATCATAGATTAGACTTAACTGTAAATAAAATTATAACTTTTAATAAATATACTAAGTTAGAGCTTAATGCCGGAGTAACAAATGTTTATAATAGAAGAAATATTTTCTATTTTGATAGAATAGACTATAATCGAGTGGACCAACTTCCAATTATGCCTAGTCTTGGGTTAAGTTTTACTTTTTAAAATTTTGTGATGGCTAATACTAAATTTATTTTCGTAACTGGTGGTGTAACTTCTTCTTTGGGAAAAGGAATTATTTCAGCTTCTTTAGCTAAACTATTGCAAGCTAGAGGCTTTACTGTAACAATTCAAAAGCTAGACCCTTATATTAATGTTGACCCTGGAACTTTAAATCCTTTTGAACATGGCGAATGTTATGTTACCGAAGACGGTGCAGAAACTGACTTAGACCTTGGTCATTACGAAAGATTTTTAAATGTTTATACTTCACAAGCAAATAGTGTTACTACTGGAAGAATTTATCAAGAAGTTATAAATAAAGAAAGACGTGGCGAATATCTTGGAAAAACTGTACAAATAATTCCGCATATTACCGATGAAATAAAAAGAAGAGTAAAACTTTTAAGTACTAAAGGAAAGTACGATTTTGTTATTACAGAAATTGGCGGAACTGTTGGTGATATAGAATCTTTGCCTTATATTGAAGCTGTTAGGCAGTTTAGATGGGAATTTAAAAATAGATGTATGGTTATACATTTAACTTTAGTGCCTTATTTAGCTGCAAGCGGAGAGTTGAAAACTAAACCTACTCAACATTCGGTAAAAACATTGCTTGAGGCAGGAGTACAACCCGATATGTTAGTTCTTAGAACAGAACAGCCTTTAACAAATGATGTTAAAGTAAAAGTTGCAAATTTCTGTAATGTGCAAAAAGAAGCTGTTATAGAGTCAAGAGATATGAGCACAATTTATGAAGTCCCTTTAGAAATGCAAAAGGAAAAACTAGACGAATTTGTGTTATCTCATTTTGGAATTGCTATAGGCGAAAAACCAAAATTAACAGCGTGGAAAGAATTTTTGAAAAAAGCTAAAAATCCAAAACAATCTATAAACCTTGCATTTGTTGGAAAATATGTTGATTTAAAAGATGCGTATAAGTCTATAAATGAGTCGTTTATACATGCGGGAGCTTTTTTAGAAACAAAAGTAAATATAAATTATATCCAAGCCGAAGATGTGAATGAAAATTCTAGTGAAGAATTTTTCAAAGATGCACATGCAATTCTTGTAGGACCTGGTTTTGGACATAGAGGCTTTGAAGGAAAAATTTTAGCAGTAAAATATGCACGCGAAAATAATATACCTTTTTTTGGTATTTGTTTAGGAATGCAAGCTGCTGTTGTTGAGTTTGCTCAAAATGTTCTTAAACTTGAAGACGCAAATTCTATAGAAATGGATAGAACCTGCAAAAATCCTGTTGTTAGCTTAATGGAAGAACAAAAAATGGTTAACGACAAAGGCGGAACAATGCGTTTAGGTTCGTATTCTTGTAAATTAATAAAAAACTCAATAGCACATAATGCATATAAATCATTAACAATAAAAGAAAGACACAGACATCGCTACGAATTTAATAATAAATATAAAGAGATTTTTGCAAAAGCAGGTTTAGTAGCAACAGGAATTAATAAAGAAACAGAACTTGTTGAAATAATTGAAATTTCCGAACACCCATGGTTTGTAGGTGTTCAGTTTCACCCAGAATATAAAAGTACTGTTCTAAACCCACATCCTCTTTTTGTAGATTTTATTAATGCAGCTAGTGATTATAAAAGACAAAATAAAAGTTAGGAGTTTGAATAATGGATAGAAACACGGTAATAGGATTATTGATAATTGGAGCTTTGTTGGTTGGTTATATGTTTCTTACTAAGCCCACCCCAGAACAAATTGAAGCTAGACAAAGAATGCAAGATTCTATAGCACAAGTTAAAATGAAAGAAGACTCGCTTGCAAAAATTCAAATTGCAATGCAAGACAGCCTCGAAAAAGCTCAAGAAAAAGAAATAATTGAAAATCATGAAAGCTTATCTCAAGAAGAAAGAGACTCTTTAAATGCTCTTAAACTAGAAGATAAATATGGCATTTTTGCAAATGCTTTTGATAGTAATGATGACGGGTTTACAATTATCGAAAACAATAAAATGATTATAAAAGTTTCAAATCTCGGAGGTAAAATCGCTTCTGTAGAATTGAAAGATTATAAAACTTATTATCAAGATCCACTAATATTATATAAAAATGATTCTTTGTCAACTTTTGGCTTAGAACTGTTTGTTGCTGGAAAATCTATTATTACTAATGATATGTATTTTGCTCCTTCAACAAAGGAAGATACAATTAAAGTTGTGGACAAAGAAGAAAAACTTTCTATGCGTTTAAAAGCCGCAGATGATAAGTATATTGAGTTTTTATATACCGTTTATCCCGATAATTATATGTTAGATTTTGATATAAATTTTGTTGGATTGCAAAATGAAATCAATACTCTTGTAAACTCTTATGCCAATATGAGATGGGAAGTGAAAGTTCCACGCTTAGAAAGAGGTATAGATTGGGAAAATAATAATACAACAATATATTTAAAAATAGACAAAGACATAGAATCTCTAAATGCAGCAAAAGCAAAAGATGAATTTAAAACTAGTGGTTCTGCACATTGGATAGCTTATAAACAACAGTTTTTCTCTTCTGTTCTTATTGCTGATGAGGCTTTGTCTTCGCCTGTTGTAAACGCCGAGAAAATAGATGACCCTTCGGGTAATTATTTAAAAACTTTTAGCTCTACTTTTTCTATTCCACTCGAAAATGCAGAAAAACAAAAAGTAGGTTTCAGAATGTATTTTGGTCCTAATAAGTTCTCGAAATTAAAAAAATATGACATTAAACTCGAAAAATTAGTTCCACTTGGTTGGGGAATTTTTGGCTGGGTAAACAAATGGATAATTATCCCTATTTTTAATTGGCTTGGCGGTTTTATAAATAACTATGGCTTGATAATATTTCTGCTAACACTTATTGTTAAAATAGGTTTAGCTCCATTAACTTATAAGTCATATCTATCTTCTGCTAAAATGCGGGTTTTGAAACCTCAAGTTGATGCCTTAAATGAAAAATATCCTAAGGGTAAAGAAATGGAAAAACAACAAGCAGTAATGGCTTTGTACAAGAAAGCAGGAGTTAGTCCTATGGGTGGTTGCTTGCCTATGCTTCTTCAGTTTCCGATTTTAATTGCAATGTTTAGATTTTTCCCAGCTTCAATTGAGTTGCGTCAACAAAGCTTTTTGTGGGCAAACGATTTATCATCTTACGATGCAATAGTTGAATGGTCAACACATATTCCTATAATATCTACTTTTTATGGAAATCATATTTCTTTGTTTACGTTATTAATGGCAGCCTCAATGCTTGTTTCAACTTGGATAACAAGCCGAAATCAGCCTCAAAATAATTCTATGCCAGGAATGAAATTTATAATGTACTTTATGCCAGTAATGATGATAATTTGGTTTAATAAATATTCTTCTGGCTTGAGCTACTATTATTTCCTTGCTAATGTTTTGACAATACTACAAACTCTAATAATACAAAAGTTTATTATTAATGAGGAAAAGTTGTTGGCTCAAATGGACGCAAATAAGAAAAAGCCTGCAAAGCCAAAATCTAAATGGCAACAACGCATAGAAGAAGCTCAACGTGCTCAACAACAAAAGTTGCAACAACAAAGGAAAAAATAAACCCTAAAGTGGTGTTTCATATGTTTTCAAATTTGTTTTGATTTCGCCACTTTTTATATGTTAATGCAAAAAGAAAATACACCCCAAATGTTTGATGCAATTGCTCAAACTTATGATAAACTTAATCATAGATTGTCGTTAAATTTAGATAAAGTTTGGCGAAGAAAGTTTGTAAAATTTGTTTCTGACAGAAATTACGATGTTGTGCTTGATGTAGCAAGTGGAACAGGGGATTTGTTGCTGGAACTTCAAAAATTAAAATCACAAAAATATATTGCTTTAGACCCATCAAAAAATATGTTGGAAATTGCAAAAGCAAAAGTACCAACGGCTGAAATTTTAATTTCTAAAGCAGAAAAGATAAATCTACAAGATGATAGTGTTCAGTTGATTACTGTAGCTTTTGGTGTTAGGAATTTTGCTTCTGTTGATGAGGCTTTTAAAGAATTTTATAGAATTTCTCAAAAAAATGCTTGTCTTGCAATAATGGAATTTGCATTGCCAAAGAATTTTCTGTGTAGATTTGGTTTTAAATTATATTTGAATTTAATAATCCCTTTTTATGGAAAAATAATATCAAAAAACAAGCAAGCCTATAAATATCTTTCCAAATCTATTGTTGATTTTGCTAATAATGTTGATTTGACTAACAAATTAGAACAAGCAGGTTTTTCTGATATAAAAGTAAAAAATCTTTTGTGCGGTGCCGTTAAAATTTATAAAGCTAAAAAAATCATTTTTTAAGCAGATTTGAATTTTGTTATTGCAGTTTGGTCTAATTTACTTTCTGCATATTTTTTGTCAAGAACAAATTCATTAACTTTTTTAGAAGGAAATTCAAACATTGCTTCCAACATAATAGATTCACATATTGATCTTAATCCTCTTGCTCCAAGTTTAAATTTAACGGCTTGTTCAACTATATAATCAAGAGCTTCTTCTTTAAAAGTTAATTTAATGCCGTCCATTTCAAACAACTTTATGTATTGTTTGATTATAGAATTTTTAGGTTCAGTTAAAATTCTTCTTAACGCATCTTTATCAAGAGGGTTTAGGTGTGCTAACACAGGCAAACGACCAACAATTTCGGGAATTAATCCATATTTGCGAATGTCGTCAGGAATTATGTACTGAACTAAATTTTCTTTATCTATTTTTTCTTCTCTTTTTTCTTTTCCGTAACCAATTACTTGAGTATTTATTCTTTTTGCAATATGTCTGTTTATTCCATCGAAAGCTCCACCACAAATAAATAAAATATTTTTTGTGTCAACAGCTATCATTTTTTGTTCGGGATGTTTTCGTCCACCTTGAGGCGGAACATTAACAACAGAGCCTTCTAAAAGTTTTAGCAAACCTTGTTGAACGCCTTCTCCAGAAACATCTCTAGTAATACTGGGATTATCGCTTTTGCGAGCAATTTTATCAATCTCGTCAATAAATACAATTCCTCTTTCGGCAGCTTTAACGTCATATTCAGCATCTTGCAATAATCTTACAAGTAAGCTTTCAACATCTTCGCCCACATAGCCAGCTTCTGTTAAAACTGTTGCGTCAACTATTGCAAAAGGCACTTCTAACATTTTAGCTATAGTTCTAGCTAAAAGTGTTTTACCAGTACCTGTTTCGCCAACAAGAAGTATATTAGATTTTTCAATTTGCACATCGTCTTCTTTTATAATTTGTGCTATTCTTTTGTAATGATTGTAAACAGCTACTGATAATACTTTTTTTGCATTGTCTTGACCTATAACATATTGGTCGAGATATTTTTTTATTTCTTTAGGTTTTTTTAAGCTTTTTAAAGAAAATTCTGATTTTTTGTTTGCCAATCTATCTTCCTGCACAATTTCGTATGCTCTCTCAACACAAAATTCGCAGATATTTGCATACATTCCTGCTATGAACAAATCATTTTTATGTTTTGGAGCTCCGCAAAACGAACATTTTTCCATTCTAACTTATATAAATTGGTTTGTAAATATTTAAAATTATAAACTTACATTTTTAATTAAAATCTCATCAATCATTCCGTAGCTTTTAGCTTCTTCAGCAGTCATCCAGTAATCTCTGTCAGCGTCTTTTTCAACAGTTTTATAATCTTTTCCAGAATGATAAGCAATAATTTCGTAAAGTTCTTTTTTAAGTTTTAATATTTCTCTTGTTGTAATTTCAATATCAGAAACTTGACCCGAAGCACCTCCCATTGGTTGATGTATCATTACTCTGCTATGTTTTAGTGCCGATCTTTTTCCTGTTGCTCCAGCACATAAAAGTATTGCACCCATAGATGCTGCCATTCCTGTGCAAATTGTAGCAATGTCAGAACTAATATATTGCATGGTGTCGTAAATGCCAAGTCCTGCATAAACCGAACCGCCGGGTGTATTAAAATAAATTTGTATATCGTTGTTAGGTTCTGTACTTTCTAAAAATAGCAATTGTGCTTGAATAATATTTGCAACATAATCATCAATAGGAGCTCCCAACCAAATTATTCTATCCATCATCAATCTTGAAAAAACGTCCATAGTTGCAATGTTTAAAGTTCTTTCTTCTATGATTGTTGGAGAAACATAATTGTTGTAAATGCTTGTGTATTCGTCAAATACTAAACCGTTAATTCCTCTATTGTGAATTGCATATTTTCTAAAATCTTTTGTCATAATTATTTTATTTTGATACATCACAAAAATACAAATATTTTCCTAAAATAAAAGAATAAGAAATAAAAAAAGCCTCGTTTTACAGAAGCTTTTTTTGGGTGAATGATGGGACTCGAACCCACGACCCTCGGAACCACAATCCGATGCTCTAACCAACTGAGCTACACTCACCATAATTTGAGCTTGCAAATATACAAACTAATTTATTATTTGCAAAACTATTTTAAATTTTAAATAATTTGAATTCGTAAGACTCAACAATTGGGTTTATTAGTATTTTTTTACACAAGTCATCTATTATTTCGGCAGCATTTTGTTCGCTTTTAGCTTGAACTTCTATTTCAATGTGTTTGCCAACTCTAATATTGTTTACAGTATCAAATCCAATTTTTTTTGCAGAGTTTAAAACTGCTTTTCCTTGTGGGTCTAATAAAGCCTTTTGTGGCATGATGTTGATTTGTGCTAAAAATTTCATTTTATATAGTTTTTTTAGTTGTTAAATTTTTTAAAATTGAAAGTGCAAGATACAAAATTATTAGATATGCTAATCCATTTATTCCAAATATTATTAACAAAATAATTCCAAAAATTAATAAAACTAGTTGCCAAACAATATTTTTAAAACTAAATTTCTTAATCTTAAAAGAAAAAAATCTAATATTAGAAACCATCAAAACAGGGAGAATAATAAGACACGCAATTATAAAAATCTTATTTAAAAATATTTGTTCTGTTGAAATTAATCCTAAACTTTTTGGATAAACAATTCCCATAATAAATAAAGCCATGCCAGGTGTTGCAAGTCCTTTAAATTCAGTGGTTTGGCTTTCGTCTGTGTTGAATTTCGCTAGTCTATATGCTGCAAATAAAACCAATAAAATAGAAAGATAGGAAAAGTTTTTAGGCAATATTTCATTATTTTCAATAAAAACATAGATCATAGCACTAGGAGCAAAACCAAAACTTATTAAATCAGCAAGTGAATCTAATTGTTTACCAAATTCTGAAACAGCATTTAATTTTCGAGCAGCAAAACCATCGAAAAAATCAAAAACAGAAGCTAGCAATACAAAATAAACAGCAAATTCTAAATTGTTCGAAAATGCAAGAAATATTGCAATTGCACCACAAATTAAATTTCCTGAAGTTATTAAAGATGGTATGGATTTATATATTTTCATTTTTGTAAGTTTTAAAAAAACATTTAATTTTACACAAAAATATTGAAGTTTTTTGGTAAAACTTACAATAAATAGCAAATAATTATGTTATTTTGTTGAAATAATAATTTGAAATGAATTTTAGACTAAATATATTACTGTTTTTATTAATTTTTAGTTGTAGTCTTAAAGCACAAATAGCTCCTAAATATAGCAATGAATTTATGGGCATTGGGGTAGGAGCAAGGGCTTTGGGAATGGGAAATTCTGTAATTGCTTCAAGTGATGATATAAATGCAACTTATTGGAATCCTGCAGGATTGTATAAATTAGATAAAAAAATAGAAATTGGTGCTATGCACTCCGAATATTTTGCTGGAATTGCAAAATACGATTTTTTGGGTGCTTCTTATAAAATTGATGATAAATCTGCATTAGCATTAAGCATGATTCGTTTTGGAGTTGATGATATTCCAAACACTTTAGACCTCATCGACAGCGATGGAAATATAAGATATGATAGAATTTCGTCTTTTTCTGTTGCTGATTATGCATTTTTATTTTCTTATTCACGCAAATTAAATATTGAAGGATTAAGTGTTGGTGGAAATGCAAAAATAATTAGACGAAATGTTGGCGAATTTGCTAATGCTTGGGGCTTTGGTCTAGATGCTTCTGCAATGTATCATTATAAAAATTGGAAGTTTGGTGCAAATTTTCGCGATATAACTACAACTTTTAATGCTTGGAAATTTAATCAAGAGCTTTTACGCGATGTTTTTGAAGCTACTGGAAACGAAATTCCTGAAAATGGATTGGAAATTACTTTGCCTCGCTTGCTTTTAGGTGCAGGATATTTATATAATATAAGTGATGATTTTTCTGTCTATGGCGAGTTGGGAATGCTTACAACTACAGACGGAAAAAGAAATACTCTTATTAAAACAAATCTTATTAGTATAGATCCATCGTTTGGATTGGAAGTGTCGTTTCGAAATATTGTTTTTGCTCGTGCTGGAGTAAATAATTTTCAACAAATTCCAGAGTTTGATAATACTAAATCAACTTCTTGGCAACCTAATATAGGACTTGGTGTGAATTTGTTTGGCTTGAAAATAGATTATGCATTTACCGACATTGGAAATCAAAGTATAGCTCTTTATTCTCATGTGTTTTCTTTGTCCTATAGATTTAATGCCGAAAAATTATCCCAAAGCAAAAGCAGACTGTAAATTAAAATTAATTGAGAATTTTTGAATGTTTCAATTAATCTTCATAGTAATATGAATAATCAATGCCTTTCATAAACATTTCGCGACTATTAATTTCATGGGTAAGTACATTTTTTAGCAAACTCTTTAATGTTTCGCTATTGGTAACACTTTTTTCCATAGCTTTCATATAGTCGTTTTTGTTTACTTTGCTCCAGTCCACACAAAGTTTTAGTTTTTGTTTCAACATCATATCCAACCAAATGCGAGTGCTTCTGCCATTGCCTTCCATAAATGGGTGTGCTATGTTCATTTCCACGTATTTTTCTACAATTTCGTCAAATGTATTTTGAGGCATTTTTTCAATTTGTTGTAAAGTGTTTTCTAAAAACTGGGCTGAGGCAAACTTAAATCCACCTTTCGAGATATTTTTTTGTCTGATTTGTCCTGCAAAATCATAAAGCCCTCCAAAAAGATAGGCGTGAATTTGTTGTAAGCCTTTTGTTGTGCCTACTTCGATTTCGTTTATTAAATTGCTTTCAAAAAGTGTGTAAGCTTTTTTCTTACTTTGTCCGTCAATAGTATTATCACTATATAAAAACCAATCTAAAAATTTTATTGCATTAGTGTTTGGAAAGCTCTTTGCTAATTCAATAACTCCAGCACTGTCAAGAGTGTCGGATAAGCGTTTTTTGCCGTCAGCTGCTACAAATTTGAAACCGTGAGTAGCACTCACAACTTGATTGTTTTCTGATTTTAGTTTTCGTTTTAGCCACCGCCAATAATTATTTGCTTTGGTATAGTCGCCTTGTTCGTTTAGAATAGCAATTATATCAATAACATTAAACCACCATTTGTTATTTTCTTCGTCCCAAACAGCACGGACTTCGCGATCGTCGAAAAAACGAATTGAAATTTTTGCCTTAGTCATAAATTATTCTTTTGGCTGGTGTTCTTTTCTCAACAAATCGTTTAGTTCTTTTACGGGATTAAAAGTGATAAGTGGCACTTCTACAAAAACACTTATCCAATCAGCCATTGAACCGTTCCAAAGCCCTGGGTGTTCGAGTACTTTTATGGTTTTTCCTTGATGAGTTTTTTCGGAAACAAAACTAGAGTTTTTGTCAACAAAGTTTTTTAAATCAAATTTTTGTCCTTCAGGGTCTTTTACATAGCAAACCAAATCCACAGGGTTGAAGTGAGTAGAATTATTAAAATATTGAGCTTGTTCAGGAATATCAAGATTTATTTGTGCTTTTTCGACAATTTGTAAACTTATTTTTCCATTTTTATCTTTCACCCAAAATGGTCCGCCCCCTGGTTCGCCAGTATTTTTCACCATTCCACAAACTCTGATAGGACGATTAATATAATTTAAAACTTCTGTTTTTAAATCCTCAGAATTATCAAAAATGGCATTTGTGTGTTTTTCTAAAAAATCTTTAGCTTTATTTAAGTTTTCTGTTGTTGAATTATTTTTAAGATTTGAGTAAATTTCTTGTATTTTCTCAACAATTTCGATTAATACTCCTGCTAGAACTTTTTTCCACAAAATAGTTTCTTCTAAATAGTCGCCGTGAGTTAGGTTGTCGATGTTTTTTATAAAAATAATATCACTGTCGAGGCTATTTAAGTTTGTCAATAAAGAACCGTGTCCGCCTGGACGAAGCATAATGTTGCCATTGTCGTCTCTTACAATTTCGCCATTTAGATAAGTTGAAATTGTATTGGTTGATTGTTCTTGTTCTGAAAAACTTAAATTAAATTTATATCCTGTTTTTTGATTGATTTCTTTAAGTTTTGATTGGAAATTTTCTAAAAATTCTGGAGATACAGTTAGGTGAATATTAAAATTTTCTTGATCTTGAACAAGTAGGTTTGCTTCGTGCAAATGTTCTTCAAAAGCTGTTCGTGGAGAATCAGGATAATTATGAAAATCTATTAAACCTTTGGGTAAATTTGCATAATTCAAACCAGAATAAAGAATTTTTTCAACTACTGTTTCTAAATTTTCTGGTTCAGTACAAAGAGGTTTTAGTTTTTTGTAAAAAGCAAAATTTTTAATGTTTTCTAATCCATTTTTTACAGAATAAAACCCTCCATCGTTTAAGTTTTTAAGATTTGGATCTAATTTGTAAGTGATATATCTCTTAAACATTCTTGTTGCAGCACCCGAAGCAGGTACAAATTTTGCCAATTTATAATTTTTTGAATTGTTGTTAAATACATTTACATAAAATTGAGGGTCTTCAATTCTTGTAATGCCATTTTTTGTGCTGGCAAAATTATTTATGTTTAAAAAAGACTCATGTTTTTTTAATAGTTTAATTTGTTCTTCAATTGAGTTTTCAATGATTCCAAAACTTTTTAAATAATTAATATCTGTTTGATTTAACATAATGCGTTTTTGTTGCAATATAGCTTTAAAAGCTTAATTATCAAAATGTTTTAACTTAAAATATTTAATTTTTATTAAAAGAAAAAAGCCTTAATTTTTTTGGGGAAAATCAAGGCTCTTTGAGAAAAGTGAGAACTTACAAATCTATTATGAAATGCTTACACAAAATAAACTCTAAAAATTGACAAAAGTTTGTAAAAAAACGACAAAAAACAAGTATTTACATAAAAGTTCAAATTATTTAAACAGTTCGTAAATAATAGATGTTTTTAAGTAGTCGTATTCTGTGGGTTTACATTTAGTGAAGTCTTTAAAATCTTTAATAAAATGTGATTGGTCAAAATAAAAACCTTGAAAACATAGGTCGTTCCAACTTATATTAGGTTTTGTGTACATTAACTGTATAATATATTTGTGTCGTAATATTCTAGAAAATGTTTTTGGCGAAACTCCTAGAACTTTAGAAAAATATCTTTGAAAGGTTCTTATAGAAAATTTTTCGTTGATGAGTTTATCTATATCTATCAAACCTTTTTTGGCAAAAATTTTATCAACTAAGCTATCAAAGTAGTCGTTTTTTTTAACGTTTACTTTTTGATTTTTGCATAAAAAATCTTCCAAACAGTTTACTAGCTCATCGTTGGTTTCTGTAATGGAAATATTTTCTATTGCAGAATTTAAATTTTCTTTTTTAAAAATATCATATCCATCAATGCTGTCTTGTGTACCATTTGGCGGGGTTTTTCCAAAAAAATTATAAAAGCCATATGGCTTAAAGTTTATGGTTACCAAACCCATTTTGGGAGCAGGTGTCAAAGTTGCATGTTTGGAGTAAATTCCTGTTATAATAGATGTAGTATTTTTATTTCTAATTTGATAATAACTTTCGCAATTGCCAAATACAAATTGCAACATGGGAAAGCCAAGCGGGGGAGCTGTAATGGCTGCACATAAATTGGGTTTTTCAGAACTTATAAATAGCCAATAATTATAGATATAAGGTTTTAGACTTTCGTCTTTTACCTCTAAAACAGTTAAAGTAATATCTAATTTTGTTTCGTTATTCATCATAATGACCGCCGTATCTTCCTGTGATTATAATAGAATCAGTGTGGGCATGAGCAGAACCTAAAATTCCCAAACCATTTTCGACATTAGTAAAAACCATAACTGGTTCTGAAAAAGGGTCGCCTGAAGAATTTTGATATTTTTTTTCAGAACGTAAGTATTTATAATAATCTTGGCTAATTGCATAGAAATCAATATATACTACTGTAGTATCAGAGGTATAAGGTAAAGAGAATGCATCAAGAGAAATTTTTAAAACGTATTCTTTACCATCAAAAAACTCATCTGCAATCACTAAACTTCTCAGGTAATCGCCGTCTTCTAAATTCAAATCATTTGAGCTAAAGTGCATAGGGTCAATCGCATCAGCGTAGTAATATCCACCTTGAGAAATATCTATTATTGTAGTATCAGGTCCTTCATAAATAGTATCTATGGTTATTAAATCAGGATCCCAAATTTCAGCCTTATATTTAGAGCGAAGTTTTAACATATAATAGTTTTTTTCATTTGCTGGATCTTTAAACTTTATGCTTATATTTATCTGTTCTTCGTTGTATTGTCCGAAGGATCTGCTAGTGTCAATAGATATGGGTTTTATTTTTTCTAAAATTTGAGATGTTGCATTTATTGTTTCAAATTGTTGATGGCTAACAACAAATTTGTAGTTTTTGCCTTGTATTGGTTTGTAATTTATGCAGTAACAACTAATGCTTGCATCATAAATTAAATTTCCAATAAAAGTTTCGTCTTCGAATAATTTTACTTCTGCATCGTTGAGAGTTGAAAGGTTTGCAATATCTAAAATATGTCTGCTACGACTTATGTGTACTTTAATTGTTGAGTCGGGATTTATTTCTGCATTTAGTACTATTTTTGGTTTTGAGTCTTCAATATCTATATCAATTGTTTTTTCACAAGCAATGCTAAAAATTAAACTTGCTAATATTGAAAATAGTAAAATATATTTAAAAATACTTGCTTTCATTTGTTTAAGTTTTTAAAATTTGAATGCATATCTTACAGATGGAATAATTGGAAATAAACTAACTTGTTTAAGTACTCTTTTATTATTGTCGTATCCAAAGTATAAATAAAACGGATTTTGGCGACTATATGCATTATATAAGCCAAAACTCCATGTTCGACTTCCCCATTTTGTTTTTTTCTTTAGGTTTATACTTAAATCTAATCTATGGTAAGCAGGCATTCTATACCCATTTCTTCCTTTAAAGTATTCTATTTCACCATAATAATACTCCCCAGGATTATAATAATCTAAGTTCAAGCTATTATATCGTGCAACTCCAAGAGTTACAGCATTTCCACTTCCATAAACCCAAGTAAGTCCCATATCAACTTTTTCGTTAAACTCATACATAAGCACAAGCGAAATATCATGTCTTCTGTCGTATTTATAAGGGAAAGGTTCTCCAAAATTAATATTTTTAAATTTTCTCCACGACCACGAAAGTGTGTAACCAAGCCAACCTGAGAGTTTTCCATAGTTTTTTCTTAATAAAACTTCTGCACCATAAGCATATCCTTCGCCAATTTCGAGTTTTGATTCCCAGTTTTGTGCTAATTGAAAAAATCCAGCTCCTTCTTTATATTCTATTAAATTACTCATGGTTTTATAATATCCTTCAACACTCAAATCCCAGTTGTTGTCAATATTATACACAAAGCCTAAGGCTGCTTGCTTTGAAAGCTCTGGTCGCACCGAATCGGTTGATGGAAGCCATAAATCTGTTGGCAAACCTATGCTAGTATTTGTTAATAAGTGGATGTATTGCGACATATGTGAGTAGGCAGCTTTTAACGACATTTTATCATTTATTAAAAATCTTGCAGAAGCTCTCGGCTGTATTGATTGGTAAAATCTTTTTTGTACAGCAAATCCCGAATAATGAACTCCAAAATTTAATTTTAATAAGGCTGCTATATCCCATGAGTCTTCAGCATAAACATAAAATTCGTTAGCATATATTTTTTTGTTAGAAAAATCTTGAGTTATACTATTTCCTCCAAACTTCATTGAAATACTTGAACCTCCAGGATTAAAAGTGTGGTATAAATAATTAGCACCAAACTTTACCGAATGTTTTGGTAGAGGTCTATAGTCAAAGTCTAAATTTGCTCCAACATTGTCAATTCCAGATAAATATTTGAAATAATATTCTTCTTCTATTGTTTTACCAGATAAAAATTCATATTTCTGAATAGTTTCAAATTTATATTTACTATATACAGCTGTAAGATTGCCAAAAAGTTTTTTATGAAAAACATGATTCCAGCGTAATGCACTGGTAATATTCCCCCAATTCAAATTAAAATTAATTGCTTCTGTTTTGGTGGTGTCGTTGTAAATGTAACTTTGTTTTGATCTTGTGTAGGCTTTGTCTTTTCCTGTATAAATGCTAAAAAACAATCTGTCTTTGTCCGAAATTTTATAGTTGAGTTTTGCATTTGCATCATAGAAATAATATCCTGCTCTAAATTTGTCAGAATTTCCTGCTGCTCTATTTACAGCTAGAACGAGAGGAGCAGCTAAAATATCAATATAAGTTCTTCTTGCTGATACTACAAAAGAGGCTTTATCTTTTACTATTGGTCCTTCGAAAGTAAATTTTGAAGAAACATTTCCAATAGAGCCTTCGCCGTGATATTCTTTTAAGTTTCCTTCCTTCATTCTAATATCTAAAACAGAAGATAATCTTCCTCCATAGCGAGCTGGAAAACCGCCTTTTATAAGTTTTACATTAGAAATAGCATCAGTATTAAAAACCGAAAAGAAACCAAATAAGTGTGAGGCATTATAAACAGGAACACCATCTAATAGTATTAGGTTTTGGTCGGGACCGCCACCTCTAACATACAAACCGCTACTTCCTTCAGAACCAGATTGAACGCCTGGCATTAACTGTAAAGATTTAAGAACATCTGCTTCGCCGAGCAAAACAGGCAAAGCTTTTATTTGATGAATTGGCATTTCTATCATGCTCATCTGTGTGCTTTTTACAATTTCATCAGATTTTTTATCTAAAATCACAACTTCTGCCAACATTATGTTTGGATCTAATTGTATGTTTAAATTCAAATCCGATGTTAAATATATATCACTTGTAAAAGCTGCGTATCCAACAAAAGAGATACTTAGATTTACAGAATCGGCATCTAATGTTAAACTAAAATATCCATATTCATTTGTTGTAGTGCCTTGCTTTGTACGCATATCGTAAACATTAGCACTAAATATATGCTCGCCAGAAGCTTTGTCAGTAACATAACCACTAATGGTATATTTTTGTGCAAAAGCTCCTAAATTACATGAAGCAATGAAAATTATGAAAATTAATTTTATGTGTTTCATTCAATAAATTTGTTATTTCGATTTCACAACAAAAAGTGTGCAAATATAGTAATTTTTTTATATGATTTTTTGTAGAATTAAATTGATTTTTTATAGTGATTTTCTATAAATTCCATAGGACTTAAAACTTCAAATTTTGATTTATTAATAAACCATATTTTTGTTGCGAATTTTGTAGATGTTTCTATGTCGTGGCTTGAAAAAATTAAACATTTGTTTGTGCTTATTTCTTTTAGTTTTCTCATTAGTTGATGTTTCATTTCATAGTCGAGAAAAGCACTTGGTTCGTCTAAAATCATAAGTGGTGTTTCTTGGATTAATGCTCTTGCAATCATTGCTTTTTGTCTTTCGCCATCGCTCAAGCTCCAAAGTTGTCGGTTTTGTAATTTTAATAAATCAAAATCATTTAAGTTTTTCTCAACTAATTTAATGTCAGCTTCAGATTTTTTATCGAAAACATTTGTATATGGACTTCTTCCCATTTCTGCTAATTCACGAACTGTAAGATTTGCAGTAAAATCAATTTTTGTTGGAACAAAACTTATTAATTTTGATTTATTATTTAAACTTAGCTTTTTAACATCTTGTCCGTCTATAATAATTTTTCCAGAAATAGGTTTTAAAATTCCAGAAATTGTATTTAAAAATGTTGACTTTCCACTTCCGTTTAATCCTACAAGGCATATTAAATCTCCAATGTTTGCAGATAGATTTACTTCTTGTTCGCAAAGTGGAATCTTGTATCCGAATTTAAGATTGATTATATTTAAGATTGAGTTTTCCATTACACAAATGTTCTTTTGTTTTTAAACACAACCCAAATAATGAATGGAGCAGCAAGGATTGCTGTTATCGCATTAATAGGCAAATTGCCGTTTGATGTAAAGAGATTACTTAAAATATCTCCGCACAACATAAAAATACCACCTAAAAGTGCTGATGCTGGAATTAGAACAAAATGATTGGAAGTGTTGAATATCCATCTGCTAATATGAGGAACAGCAATTCCGACAAAACCTATAGGACCACAATAAACGGTTATAACTCCTGTTAATATGCTAACTATTGTAAAACTTAAAATTCTTAAAAGTTTTATATTTACTCCCATAGTTTTTGCAAAATTTTCGCCTAGTAACATTAAGTTTAAATTTTTAGATAGCGAAAAAGCTAACAATACAAAAATCAATATAATAGGCGAGGCGAGTAATAAATCTTTAGAAGAACTTGCTGTTAATGAACCCATTGTCCATACTACAAAAGATTTTACGTTAATTCCTGTGGCAAAATATTGTAAAATATTTACTATTGCAGAAATAATTCCAGCTAATAATATACCTATAATTAATATTGAAAGTATATCTCGAAGTTTATAAGAGATTATTAGAATTAATCCTAATATTGATGCAGCTCCAATTCCTGCTGCTATTAAAGTTATGTAATTAGATGCGTGGTAAAAATGATTTCCAAACAAATAGCTTCCACCAAGAACGACAATAGCAACGCCTAAGCTTGCTCCACTACTAATTCCTAAAATATCTGGTCCAGCTAAAGGATTTCTAAATAAGGTTTGCATAATTAATCCAGAAATTGATAAACTAGCTCCAGCTAAAATAGCCATACTCATTCTTGGGAAACGAAATTCTTTTAATAACAAATAAAATTCACTTTCTGTATTGCTTGAAAAAATATAATTAAAAATATCCGATACTGAAATTTGAATGGATCCTGATAAAAGGTCTAAGAGTCCTAAGAAAATTAGAAAAACACTTAATAAAATAAACTTTATTGTAAGTTTGGTTTTTTTCATTTACGCATGGCTAATTTATTTGTTTATAATAATATAGATTGTGTATATTTGTTGAATCTTGATGAAAAATTGTTTTTAAATCCAATAAAATTATGTCAGGGTGTAATATTCCTGATTCCCAAAAATCATTTCCACCAGCTTGGTTTTCTTTTAAATTATTGTTGTAAATTTTTGCAGTCTTATATGGTTCAAAAAACTCTAATCTGTTGTCTATAGATAAAATTTCAGTTTTAGTGTTTACATTATTTGGATTTAGCCAAAAACTAATATTTTTAGCTTTTGCAAACACTTCTTCAATATTTAAACCTTGGCTATCAGAATGATTATTGTTGCTAAAAATATATTCTCCGCCTGCATCATTAATAAAGTTTGCAAAAAAAGAATTTCCTCCAGGAACCCACCAAGTGCCTTTCCAAGGCAAACTTACCAATACTTTTGGTTTTTCTGTGGTTTGAGGAATAGATGATTTTATATTTAGATAATTATTTTCAATGCTGTCAAAATATTCAGTTGCAAAATTTAATTTGTCGTAGAAACAAGCAAAAAATTTTATCCATTCGCTTCTACCTAAAGGTTTAGCTTCGGTAAAATCATTGACAAAAACCACAGGTATTCCTAGGTCTGTTAGTTTTTGAAATTTCGAAACGCTAGTATTGTCAACACCAAAGGCAAATACAACATCTGGAGAAATTGAAATGATTTTTTCATAGTTTATTTGATTATCATATCCAATATTATAAATTTTTCCTTGTGCATAAAGTTTTGATACATCTGAATTACAAACTAATTCTGGTGTACTTATGCCTTTTATAGAAGAAGTTTTGTTTAAAGTTGAAATAAAGGCTATATGACTGGTTGACAAACACGCAACTTTTGAAACTGGAATAGGTATTGTAACATTTGAATTAGGAGAAGATTCTGGTTCATATGATAAATAATAATTGTAAGTACCGCTATTTGTTTGGTCAAAACGATTTTTAACTTTTAAAATATAGCCATCAGAAATTTCTTGTATTTCAAAATCTGTTGCGTATTTGTTTGGAATAGTTTGTCCTTCTTCAGTTTTTATGTGTTGATTATTACATGAATTTAAAAGAAATAATACTAAAAAATTAAATATTAAAAAGTATATAAATTTCATTTTTTATTTTTTTTGAAACTATAGTTTTAACATGTGGTTATAAAAAACCTCTGACTATGCAAAGATAATCAGAGGTTTTAATTTTTTAGTTGTATCAACTTTTATTTTGTTAACAATATCTTTTTATTAAGATTTAAATTTCCAAGTTTCATTCTGATAATGTACAAACCTTCTGGATAGTTGCTTAAATCAGTAGTAAATTCATCAAATCCATTTTTATAAATTTCGCTAACAACTTTTCTACCCATTATGTCGTAAATTTCAAAACTAAAACTTGAGTAATAAGTGTCTTTTATTTTTATAGTTACTACTCCATTAGTTGGGTTAGGATAGATGTTTATGTCGTTTTCTGCAATAATTTCTTCTATATCAACTAAACAAGCAATAGGTTTTAAAGGAAGTGCTGAACTAAAATTAGAGCTTGCTGGGTTTATTGATTTAAAATCATTTGGAGTGTGCCAAGTGCTTCCTTTTTTCATGTAAAGTTGATTTTGTGCAGGATCATTAGGACGCATAGGTATTCCTACAACAAGCATATCATCAGAGAATCCATCTAGGTCTTCATCTGGATAGTTAATTTTGTATCCAACATAAAATGGACCATTAACACTAATTGGTGGTTCAAATTTAATAAGATTAGTTTCATTTTTTGTAAGTTGATGTAAGAAAACTTTCTTTTCACCCAAAATCGAATCTGGAGTTGAGTAATTAGCGTCTGCAACAAAAAACTTCACATATGAATCAGTAGCGTCATATTTTACTTGTTTAAGAGGTACTAAAACTGCCGATACTTCGCTAAATGTGTGAGCATCATAGCGATTTGCATATTCTCTTATTTTAAGTCCATTGTGTCCAGCTAAATATCCCCATTGACCATCTGGTACTCTTGGCTCAACAACTTCGCCAGGTTTTATTGTTGTAATAGTATCACAATATTGTCCAACAGGGCTACTAAATACATAAATATAATTATGTTTTACAACAGTGCTTGAGCCACACGAGTTGCTAACTGTTAGGCTTACATCATAAATGCCTGGAGTGCTATATCGTATAGGAGAGCTTGGCGAGCCTTCGTTACTGCTTGATGGAGAACCACCAATGAAAGACCAAGTGTGATAAGTTGGAAAACCTTCAGATTCGTCAAAGAATTGAACGCTTCCTCCTGCTGGGATTAATCTAGCACTTGCATTAAAGGCAACTGTAGGCTCGTCGGTGCAAGGATCATCTACGCTTACAGTTATGTACATCTCTTTAATCATTATATCAGTTCCAAAGTTGTTGCCTACAGTTAGTTTTACCGTATAAGTACCCTCCTCTGGATATGTTATTCCCATTGGATTTTTTTGATTGCTAGTACCTTGGTCTGAACCAGGGAACTCCCATGTCCATTGGTATGGATTACCAGAGCTTAAATCAATAAAGTTTATTGGGTCGTTAGGTTGAACAACAGTGTAGTTTGCTGTAAAGTTAGCAGTTGGTGGAGTTGTTGCCTTTGGAATAACAGTAATATAATCAACTTTTGTATTAATATCTTGAACATTATTTGTCTTGCGACAACGTAAAGTTACATTATAAGTACCGACTTGTAAATATGCAATTGGTGGTGGTGTGGAATCGTTGTAAACTGCAGGAGTTCCTCCTTCAAATTCCCAAGCCCATTGATTAAATGGTCCGTTTTCGGAAAGATTTGTAAAACGTACTACTCCACCAACAGGAATTACTCTTTTGTCTGCTTCAAATTCTGCAATAGGACTGTTTGGGTCGGGATTAACAGTTATGCATTCTTGGCAAATATATGTATCTTGACCATCTGCATTTTGAACTTGTAGCACCACATCGTAAATTCCAGCATTTGGATAGCAGATGTTAGTTGGATGTTGGTTTGTAGAGTTCATAGGTGTTGCACCAGGGAATGACCATGACCAAGAGTTTGGAGCACCATTAGATTGATCATTAAAATTAATACACTCACCAGCAATAATATTATAACTAGAAGCAACAAAACTAGCATGAAGACCACCAGCATTATTTGTTACATGGATATATCCAACCTTAAGTTCTTCGTCTTGGTCAGTACCATCACTAACAATTAGTGTAACATTAAATGTGCCAGCAGCTCCATAAGTTACGGTTGGGTTTTGCACACTGCTTGTTGCAGGATTACCTCCAGGAAATTGCCAACTCCAAGAAGTAATATTACCTACAGATTGGTCTGTAAAGTTAACTGTTCCACCAACATTTACTGTTGTTGGAGTTGCGGTAAAGTTTGCAGTTAAAGTACCTGGGTCCACAACTGTAATATAGTTTGTTCTTGTTTTTGTGTCGTTACCTGCAGCATTTATAGCTTTCATTGTAACTGTATATGTTCCAGCAGTATTATATGTAATAGTTGGGTTTTGAGCAGTTGGTCCTGTGAGCGAAGGAGGTGTTCCTCCATCAAAAGTCCATTCCCAAGATGTAGGGTTGTTTGTAGATTGGTCTGTAAAGTTAACTGTTCCGCCAACAACAACAGTTGTGGGATTTCCAACAAAATCAGCAACAGGTGCAACTACGCCTGTGTTATTTGGGTCAAATCCAGGACATGTTTCTGCTCCTGTATTGTTTGGATCTAACCATGGTTTTAGTTGGTCGGCAGCTGTAGTTCCATTTGATAACCAGTGATAATCGAATTTTCCATATAAATCATACTGTTGAGCAACAGCGTTACCACAACCAGAAGCACCGCCAGTTAGTGTTCCAACTACAAGTTTGTTGTTATTGAAAATAGGAGAACCGGAAGAACCTCCCTCTGTAACACCCCAGTTAGTTTGTGTTTGTGCCCAATTTGCACGCCACCAAGCATTTGCTGGAGAACCAGCTTGCCAAGTAGCAGAAGTTAAAGTAGCAGTATATGTAGAGATTTTTTTAATGTCTCCACTTGGGTGATGAATACATACTCCACTTGGACTAGCATCTGTTCCTCTGTACCAACCATTATAATAAGCATTGTAGCCAGCTAAAGTCGCCTGATCTGTATTTAGTTCTAAAAGCAACATGTCAGAACCAGTGTTTTCATCTCCTCTAGCTCTTTTTACAGCTCCAGTAACAGTATTGTAGGCAGGTGCAGTTCCAGGATTTGTACAACCACTAGCCTCATAGTTAAAATAAAATAGCCAATTACTAAAATTTGTAGCAGAACCACCACAATGGTCGGCTGTTAAAAAATATGGAGTACCGTCGTTTGCAGTATTGTTAACTAAAGAACCTGTACAAAGACCACCAAAAAAACCTTGAACACAATAAATTTCGGCAACACCTCTTTTTTGTGTTTGCCAGTCAGCTCCTTCAGGACAGTTTACGTTTACTTGGCAAGGACCCGAAGCACCAAGATTTCCAGGGTCTTTAGTGCTGTTTTCGTATTTGCCAATTAATTGTGAAACTCCTCTAAAAACATAAGATATGTTATAAATATCTATATTAGCATCTTCTGTTGCCTGAGGATATTGTATGTATTCAATATATGTGTCAGATCCTTGAATAATTTCTGTAGAAAAATCAGAAAACATTTTTGGATTATTTCTATCGTCAAAAGCACCAATTACTTGTTTTTTATTTTGGTTATATAAAAATAATTGTGAATATTTTGGCAAGTGAAAATCCTTATAGTTTAATGCAAGACCTTTTGCTCCTTCCATATTTATATGAAGTCGCCATATTTTTGTACCGTCTTCTAAATAATCCCAAGTACCAGAATTTTCCATATTTAAATTAACTGGAATAATTGTTGCAATTCTATAAAGTCCATCGTTTTGTTCAAGATAATCTGCTTCGGCTATAGTTGCCTGCATTTCTGGTGGGTTAATTGTTATATGATCAATTTCATTGGACAGAGGATTGTTTTTAGTAAAACTTAAAGGTTGTCCACCATAACTGGGTTGAGAAAAAGCATTGTTACTTACTAATAAAAATAAGCCAAGGCTTGCTAACAATAAGTGAATTTTTTTCATTGTGCGCTTTGTTTTAAATATAAAATATTATGCAAAATAAATAAATTTTTTCAAAATGTAAATATAATATTTAATTTTATTATAAAACGAATATTTATAAAACAAGTTGCTTTAAAAAAACAAATATTTTTTTCTTTGTAATTTATTAAAAGTCAAGCAACTAAAGAGTGCGGTATTGAAAAAGTAAAAAAAAATTGCAAAAAATTTGGAAAATATGAATCTTTAAATATATCTTTGCAGTCCCAAAAAGGGATTATTGAGATTGATTAGCTCAGCAGGTAGAGCACCTGCCTTTTAAGCAGGGGGTCTGGAGTTCGAGTCTCCAATCAATCACTCTCATTAAAAAAGAATAGCTGGTATTTTTGCCAGCTATTTTTGTTTATTGCAATTATTTTTAGAAAAAAAAATCTTACTATCCATAATACTTAAGTTCTCAAATAAAATACTATAAAATTATCTTGAAAACTGAAACTTTTAATAAAGTTAAAAGAAATTGTTAAGAAATATTTGTGTGATATCAAAAAATTAAATATTTTTGGCACATTAAAATTAAATATTTATTTATTAACGTTAAAAAAAATTATTATGAGGACAAAAGCTTTATTAATTTCTTTGATTGCGATTTTTGCAATTAGTTTTTCAAGTTGTAATTACACCATGAAAACCATGAAAACTCCTAACAACTATGTTGAGTTTAAAAAAGACGATTTTACTTTTTCAGAACAAGTTGTTGGACAAGGAGTTCAAACCAAGGTATTTGGTATTGACTGGTGCCACTTATTTGTTAGTAAAACAGGATCAATTGAGGCACTTCCTTTCAGTTTTCCTATCATTGGCAATTTGCCTATTGCAGGGTCAGGAGCTTATGCAATTTGGGATTTGATGGAAAAGAATGGTGCAGGTTATGATGTGGTTTTTTATCCACAGTATGAAACTCAAACAAAAGGAGTACCATTTATATTCCAAAAATCAACAACAACAGTAAAAGCTAGATTGGCAAAAATTAAATAGTGAAAAATTGTTTTTAAGAAAAGCCATTCAAAAACTGAATGGCTTTTTTGTTTTCATTGTTGCATTTTTTTTAAATTTGCAAAAATTTTATGATGAAAGAATTTAAAAGATATACAGTAACAACTGCTTTGCCTTATGCAAATGGACCTGTTCATATTGGTCATCTTGCAGGTGTGTATGTGCCTGCGGATATTTATGTTAGATATTTAAGACTAAGACATAAAGATGTGATTTTTATTGGTGGTTCTGATGAACATGGTGTACCAATTACTTTGAAAGCACGTAACGAAGGTGTTACACCACAACAAGTTGTTGATCGCTATCATAATATCATTAAAGAATCTTTTAAAAAATTTGGAATTTCTTATGATATATATAGTCGCACTAGTAGCCAAATTCATCATGAAACAGCTGCAGAATTTTTTAAAACTTTATATGATAAAGGCGAATTTGTTGAAAAGATTAGCAAACAATATTTTGATGAAGCCGAAAGCCAGTTTTTAGCTGATAGATATATTATAGGAACTTGTCCAAAATGTGAATATGAGGCTGCTTATGGTGATCAGTGCGAAAATTGTGGTTCTTCGCTTAGTCCAGAAGAGTTAATCAATCCCCGTTCGGTAATAAGTGGCAATAAACCAATTTTGAAAGAAACAAAACATTGGTATTTACCATTAGATAAATACGAAAATTGGTTAAAACAATGGATTTTAGAAGAGCATAAAGAGTGGAAGCCAAATGTTTATGGGCAATGTAAATCTTGGTTAGATGCTGGACTTTTTCCACGTGCAGTAACTCGCGATTTAGATTGGGGTGTAAAAGTTCCTTTGCATGAAGCCGAAAACAAAGTGCTTTATGTTTGGTTTGATGCTCCTATTGGATATATTTCTGCAACAAAAGAACTAAGACCAGATTGGGAAAAATATTGGAAAGACGCAGAAACTAAATTGGTTCATTTTATCGGAAAAGATAATATAGTTTTTCATTGTATTATTTTCCCTTCTATGCTTAAACAAGAAGGAAGTTATATTTTACCAGAAAATGTTCCAGCAAATGAGTTTTTAAATTTAGAAGGCGATAAAATTAGTACTTCGCGTAATTGGGCAGTTTGGTTGCACGAATATTTAGAGGATTTTCCAAATAAACAAGATGTTTTGCGTTATGTGCTTTGTGCAAATGCTCCAGAAACTAAAGATAGCGATTTTACTTGGAAAGATTTTCAAGCTAGAAATAATAATGAGTTAGTCGCTATTTTAGGAAATTTTATAAATAGAGCACTTGTGCTTACTCATAAATATTATGATGGAAAAATTCCTGTTCCAAGCGAAATTACTGATAAAGAAAAAGAAATTCGCGAGGAAATTTTAAAAATAAAATCAGACTTAGAAAAAAATATAGAAAACTATAAGTTTAGAGAAGCTTTAAAAGATTTTATGCAAATTTCTAGAATAGGAAATAAATATTTAGCCGACACAGAGCCTTGGAAACTTATTAAAACAGATTCAGAAAGAGTTAAAACGATAATGTATTATTCTCTTCAACTATGTGCTATAAGTGTTGTTTTGGGTGAAATATTTTTACCATTTTCTATGGAAAAACTTCGCAATATGTTAAATATGGAAAAAACAGATTGGGAAGATGTTTTGAAATTTGATTTGTTAAAACCTGAACATAAAATCAATCAAGCAGAATTATTATTTGAAATTATTGATGACGCAAAAATTGAAGAACAATTAAATAAACTTGCAAAAACAAAAGAAATGAATGAAAGTTCGGCAAAAACTGTAAGTCCGCAAAAAGAAGAAATTACTTATGATGATTTCGTAAAGCAAGATATAAGAGTTGCTACCATTTTAGAGGCAGAAAAAGTTCCTAAAGCTGATAAATTAGTAAAACTTTTAGTCGATACAGGAATTGATAAGCGAACAATAGTTTCGGGTATTGCCGAATATTATAAACCAGAAGAAATAATAGGTAAGCAAGTTTGTGTTTTAGTTAATTTGGCTCCGCGAAAATTGCGTGGTATCGAATCTGCTGGAATGATTTTGATGGCTACAGATAAAGACGGAAGTTTGAAATTTGTTAGTCCAGAAAATTTAACTGCAAATGGGTCTGTCATTAGTTAAAATTTTTTTAAAAAATCAAAATTCTTATTTGTAGTTTCAAAAAAAATAAATATTATTGCACAAAATTAATTAACTTTTAAATATTTGATAGTAAATAGAAATTTAAGTATTTGATAAAATCCAGATTATTTTAATTCTCAAAAATGAAACTTTTAACATTAATTCGTCATGCTAAGTCAGAGCAAGACACAGATGATTCTGATTTTGACAGGGTATTAACAGAAAAAGGTGTTGAAGATGCCTACAAGATGGGAGAACATATCGCAAAACATTTACCAAAACCAGATTTAATAATTTCGAGCCCTGCAGAAAGAGCTGCTCATACTGCCGAAATTATTGCTGAACAAATTGGATATGATGAAGATGAAATAGAATTTGTTGATGAAATATATTTGTGTAGCACAACAGAGTTTTTAGAAGTTTTAATGGAGCAAAATGTTAAAACTAAACATATATTTTTAGTAGCTCATAATCCTGGCTTAACAAATCTTGCAAATTTATTGACAAATTCCAATATTGATAATATGCCAACATGTAGTGTCGCTCATCTTGAATTGGATTTTCATAAATGGGACGACATAGAAGCTGAAACTGGTAGGGTGTTGGAGTTTTTTACACTTAGAACTATATAATAATAAAATAAAAAAGGCGGTGTCTCATAAGTGTCAAACCGTTTCGTTGCTTTCAATATTCGGACT
>DHVB01000049.1:0-51537 GCA_002412425.1 Bacteroidales bacterium UBA5219 | reverse complement strand
TTCTGAAACACCTTGAAAGTTTATTGTTTTAAAATTTGTTTTGAGACAGCCTCCTTTTTAAGTTTAAGCAATTTTTGTCTTTATCGACAAATCTTTCATAAATGAACTTTGCACAATTGTCGTCAGAACAACTTCTGTAATATATTGAGTATCGCCTCTATGGTCGGTGTAAGAACGTCTCATTAGTTTTCCTTCAAGAGCAATTTCCGAAGATTTAGATAAAGAATTGCTAACCATTTCGGCTAAACTACCCCAAGCAACAACATTGTGTCGTAAAGTTTCTTTCACTAATTTTTCTCCTTGTTTATACACATCTGTGGTTTCTACTGTAAACCTCGCAACCTTACTGCCCGCACCAAATGTTTTGATAACAGGCTCGTTTACAATTATTCCTATTAGTTGGACTCTATTATTCAAATTCATAATTAAAAAAATTATTGGTTATTTTCAGAATTTTGTTTTTCCATTCTATTTTTATTTATAAGCTCAAGTTTACTTTTAAAAGCAACTAACATTTTTAATAATTTATGAGCATCTTGATACGCTGTATCAAAAAGTTCGTCGTCGATAAAGTTTCTGTTTTTTGCTTTGTATAAACAAGTAACAACTTCGGCGACAGAACGAATAGAATAAGAGGTTAGTCTTATTTGATCAGGATTTGATTGCACAATAGCTCCTTCGGCAATATTTAATGCTATGGAATCAGCAGCTTTGCGAAATTGATTTATTAAATAAAATGCTTCATCTTTTGGAAAACTTAAAACAGTTTTATTTATTAATTCCCCATATTCCATTGCTGATTTCCAGATAACGAGTTTTTCAAATTTAAAATTCATAAAGATTTATTTAATTAAAGTTTAAAATTATGGTATTTCAGAAGTGTTCAAATGCAACACTTTAAACTTTGTACAGCAGTTGAACACTTATGAGACACCTTCACTACAAAGTTATTATGCAGATTTAGGTCTGCAAATAATTTCATTAACTACCACTTCGTGAACCCAATGTTTTACGCCTTTTGAATCTTCGTAGCTACGATTGGTTAATTTTCCGTTAAGCACAACTTCGCTACCTTTCACACATTTGTCTTGCACTTTTTTAGCAGCATTTCCCCATGCTACAATATTGTGCCAATAAGTTTTTGATTTAAACTCATCTTTTTCTCTGTAATACTCTGTTGTAGCAATAGAAAAGTTTGCTACCATATTACCATTTTCAAATTCTCTAATTTTAGGATCTGCACCTAAATTTCCGATTAAAGTTACATTGTTTACTAAATTCATAATACTAAATTTTAACTGTTATACATTTTTAAATTAATTATGCTCTTGTTTTATTTTCACTGTTTTCAGCTTTAGCAATAGCTGTTTTTATGTTTCTATACAATAAACTTTCTGCTAAAACTTCATAAAATTTACGCACATTACCGTTTAGGTCTGTGTAACTATTACTTACTAATTTACCTTCGATAATAACTTCGCTTCCTTTTGATAGTTTTTGTTCAACTATTTCGGCAGTTTTGCCCCAGGCAGTCACATTATACCAATTTACAGTTTTTTCAAATTTTCCGTTTCTTTTTTCTACAGAATTTGTGGCAACCGAAAAACGAGCCATTTTTCTACCTTCTTTTAGTTCTTTGATTTTAGGTGCTGCACCTAAGTTTCCAATTAATTGTACACGATTTTTTAAATTCATAATATTAAATTTTAAAAGTTAAACATTAAATTTTTGTCTTGTAAAATTTTCAAAAACTGAGAATTAAACTTCGACGAATTTGTCGGTGCAAAGATATGGGTGCAAAAATCCTGTAGTCGGTTTTTAAAGGTTTACTTTCGTTTAATATTCGTTTGTAAGCGTTTGTAAGAAAATAGTGCGTTGATAATAAGACGGTTAGCCTTTAGGTGTTTTTTGGGATAAAATGTAGATATTTTTTGATTTTTATTTGTTATGAATAATTTTTTGTATTTTTGTAAAGAGAAATATGTATTACAGAAGAAAAATATTATTGGCTTTGTTAAGTGTTTTTGATGGGCAACTCACCGCCAAACAATTTCAAAAATACTTATTTTTGTTTACACGTAAGCAGGAGATAAAATCTTTTGATTTTGTTCCATATCGCTATGGCTGTTTTTCTTTTCAAGCCAACCAAGACATTGCTACACTTGCTAAATACGGCTATTGTACAATAGCAGAGAATAGAAAAGTTAGGTTTTTTGAATTAACAAAAGATGATGATTTTTTTAATACGCTTAAACCAGAAGATAGAAAAAGTCTTCTTGAAGTAAAAGCGCAGTTTGGAAATTTAAGACAATCAGACTTAATTCGTTATACATATCGTCAATATCCATATTATGCTATAAAAAGTGTTATTGCCAAAGATTTGTTAAATAGCACAGAGCTAAACACTATAGAGCTGCAAAAGAGACATTATCATGAAAAACAACTTTTTTCTATTGGATATGAAGGTATTTCTCTTGAAGCATATATAAATAAATTAATAATTAATGATGTTAATGTGCTTTGTGATGTTAGAAAAAACGCTTATAGTCAAAAATATGGTTTTTCTAAAAAAACTCTCGAATTAGCTTGTAAAAGTGTTGATATTGAATATGTTCACATTCCCGATTTGGGAATTATTTCTAACAAACGGAAAGAATTAAGTAGTCAAGAAGATTATGATGATTTATTTCGCGAGTATGAAAAAACTACTTTGAAAGAAAATAGAGCTTCACTACTCGCTATTCGCAGTTTGTTAGATAAAGGTAAACGAGTGGCTCTTACCTGTTTTGAAAAGGATCCAAAACAATGTCACCGAACTTGTGTAGCAAATGCACTAATGCAATTACCCGAAACAGATTACAAATTTAAAAACTTGTAAATTTATGGCTCTTACTCGCATTCTTATTTCTGTAAAAACATATCCTACGCTTTCTGCTACTTACGATGAGTTAGTTTGCACAGCTGGTTTTAAAGAAGATGGTTCGTGGGTTAGAATATATCCTGTTCCATATAGGAAATTGAAATATGCCGACCGTTATGAAAAATGGCAATGGATAGAAATGGATATTGTCCGCAATACAAAAGATTTCAGAAAAGAAAGCTATCGTCCTACAGATTTAGATAAGGAAATTATTATTGGAAAAACTGTACCTACTACAAAAAATTGGGCACTTCGAAAAGAAATTGCTCTTAAAAATGTTTATACAGATATGTCTGTTTTGATTGAAGAAGCAAAAGACAAAAATATTGGGACATCTTTAGCTGTACTTAAACCAAAAAAAGTTATAGACTTTATATGGGAATCATGTGAACGAGAATGGAATAAGAAAAAACTTGACGCAATTATTGCAAAACAAGCACAAGGCAGTTTGTTTGATACTGAAGAAACCAAAAGAATATTCAAAGTTGCAAAGAAACTACCCTACAAATTTTCTTACGTTTTTACCACTGAAGATGATAAAGAACGTACTATGATGGTGGAGGATTGGGAATTAGGCGCTTTATATTGGAATTGCTTAAAAAATGCAAATGATAATGAAGAGTTAGCTTGTCAAAAAGTGAGAGAAAAATACTTTGACTACATGGTAAATAAATGTGATTTACATTTTTTTCTTGGCACAACTCAAAAATTTCATAATGTAGGACCTAATCCATTTATAATTATCGGTGTGTTTTATCCTCTAAAAGAAGATGCAACACAACTTTCGCTATTTTAAGTGTATTACTAAAATAAATAAGCCTCTCAGGCGCGTCTTTGGCAGCATACTTGAGGGGCGTTCTTCATTAATAAGTAGTTTAAATTTGTTTAAAAGTATATTTTATTCCCAAAATTAAATTTAATATTTTCAGGTCGTTAGTATTGTTTGACAACATTATAGCATCTGTTTTTTGATAAATATTGAACATATATGACGGAGTTGCCAAAATTTCACAACTAATTGGAGAATCTAAAATGTTTTTATATTCAAAACCTAAAATCAGTCTTGCAGGAATGTAATGGTATTCTATAAAATTAATCCAATTTGAAATAATGCCCTGATTTGTAATATTATATGCTGAATATCCTGAACCTAAACCAAATTTTATATAAAAGTTATTTTTAATATTTACGTCATATAAAAAATCTATAAAGATATTATGTCCTTTAAAATTTGTTTGAAAATCTATTTCTGCATTTTCTTGTTTTTTTATTGAATGCAAGTAAGTTGTAGAAATATTTATTTTGTCAGATATTTTTTCGTTATAATAAATGCCAATATTAGCAGGTTTGTTTATTGTAGAATTGTTTTTAATAAAACTACTTCCAAGTTTAATCCCTAATTCTTGAGCGTGCAGGCAATTAAATAGTGTGGACAAGAATAATATTAGAACATATTTTCTCAAACTCCCTAAAACTCAACTCCAACAACAACGCCTGCATAAAAACCACCAGGATTTATAGTAGGACCATCATTTAAGGTTTTCTCATTAACTGTCCAAATTGTTTTGAGAACAGGCATAGAATATCCTGTTTTTATTCCAACAACAAGTTTATTAGAAAAATTTTCGTTGATGAGGAAAGAAGTTTTTGCAAGTATTCCAACATTAGCCAATAAATTTGAAGCAGTCATGCCATATTGATTAGCATCTCCAGAGAAATAGTTAGTAAATGTCGAATTATCTGCAATATCACTTGTGATATCAAGATTTAACCACGAAAATTGTGTCCCTATCTGTGGAACTAACTGTATTTTTTTATCACTAAAAAATGTATAGCCTAACAAAACTCCTATTCCTGTGTTTTTTAAACTTGTGTTAATATTGTTCTGCTGATTTATTACTTGACTGTAACCAGAAACATTTGCATGTACTGATAATTTTGGCTTTGGATAGTATATGCAAAAATCACCACTTGTTAAAAAATTTATTTGATTAAATTTTGAAAATCCTTTTTCAGCAAGTTTGTTGTTTAATTCACCATATTCTGCAAGCTGAACAGCAAAATTAGCAGATATTGTAAACCTTTGATAATCATCAACATAGTCGCTTTGTGAGTAAGTGTTCCCAATTTTAATAAATAAAAAAACCACTGTTAAAATTAAAAAATGCGTTTTTACAAATATTGTTTTCATTGTTTTTATGAGATTTGAATTGTTACTACGACTTAAACGAAATAAAATAAATATTATTACTGTAATTATTAGAAATTTTTATAGCTTTGCTTAGAAACTATTATTGCAAAAAGTTAAATTAATTGATAAAATTTTTTGAATGAAAATTAGAAAATTTATTCAGCCTATTGTTATTGCTGTTTTTGCATTTTTGCTTTACTCAAATACCTTGGGACATAAATATGCATTAGACGATAAAGCAGTATATTGGAAAAATGAATTTGTACAAAAAGGAATTTCTGGCATAAAAGATATTTTGGCTTATGATTCTATGGCAGGAATGTTTGGTAAAGATTCTAAAGAATTAGAAGGTGGTCGTTATCGTCCTTTATCATTAATTACTTTTGCTTTGGAAGTTGAATTTTTTGGACGTGAAACTACTGATGTTGCAGCAAAACAACCATTTTTGGGCAATCCTGGAATTAGCCATTTTTTAAATATTTTACTTTACATTATTTCTTTATTAATACTTTACAAAGTGCTAAATCGCTTGTTTAGAGATTATAAACCCAAATATGAGTTTTTGAGTATTCCTTTTTTAGCAACAATGCTTTTTGCTGCTCATCCTCTGCATACCGAAATAGTTGCAAATATTAAAGGAAGAGACGAAGTTTTAGCTTTTTTATTTTCAATAGCAGCTTTAAATTCAACTTTGAATTATGTTGATAATAAGAAGTTTACAGGATTAATTTCTGCTTTTATTTATGTTTTTCTTGGCTCAATGTCAAAAGAAATAAGCATTACTTTTTTAGCTGTAATTCCTCTAAGTATTTATTTCTTTAGAGAAGAAAAGTTTTCAAAACTCGTTATTTTAACTATCCCTTTAATTGCAGGAGCAGGTTTATATATGATTTTGCGTTCTCTTGCTATTGGAGACCAAACAGCTATTGAGGCTTCAATGTTAATGAACAATCCATTTTTGGGAACTACGTTTGCCGAAAGATACGCAACAGTATTTTTAACTTTATTGTTGTATTTAAAACTATTGGTTTTTCCACATCCTTTAACATGGGATTACTATCCATATCATATTCCAATTGTTGGTTGGACAGATTGGAGAGCAATTTTGTCACTAATTTTATATTTAGCTTTGTTTGTAATTGCAATTTACGGATTAAAGAAAAAAACCATTTACTCTTATGGAATTTTAATTTATTTAGCCACACTTTCAATAACTTCTAACTTGTTTTTTAATATAGGAGCATTTATGAGTGAGCGTTTTGTATATGTTTCATTATTAGGTTTTTGCATAATTTTCGCATATTTAATTTCTGAAAAATTAGCTCAAAAAATTACTCATATTAAAAAATATAAAAATTTATCTATTGGAATTGTTTGTGTAGTTTTGCTTGCATTTTCCATAAAAACATATTCTCGAAATTTTGTGTGGAAAGATAATTTAACTTTATTTGGACACGATGTGCATGTAAGTGTAAATTCTGCAAAAGGCAATAGCACTTATGCTAGTGAATTGTATAAATTAGCAGAAGATGCAGAGCAAGCACAAGATACTTTGTTGCGAGACAAATATTTGCGAGAAGCTATTCCATATTTTGAAAAGGCGTTAGAAATTTATCCTGATTATTCAGAAGCTTTGGTAAGGCTTGGAAATATATACTATAAATTAGATGGCGATTATAAAAAAATGTTGGAATATTATCTTAAAACACTTGAAACCCAACCTTTAGAAGCTGATGTGTGGGCAAATACAAAGGGAGTTTTAAATTTTAATGTTGATGAACCTGAATATGAAAAATATATTTGGAAAAGATTTTCAGAATTAGCTCCAGATTATTATGAATCATATTTTCAACTTGGCTCATTATATTATTTTGGAGGAGATAATCAAGCCGATTCTGCAATATATTGGTTAGAAAAATCTAAAACTTTACATCCAAATCATTTTGAAAATTTATTTTACTTGGGTGTTTCTTATGGTAATATCAATGATTTTCAAAAAGCTCGCGAAAATCTTTTATTAGCAGTTGAAATTTCTCCAAATATTGAAGCATACCGCTATTTAGGTATTAGTTATGGAATGGAAGGTGATGATAAAACCGCACTTTCTTATTTTGAAAAAGCTCTTGCTTTGGATCCTAATAATGAAGTAATGAAAGCTTATGTAGAATTAGCGAAAAGCAGATTGAATTAATAATTTTACCATTCTAAAATAACTTTTCCGCAATTTCCGCTGTCCATTACTTCAAAGCCTTTTAAATAGTCGTCAACATTAAATTTATGTGTGATAACTGGTTTTATATCTAATCCTGCCAAAAGCATTGCTTCCATTTTGTACCAAGTTTCAAACATTTCTCTGCCGTAAATACCTTTTAGTTTTAGTCCTTTAAAAATTATTTCGTTCCAATTAACTGGTGAAGTTGAAGGCAAAATTCCCAACAAAGCAATAGAGCCTCCATTATACATAGCAGTAACCATTTGGTTAAAAGCACCACCATTTCCAGAGCATTCTAAACCAATATCAAATCCTATTAAATTATGTTTTTTAAGAACTTCTTGTAAATCTTCTTTTAGTGGATTTACGCAAACATCGGCACCCATTTTCTTTGCTAATTCTCTGCGATAATCGTTAGGCTCAACAGCAAATACACTTTTTGCTCCAGCAAATTTAGCAATAGCAACACACATTGCTCCAATTGGTCCGCCAGCACCTGTGATAATTACATCTTCGCCAAGAAGATTAAACGACAATGCGGTGTGAGTTGCATTTCCAAATGGATCCATAATAGAGCAAAGGTCGTCTTCGATTTTTTCGCTAATTCTAACAACATTAGTTGCAGGAATTGATAAATATTCTGCAAAGCAACCGTCACGATGAACGCCTACACCATAATTATTTGCACAAATATGATCCCAGCCTCTATGACAATTTCTACATTCTCCACAAGCAATATGTCCTTCGCCAGTAACTCTTTCGCCTATAGTAAATTTATGTTTTACATTTGCTCCAGCGTCTGCAATTTCGCCAACATATTCGTGTCCAATAATCATAGGTGTTTTTATTGTCTTTTGCGACCACTCATCCCATCTATAAATATGAAGGTCGGTTCCGCAAATTGCGGTTTTTCTAATTTTTATTAAAACATCGTCTGGTCCTATACTTGGAATAGGCATGTCTTGCATCCACAAGCCTCTTTCAGGTTTTGCTTTTACTAGTGCTTTCATTTTATAAAATTTTTTCCAAAAATATAAATTATATTTTTCTTTTTTTATGTTTTTAAAATATTTCTGAAATTAAATTTTTTAAAATTCATATCTTTACAAAAAATTTGACATGAAAAACCCTGATGTAATAGTTGTTGGTGGCGGAGCTGCAGGCTTGTTGGCTTCTATTCGTGCTGCAATGGACGGACATAAAGTTTTGGTTTTAGAAAAAATGCAAACGACAGGAAAAAAAATGCTACTTACAGGAAAAGGTCGTTGCAATATTACTAATTCCGATTCTATAAAAGATTTTATAACTCAAGTTTTTCCTGATGGACGTTTTTTATATTCAGCATTTAATCAATTTTTCAATTTTGATATTTTAGCTTTGTTAGAAGATTGTGGCGTTGAAACTATGTTGGAAAGAGGTGGACGTTATTTTCCAAAATCTGAAAAAGCTTCTGATGTTGTTGAGGCATTATACAAAAGAGCAAAAGACTTGGGTGTTGAATTTATTTTTAATGCTAAAGTTCTTTCTATTGAGCAATTAGAAGGGAAAATTAATTCTGTAACTTATTTGAATAATAATTTAGAAGAAATTAAAATTCCTGTGCAAAATGTAATTGTTTGTACTGGTGGAAAGTCTTATCATGGAACTGGCTCTACAGGAGATGGTTATGTGTTTGCTAAAAAATTAGGACATAAAATTGAAAAATTATTGCCTACTTTGGTTCCTGTCGAAACATTTGAAAATACTGCAAGTGAAATGCAGGGCTTGAGTTTGAAAAACATAAATGCAAGTTTAATTATTGACGGTATTGAGGAAGATTCTGAATTTGGCGAACTTTTGTTTACACATTATGGTTTGTCGGGACCAGTAATTCTTACTTTGAGTCGTAAAATTGTTGTTGCATTGGAAGAAAAAAGAGAAGTAAAAATTTCTATAGATTTTAAGCCTGCTTTGGATTTTGAAAAATTAGATGCCAGAATTTTACGCGATTTGAATGAACATGGAAAAATGAAATTTGCTAATTTATTCAAATTGTGGTTACCACAAAAGGCAATTTCTGTTTTTCAAAAATTATCGAATATTGACATAGAAAAACAAGCCAGTAAAATTTCGGGAGCAGAACGTAAAAAAATAGTTTCGTTGCTTAAAAACTTGGAATTTACTGTAAAAGCACACAGAGGCTATAACGAAGCAGTTGTAACAGCTGGTGGCGTTTGCACAGATGAGGTTAATCCTAAAACTATGGAATCAAAATTAGTACAGGGTTTATATTTTGCTGGCGAAGTTTTAAATTTAGATGCAAATACTGGAGGCTATAATTTACAAATAGCATTTTCTACAGGCTGGTTAGCGGGGGGATTGGGGTGATGAGGGGGAAAAACATAAAGATGTTTTAAAAAATAACAAAATGTTATATATTTGCGAGATAAATTGTTTTTTGCCAAAAATAATTTGATAGAAATAAATCAAATTAAAAAAAGATTAATGACTACGGAATATCAAATAGAAGAAAAGTTAATTCATCAACTTAGAGAGTTAAAATATAGCTATAACCCTGATATAGTTGACCGTAAAACTCTTGAGCAAAATTTTAAAAAGAAGTTTGAAGCACTTAATCGTGTAAATCTTTCCGATAATGAATTTTTACGCTTGCGAGATGAAATTATTACTCCTGATGTTTTTCTCGCTTCAAAACTCTTACGCGAAAAACAATATTTTCAACGTGAAGATGGAACGCCTTTACATTATACTTTGGTAAATATTAATGATTGGTGTAAAAATGACTATGAGGTTGTTAATCAATTACGTATAAACACAGAAAATAGTCATCATCGTTATGATGTTATATTGTTGGTTAATGGCTTGCCTTTAGTGCAAATTGAATTAAAAAAATATGATGTTTCGCCACGAAAAGCAATGCAACAAATTGTGGATTATAAAAGTGATGCAGGAAACGGATATACTAACTCTTTAATGTGTTTTATGCAATTGTTTATTGTAAGTAACAGTACAAAAACATATTATTTCGCAAACAACAACAAAAATCACTTTGCTTTTAATGCAGATGAGCAATTTCTTCCGGTTTATGAATTAGCAGATGTAAATAATAAGAAAATTAATCGTTTAGAAGATTTTGCCGAAAAATTTCTCAAGAAATGCACACTTGGCGAAATGATTAGTAAATATATGATTTTGGTCGAAAGCGAACAAAAATTGCTTATAATGAGACCATATCAAATTTATGCAGTAAAAGCAATTGATGAATGCGTTAAGCAAAATAGAGGAAACGGCTATATATGGCACACCACAGGAAGTGGCAAAACTTTAACTTCTTTTAAAGCATCAACTTTGTTGAAAAGTAATAATGATATTGAAAAGTGTTTGTTTGTAGTTGACCGTAAAGACCTTGACCGACAAACACGAGAAGAATTTAATAAATTTCAAGAAGGAAGTGTAGAAGAAAATACCAATACCGAAACATTAGTTAGACGATTGCTTTCCGCCGATTATGCTGATAAAGTAATTGTTACTACCATACAAAAATTAGGATTAGCTTTAGACGACACATACAAAAGGAATTACAAAGAACGTTTAGAGCCACTTCGCAATAAACGTATTGTATTCATATTTGATGAGTGCCATCGTTCACAATTTGGAGAAAATCACAAAGCAATAAGAGAATTCTTCCCAAACGCTCAATTGTTTGGTTTTACTGGTACACCTATTTTTGATGAAAACGCTACTTATAGCATCAGAGAAGGAGAATATGCCTCATACAAAACCACACAAGATATTTTTGAAAAACAATTACACGCCTATACAATAACACATGCTATAGATGATAAAAATGTATTGCGTTTTCATATTGATTATTTTAAGGGCAAAGGCAATGATAATCCCAAGCCGGGAGAACCCATTGCTCAACAAGCGATTGTTGAAGCTATTGTAGAAAAACACGATGCAGCAACAAATTCAAGACGATTCAATGCTTTAATGGCAACAGCATCGATTAATAATGCTATTGAGTTTTATCAGCTATTCAAAGAAGTTCAGAAAAAAAAGCAAAACGAAAATCCTGACTATACTCCTTTGAATATTGCTTGTGTGTTTTCTCCTCCGGCAGAAGGAAATAAAGACATACAGCAAATACAAGAAGATTTAGCACAAGAGAAGGAGGATAATAAACATGAACCCGAAGCAAAAAAAGCTGCACTAAAAACTATTATTGAGGATTATAATGTACAATTTGGTACAAATCACAATATAAACGATTTTGATTTATATTATCAGGATATTCAAAAGCGAATAAAAGACCACAAATACAGCAACAAAGATTATCCTCGTGAAAATAAAATAGATATTACCATAGTGGTGGATATGTTGCTAACAGGTTTCGATTCAAAATATTTTAACACTTTGTATGTTGATAAAAATTTAAAATATCATGGATTGATTCAGGCATTCTCTCGCACTAATAGAATATTAAACGACACTAAACCTTACGGAAATATTTTAGATTTCCGTTCTCAGCAGGAAGCCGTAAATCAAGCTATTGCTTTGTTTTCAGGCGAAGAGAGCGAAAAAGCAAGAAAGATTTGGTTAGTTGAACCTGCACCGGTTGTGATTGATAAGTATAAAACTGCCGTTGAAAAATTAGGCTTCTTTATGCAGGAGAATAATTTATTAAACGAACCGCAAGAAGTTTATAATTTAAAAGGTGATGCAGCAAGAATTGCTTTTGTACAAAACTTTAAAGAAGTACAAAGATTAAAAACTCAATTAGACCAATATACCGATATAGATGAAGTGCAAAAAGCTAAAATTGAGGCAATTTTGCCGGAAGAAAAATTACTGGAATTTCGCAGTTCATATATAGAAACGGCTAAGCAGTTAAGAACAATACAGGAAAAAGAGGGAGATCAAGCTCCGCCTGAAATACAAGAATTGGATTTTGAATTTGTACTTTTTGCATCGGCAATTATTGATTACGACTATATTATGAACTTGATTGCCGATAATACGCAGAAGAAACCGGCTAAACAGCAGATGACTAAAGCACAGATTATTAGCTTACTAAGCTCTAGTTCCAACCTGATGGACGAGCAGGAAGATTTAACCGAATATATCAACAGTTTGGATTGGAACAGCGGACAAGATGTTGAAACCTTGCGAAAGGGTTATGACAAATTTAAAGACGATAAATACAACAAAGAACTGGCTGAGCTTGCAAACAAAAACGGACTAAAAACAGCAGAACTTAAAACTTTTGTGGAACTGATAATGAGCCGTATGATTTTTGACGGTGAGAAACTCACTGACCTTTTAGAACCATTAGAACTAAGCTGGAAAGAACGCAGGATAAAGGAATTAGAATTGATGGCAGACCTAGTACCCCTATTAAAAAAACTAGCCCAAGGGCGTGAAATTTCAGGATTAGCAGCTTATGAGTAAAGAGAAATTAATACCCGAATTTAGGTTTCCTGAGTTTAAAGGAGAATGGTCTCTGGAAGAACTTGGGCAATGTCTTGATTATTTACAACCAACACCTTTCTTGGTTGACAACACCGACTATAATGACGAATACGAAATTCCTGTTTTAACAGCAGGCAAGTCTTTTATTCTTGGATACACAAATGAACAAGAAGGTATTTTCAACGAAAATTTGCCTGTTATAATCTTTGATGATTTTACAACGGCTTCTCAGTTTGTTGACTTTCCGTTTAAAACGAAATCTTCAGCTATGAAGATTTTACTTGCAAAAAATGGTAATGACATCAAGTTTGTGTATGAGTCTATGCAAACCCTGAATTATGAAGTAGGAGTTCATAAACGGCATTGGATTTCAGTTTTTTCTAAACTTCGAATAGCAGTTCCAAAACCTCAAGAACAACAAAAAATCGCTTCCTGCCTTTCATCTTTAGATGAAGTGATTTCAGCCCATAGTCAAAAATTGGATTTACTCAAAGACCACAAAAAAGGCTTGCTGCAAAACCTTTTCCCACAAGAAGGCGAAACTGTGCCTAAGGTTCGTTTTCCAGAGTTTGAAGGAGATGGGGAGTGGGTGGAGAAAGAATTAAGTGAAGTTTCTACAATAATTACTGGGAGTACACCCAGTACAAAAGTACCCGAGTACTATGGTGGCGATATAATGTTTGTCTCACCTGCCGATATTTCGAACAATAAATATGTAGAATCAACTGAGAAAACACTTTCTCTTGAAGGGTTTGAAAAAACGAGGAAAATAAAAGCAAATAGCGTGATGTTTGTTTGCATTGGCTCTACAATTGGAAAAGTTGCAATGAACAAATTCGAATGTGCAACAAATCAACAAATCAATTCTCTGGTTCCAAATAATGAGAACTCGAGCGACTTTTTATACTCAAATCTTGAATTAAATGCTTTTAAGATTTCAGGAATAGCAGGTAATCAGGCGGTTCCAATAATTAATAAAACACTGTTCTCTTCTGTAAAACTGAAGTTTCCACCAACCAAAGAAGAACAACAAAAAATCGCATCCTGTCTTTCGGCTGTGGATGAGCTCATCACCGCCCAGCAGGAGAAAATTGAGCAATTGCAGCAGCATAAAAAGGGCTTGATGCAGGGTTTGTTTCCTAAAATAAATGATTAAAAGATGGAAAAATTTCAGAATAAATATCGTGTATCTTCTTTTAGATTAAAAAATTGGAATTATTGTTCGGAAGGAGATTATTTTATTACCATTTGCACCCAAAACATGGAACATTATTTTGGGAAAATTGAAAATGCTAAAATGCAATTATCGCCAGTTGGTGTAATTGCCGATATTTTATGGTATCAAATACCATATCATTCAAAAAACGTTGAATTAGGTGCGTTTGTGGTAATGCCCAACCATATTCATGGGATATTGACAATTGTAAAAAATAATAATAAAAATTGTTTAGATAACCCTAACAATATTTGTAATTGCAATGCTGATGTAGATGCGTTGCATGCAATGCATCTACCAACGCAACCAACGATTCCGTTGTCGTCAGCATTGCCCATTTCGTCTATGTCGTATTCCAAAAAAAATGAACGGATGGCAAAAATTTCGCCGAAGAAAAATTCTATTTCGAGCATTATTCGTTCCTACAAATCTGCCGTTACCAAACATGCAAATCGTTTGGGATTTGATTTTCAATGGCAAACCCGTTTTTACGACCATATCATTCGTAACGACAAATCATTCCAAAACATTTCCAAATATATTCACAATAACCCCGCCAATTGGCAAAATGATAATTTTTTAAAATGACACATAAAGAACAACAACAACTCGGTAAAACCCTTTGGTCTATAGCAGATGAACTGCGAGGAGCAATGAATGCAGATGATTTTCGTGATTATATGCTTTCGTTTTTATTTCTTCGATATTTATCGGACAACTATGAAGTAGCAGCTAAAAAAGAATTAGGTTCAGATTATCCGGCATTAGCTGAAAAAGACAGTCGTATTCCTTTATCGGTTTGGTATTCAGACAATGAAGGCGATATTAAGGAGTTTGAAAAACAAATGCGGCGTAAAATCCATTATGTAATTAAACCTGAATATTTGTGGAACAACATTGCAGAAATGGCAAGAACCCAAAACGACCAATTGCTTGTTACTCTAGAGGAAGGTTTTAGGTATATAGAAAACGAATCGTTTGAAAGCACCTTTCAAGGATTATTTTCCGAAATTAATTTGAACTCGGAAAAATTAGGAAAAACATCTGCCGAAAGAAACAAAAAACTTTGTACTATTATTCAAAAAATTGCTGAAGGAATTGCTGATTTTTCAACCGATACAGATACGCTTGGCGATGCTTACGAATATTTGATAGGTCAGTTTGCTGCAGGTTCGGGCAAAAAAGCAGGCGAGTTTTACACTCCACAACAAATTTCAACCATTCTTTCCGAGATTGTAAGTTTAGACAGTCAAGACCCAAGTGCAGGTAAAAAGAAAAAATTTGACAAAATCCTCGATTTTGCTTGTGGTTCAGGCTCATTATTACTCAATGTAAGAAAGCGGATAAAAGAAAATGGCGGTACTGTCGGCAAATTATACGGTCAGGAAAAAAATATTACGACCTATAACCTTGCTCGAATGAATATGCTTTTGCATGGAATGAAAGATACCGAGTTTGAAATATTTCACGGCGACACTTTGCTCAATCAATGGGACATTTTCAACGAGATGAACCCGGTAAAAAAAATTGAGTTTGATGCAGTAGTTGCAAATCCACCTTTTAGTTTACGTTGGGACCCAAACGACACTATGGCAGAAGATTTTCGCTTCAAAAGCTACGGATTAGCACCAAGATCAGCAGCCGATTTTGCATTTTTATTACATGGTTTTCACTTCTTGGGGAAAGAAGGGGTTATGGCAATTATACTGCCTCATGGAGTTCTTTTCCGTGGCGGTGCCGAAGAAAGAATACGCACAAAACTTTTAAAAGATAATAATATTGATACTGTTATAGGATTGCCATCTAACTTGTTTTATTCAACAGGAATTCCTGTTTGCATTTTGGTTTTGAAAAATTGTAAAAAAGAAGATGACGTTTTGTTTATAAATGCGAGTGAGCACTTCGAAAAAGGAAAACGACAAAATGTACTTTCAAAACAACATTTAAAAGATATAGTTGAAACCTATAAATTTAGAAAAGAAATAGAGCGTTATTCTCGAAGAGTATCAATGGAAGAAATTGAAAAGAACGGATACAACTTAAATATTTCGAGATATGTAAGTACAGCAGTTGAGGAAGCAAAAGTTGACCTAAAGGAAGTAAATACAAAATTGGCTGAAATAAATAAAAACATAAAGACAAGTACCGATAAGCACAATGAGTTTTTGAAAGAGCTGGGTTTGCCGCCTATTTAGATGTAAATTATTTATTTAAAAAGGGACTATCTCAAAACAAATTTTAAATAACAGATTATTATATCGAAAACACTACATGAGTAATAAATTAAACATAAACCAAAGTGAATATAGTGTAATTTTGCAACAAGCTGTTGCAGAAATTCGTAATGCTCGTACACTAATTGCAAAGCAAATAAACAGTACAACAAATTCAGTTTATTGGAATTTGGGAAAATTACTTTTTGAAAAACAGTTAGAAGGAGGCTATGGTAGTGGAGTTGTAAAACAATTATCTATTGACCTCAAAAGTGAATTTCCAGATATGGGACTTTCACCTCGAAATCTTTGGGATATGAAACGTTTCTATGAGCGTTATTATCAGGCAGATATAAAACTGCGACAAGCTGTCGCAGTTTTGCCGTGGGGACATAATTTGCTTTTAATCAATAAAGTGCAGTCTCTTTCGGCGGTTGAGTTTTATGCCAATGAAGTGATAGTTAAAGGTTGGAGTAGAGATTTACTACTCAACGCCATAAAAATGGACACTTACAGTCGGACACAAACACAAATTGCAAGCAATAATTTTAGTCAAACACTTCCAGCGATAAATGCCGAATATGCTAATGAAGTATTTAAAAGTACTTATAATTTAGGTTTTTTGGGAATTACCGAACCAGTAAAAGAAATTGAACTCGAAAAACGGCTTATTGACAAAATTAGAAATTTTATTTTAGAATTGGGCAAAGGCTTTAGTTTTATAGGCAACCAACATAGATTGGAATATAACGGAAAAGAGTATTTTGTAGATATGCTTTTTTTTCATAGGGGATTGCGTTCCTTGGTAGCTATTGAATTAAAAATAGGAAGTTTCAAAGCAGAATACGTAGGTAAAATGAATTTTTATCTTTCATTACTCGACAAATTGGAAAAAGATGAAAGCGAGAATCAGTCTATAGGTATTATTCTTTGTGCTGATAGAGACCGCCTTGAAGTAGAAATTGCCTTGCAGGATATAAATAAACCAATAGGAGTATCTGAATATCAATTATTGATACCAAAAGATGAGTTGCAAGCCTTGTTGGTAAATGAAATAAAAGCTAGTACAAAAAAATGATAATTAACGGTGTTTTTTCCAAAATTCCTAGCTATTTGTTATTAAATTTTTTTTGTGCATTTTTGCAAAACTATAGTATGGTTTTAGATTTTTAGAAATAAAGCTAAAAAATTTTTTATGTATAATTTTTTAAAAAGAACATTAAAAACGCTTTTCCCAAATATCTCAAATAAATTTGAATTTACTATTCGAAGAGTACTGTCGTTATTTTATTTTGGCAATAAGGTTTATTGTGGTGTATGTGAAAGTAATTTTAAACGTTTTATTCTTTTAGACAATGCAGAATTAAGCTGTCCCAAATGTGGAAGTCTAAGCAGGCAAAGAAGAATGTGGAAGTTTATTAACGAAACAATTCCATTCAAAAAATCAGATTTTATATTGCATTTTTCTCCATCAAAAATTCTTCAAAAAAAGTTTAAAAAAATTTATCCCAATTATGTTTCAACAGATTATTGTGGTAATCTAAAGACCGATAAATCATATGATATACTGAATATTGATGTGGCAGATAACTCTTTTGATATTATAATTTGCTACCACGTTTTAGAACATATTATTGATGATATGAAAGCTATGTCTGAATTAAATCGGGCTTTAAAACCAGGTGGTAAATTAATTGTGCAAACACCTTTTAAAGAAGGCGGTATTTACGAAGACTATTCAATTACAACAAAAGAAGATAGACTGAAACATTTTGGTCAAGACGACCATGTTAGAATATATTCAGTTCAAGGACTAAAAGAACGACTTGAAAAAGTTTCTTTTAATGTTGAGGTTTTTTCATTTAAAGAAGCTGTAGATAATAAATTTGGCTTTAAACCCGAAGAACATATAATTTTATGCACGAAGTAAAATAAGCTTTAGACTTTACCTTCGGTGAGCTCGCAAGCTCGGTTCAACTTTTGTGTCTTTTGTGCCCTTTTGTGTCTTTTGTGGTTTAACTCTTTTAACTTTAAACTTTTATTGGAATTTTATTAATTCTATTAATATGCCTTCCTCCCTCAAACTCTGTATTTAAAAAGTTTAGTAAAATTTCTTCTGCTGTTTTGTTATCAATAAATCTTGCAGGCAAGGCACATATATTTGCATCGTTGTGTAGTCGTGCAAGTTTTGAAATTTCAGGATTCCAGCATAAAGCAGAACGAATACCTTGATGTTTGTTAACTGTCATATTAATCCCGTTTCCGCTACCACAAATAGATACGCCAATATCGCATTTTTTTGCTTCTACAGCTTCTGCCAAAGGGTGTGCAAAATCGGGATAGTCGCAACTTTCTTCTGAATTTGTGCCAAAATTCATAGTTTTATAACCCATATCTTCAACAAAACAAATCAAATGATTTTTCAACTTAAAACCTGCATGGTCGCATGCAAAACCTATTGTCTTTTTCATATATTATTTTTTTGTTTTTTAATTATTGGCTCTAACAAATATTCTAATCCATTTAACTTTATTTCGTAAATAGTATTAAGTAACATTCCTAATTTGCCTTGCGGAAATCCTTTGTTGTGATACCACACCAAATAAGGCTCTGGAAGCTGGTATATAAATCTGTTCTTATATTTTCCATAAGGCATTTTCTGAGTTACAATATCTATTAAAATCTTTTCATCCATATTGCAAAAAAATATAATTTTTAGGTTTTTTCAAAGTATAATAAAGAATTGTTAAAAAATATTTTCATTATTATTATCCATAACTTATAATTTTCTATATTTGCAAAAAATAAAATTATAAATGATAAAAAAACCAAAAGTTGCAGATGCTCAAACTTTAGTAAAAGTTATTAATGATTCACTTTTAGAAAAGAAAGGCGAAGATATTTTAATTTTAGATTTGAAAAAAACAGGAACTAGCGTTTGTGATTATTTTGTGATTTGCACAGGGAAGTCAGAAACTCATGTAAATACACTAGCTCAATATGTAGAACATAATGTGCAAGAAGTTCTTAAAGATAAACCTTGGCAAAAAGAAGGTTACGAAAATAAAGAATGGATCTTATTAGATTATGTAAACGTTATTGTTCATGTTTTTCAAGCTAAATCGCGTAACTTTTACCGTTTAGAGCAATTATGGGCAGACGGAGAAGTTATTGCAATATAATTTATGCAACAATTTGTGTTTTTAATTGTTTGTTGATAATAAAAATGTAAAATGAAAAAAAACAATAATAATAAAGGATTTAATAATAAACAAAAGCCTAATATGCCACCAAATAGTAGTGGTAAAAAGCCTGGAGCGCCGAATATGACATGGCTATATGTTATTTTGTTTGGATTATTTTTGGCTTTTGCCTTTATGGATTTTGGCTCAAAAGTTCAAGAAATTGATAGAAAAAAGTTTGAAACAGAAATACTCCCTTCTGGAGACCTTGAAAAAATTGTAGTAGTAAATAAAGAAAAGGTTGAAGTTTATTTAAAACCTGATGCTTTAAGTAAAGACAAATATAAAGATGTTGGAAAACCAAGTTCTTTTAGTTTTTCTAAAAATACAGGACCTCATTATTTTTTCAAAATTGGTTCTGTAGAAGCTTTCGAAAATCAATTAGCAGAAGCCCAACAAGATTTTTCGCCTGACCAAAAAATAGCAGCACAATACGAAACCAAACAAAATTATATTGGAGTTGTTTTAAGCTGGCTTTTACCTTTTATCCTAATTATAGGATTGTGGTTTTTAATATTCCGAAGAATGAGTGGTGGAGGCGGTGGTAGCGGAAATGCAATTTTTAACATAGGAAAATCTAAAGCACAAATTTTTGATAATGAAAGAAGAGTTAAAATTAATTTTAACGATGTTGCTGGACTTGAAGAGGCAAAGGTTGAAATTATGGAAATAGTAGATTTCCTAAAAAATTCAGAAAAATACACAAAATTAGGAGGTAAAATTCCTAAAGGAGTTTTGTTAGTGGGACCTCCCGGAACAGGAAAAACTTTACTTGCAAAAGCTGTTGCCGGCGAAGCTAATGTGCCTTTCTTTTCGCTTAGCGGTTCCGATTTTGTTGAAATGTTTGTAGGCGTTGGTGCATCTAGAGTGCGCGATTTGTTTAAACAAGCAAAGGCAAAAGCTCCTTGTATTATTTTTATTGATGAAATTGATGCAATAGGTAGAGCAAGAGGAAGAAATGCTAATTTTGGCGGAAATGACGAAAGAGAAAATACTCTAAATCAGCTTCTTACCGAAATGGACGGCTTTGATACAAATAGTGGTGTAATTATTCTTGCCGCAACAAATAGAGCAGATATTTTAGACGGTGCTTTAATGCGTGCTGGTCGTTTCGATAGACAAATTCACTTAGAATTACCTGATATTGTTGAGCGTGAAGCTATATTTAAAGTGCATACTCGCAATTTAAAAATGTCTAAAGAAGTGGATATTAGCTTTTTAGCTAAACAAACACCAGGATTTAGCGGAGCTGATATTGCAAATGTTTGTAACGAAGCTGCTTTGATAGCTGCACGAAATGGCAAAAAAGAAATTGAACGTCAAGATTTTCTTGATGCAGTTGACAGAATTGTTGGAGGTCTTGAACGGAAAACTAAAATCATTTCTCAAACAGAAAAAAGAACTATTGCTTTTCATGAAGCAGGACACGCAACTGTTAGTTGGCTCTTAGAACATGCAAATCCTTTAATTAAAGTTACGATAATTCCTCGCGGTAGAGCTTTGGGAGCAGCTTGGTATTTGCCCGAAGAAAGACAACTCACAACTAAAGAACAACTTTTAGACGAAATGGCTTCTACTCTTGGCGGTAGAGCTGCCGAAGAACTTGTTTTCGGAGAAGTTTCAACTGGTGCCTTAAACGATTTAGAAAGAGTAACAAAACAAGCTATCGCAATGGTAAGCTTCTTTGGTATGAGCGACAAAATAGGTAACCTTTCTTATTACGACTCAAGCGGACAAAGCGATTTTGGATTTACAAAACCATATAGCGAAAAAACTTCTGAACTTATTGACGCAGAAGTAAAAGCTGTTGTCGAAGAACAATATCAAAGAGCAATTGATATTTTAAAAGAAAATATGGAAGGACTAACAGAACTTGCTGAAACTTTATTAGAAAAAGAAGTGATTTTTAGTGATGATTTAGAAAGAATTTTTGGAAAACGTAAAGGCGATAAAGAAAGTCCAGAATCAGTAAAAATTGAACAAAAACAAGATGAAGATACAATAGCAGAATTAAAAGAAGAAACAATACCAGAAGCAAAAGACGATAAGCTAGCAGAAACGAATGAAGACACTGTAATAGAAACACAAGAAGATATAAAAACAGAAACACAAGAAAATTGAAAAATTTTTATACAAGAACTTTGACAGGCTTAGTGTTTGTAAGCGTTTGCTTATCAATGATATTAATTGGTAAGTGGACTTTGCTTGCTTTTTTTATTATAGCAGATGTTTGGTTGAAATTTGAATTTTTTAGAATAGTAAAATCTGATAATGCAAAAGCTTTAAGTTTTACAAGTGTTTTTACTGGTGTTCTTTTTATTCTAATGAATTTTGTAGTCCTTAATTATAATGTAAATACTAAAATATTTGCACTGCTTTTAATTCCTGTATCATTAATTTTTGTTGAAGAACTTTTCCGAAATATTGAAAATCCACTTCGTAATGTTGCATATAGCATTTTGTCGTTAATATACATTAGTTTACCTTTGGTTTTGGCTCAGTCCTTGAGTTATAGAGTTGTTGGAAATAATCAAATTCAATTTTTGCCGCAAATTCTTGTAGGAATATTTGTTTTAAATTGGACTTTTGACTCTATGTCTTATGTTTCGGGCATTTTATTTGGAAAACACAAGCTTTTTGAACGAATTTCGCCTAAGAAAACATGGGAGGGAAGTATAGGAGGAACGATTTTTGCAGTTTTGTTGGGTTACTTCATGTCTTATTTTATTCCTGAATTAAGTCGATTGGACTGGGTTGTTATTTCTGCACTTGTTGTAGTTTTTGGTATCTTAGGTGATTTGATTGAATCTTTACTTAAACGCAGTATTAGCTTAAAAGATTCTGGACACTCACTCCCAGGTCATGGTGGATTGTTAGACAGATTTGATAGTTTTATTTTTACAATCCCTTGGGTGTTTGTATATTTTGTTATTAAAGATTTATTTTTCTAATAAACTTCTTTTAATATCTTTTCAAAACTTAATATTTTTAAAATTGAAAATTCACAAAATTTATATTAGTTTTGTTTTTTGAAAAAAATAAAAGCTATGTCAGAAATTATTGTTACACTCGAAATTGCACAAACACTTGGTGTTACAGAAGAAGAGTTTGAAATGATTAAGAATTATTTAGGTCGCACTCCTAATTACACAGAGTTAAGTATTTATTCAGTTATGTGGAGTGAGCATGCTTCTTATAAAAATTCTATAAAATGGATAAAGACTTTGCCTCGCGAAGGTGCTTGTTTGCTAACTGGCGCTGGAGAAGAAAATGCAGGTCTTGTTGATATTGGAAATGGTTTAGCTTGTGCTTTCAAAATAGAATCACACAATCACCCTTCGGCAGTTGAACCTTATCAAGGTGCAGCAACTGGTGTAGGTGGAATTAATCGCGATATTTTTACAATGGGTGCTCGCCCTGTAGCTCAATTAAACTCTTTGAGGCTTGGAAATATTGACAACGACAGAACCAGGTGGTTGTTGCGTGGAATTGTTAAAGGAATTGCTGATTATGGTAATGCTTTTGGAGTTCCTGTTTTAGGTGGAGAAGTTTATTTTGACGAATGTTATAACACAAACCCTTTAGTAAATGCAATGTCGGTGGGAATTATGAAAAAAGGAAAAATGATTTCTGCTATTGCTTACGGAGAAGGAAATCCTGTTTATATTGTCGGCTCTGCAACAGGAAAAGACGGTATTCATGGAACTACTTTTGCTTCTGCTGATCTTACAGAAGATTCTGCTGACGATATCCCTGCTATTCAAGTAGGCGACCCTTTCCAAGAAAAACTTTTACTTGAAGCAACATTAGAACTTGCAGAAACTGACGCAATTATCGGTATGCAAGATATGGGAGCTGCTGGAATAATTTGTTCAACAAGCGAAATGTCTGCAAAAGGTAAATGCGGAATGAAAATAGACCTTAGTCTTGTTCCTCTTCGCCAAAAAAATATGGAAGCTTGGGAAATTTTGCTTAGCGAATCTCAAGAGCGTATGTTAGTAGTTATTAAAAAAGGAAAAGAACATATTGTAGAACAAATTTTTGAAAAATGGGATTTACATTGTGCAAGAATTGGAGAAGTAATAAACGAAGATAAACTTTATTTTTATTATCATGGTAAATTAGTTGCCGAAGTCCCTGCTGATAGCCTTGTCCTTGGTGGTGGAGCTCCAGTTTATGATAGAGAATATAAAGAACCTGCTTATTATGCAGAAAATCAAAAATTCGACCCAAATGAAATTTCTCAAAATGTTGATTTACGCGAAGTTGCAGATTTCTTGACTCGTCATCCTAACATTGCTTCTAAAAAATGGATTTATGAGCAATACGACACAATGATTGGAACAGCAAATCTTACAACTAACAGACCTGCAGATGCTGGACTTTTAAATATTAAAGGAACAAATTCTGCTCTTGCAATGACAACAGATTGTAATAGCAGATACGTAAAAGCAGATCCAAAAGTTGGAGCTATGATTGCTGTTGCCGAAGCTGCTCGAAATGTTGCTTGTACAGGTGCTAAACCGCTTGCAATTACAAACTGTTTAAATTTTGGTTCGCCAATGAATCCAGAAGCTTTTTGGGAATTTGTAAATGCAATAAAAGGAATGGGAGAAGCTTGTAGAGCATTTAATACTCCTGTTACTGGCGGAAATGTTTCTTTCTATAATCAAACTATTGTTGATGGAAAAGCAGAACCAATAAATCCAACTCCCACAATTGGAATGTTGGGATTGTTGAAAGACAAACTTTATCAAACATCATTAGCGTTTCACAGAAAAGGCGATATGATTTATATGCTTGGGAGAACAAGTGATGACATAGCTTCTTCTGAATATTTATATTCTTATCATGGCGTGAAAAATTCGCCAGCACCAGAATTTGATTTACAACTTGAAGTTAAATTAGTTGAAGTTTTACAAGAATTAGCTGCTAGAAATTTAGTTAATTCTATGCACGATGTTTCTGATGGTGGTTTATATATTGCTCTGTTAGAGTCGTCAATGCCTAATAATTTAGGTTTTGATATTACTACTCCAGCAGAAAACAGAACAGATGCATTTTTGTTTGGCGAAGCACAAGGAAGAGTTGTTGTTTCTGTTTCTACAGAAAAAGAAGCAGATTTTGTGGATTTCTTGTTAGAGAAGAAATTTCCTTTTAATAGTTTAGGTCATGTTACCAAAGGCGAATTAAGGATTGACGATACTTCGTTTGGGTTTATTACAGACGAAAAAGAAAAATACGATAATGCTATTGGTAAAAAAATGGACGCATAGAAGAAAATGATTTCTGTAAATAACTTAACTATCCGGTTTGGAAATTTTGAACTTTTTTCTGATATAGGATTTTTAATTAATAAAAGAGATAGAATTGGTTTAGTAGGGAAAAACGGCGCAGGAAAATCTACTCTTTTAAAAGTAATTAATGGAGACATATCCCCAAACGAAGGAAATATTTCTGTTCCTACAGATATAAAAATTGGGTATTTACCACAACAAATGATTTTAGAAAATGCTAAGCTTTCTGTCTTTGAAGAAGCACGAACAGCATTTCAAAATGTTTTAGAAATTCAAACAGAAATTGATAAACTAAATGTCCAAATTGCTAATTATCACGACTATACCGAAGATGAATATTCAAAACTTATTGAGAAATTAACTCATTTGTCAGAACATCTCAACATTATTGGTGCTGATAATGTTGAGCAAAATATTGAAAAAGTTTTAAAAGGATTAGGCTTTTCGCAAACAGATTTTCAAAGAAAAATTTCGGAATTTAGTGGCGGTTGGAAAATGAGAGTTGAACTTGCTAAAATTTTACTTCAAAATCCTGATGTTATTTTATTAGACGAGCCTACAAATCATCTCGATATAGAAGCAATACAGTGGTTAGAAAGTTTTTTGGAAACTTATGGTGGTGCTGTTCTTGTAATTTCTCACGATAGAGCTTTCTTGGATAATGTTACAAATAGAACTATTGAAATTAATCTAGGAAAAATTTATGATTATAAAGTTTCTTATTCAAAATTTAAAGTATTACAACAAGAAAGACTGGCACAGCAAATTGCAGCTTATGAAAATCAACAAAAACTAATTGAAGATACCGAGAGATTTATAGAAAGATTTAGATATAAAGCCACAAAAGCAAATCAAGTTCAGTCTAGAATTAAACAATTAGAAAAATTAGATAGATTGGAAATCGATGAACTTGATAATGCTGCTATGAATATAAAATTTCCGCCAGCACCTCGCTCAGGAGATATTGTTGTAAAAATTGATGAACTTAGCCAAACTTATGATGGAAAGAAATATATTCTTAATAAAATAGATTTAATTGTTGAGCGTGGCGAAAAAATTGCTTTTGTTGGTAGGAATGGAGAAGGAAAAACAACTTTGTCAAAAGTGATAATTGGAGAACTGGAATATTCTGGCGAATTAAAAATAGGACATAATGTAAAAATAGGATATTTTGCTCAAAATCAAGACGAACTTTTAGATCCAGAACTTACTGTTTTTGAGACACTTGACAGAATTGCTGTTGGAGATATTAGAACTAAACTAAGAGATATTCTCGGCTCGTTTTTATTTTCAGGCGAAGATATTGATAAAAAAGTAAAAGTTCTTTCAGGTGGCGAACACTCGCGATTATCATTAGCGAAATTACTTTTAGAACCTTACAACTTATTGGTGCTAGACGAACCAACAAACCACTTAGATATGAGGTCAAAAGATATTTTGAAACAAGCACTTCTTAAATTTGATGGTAGTCTTATAATTGTTTCTCACGATAGATATTTTTTAGATGGCTTAGTTGATAAGGTTTATGAATTTAAAAACCATAAAATCAGACAGCATATAGGCGGAATTTATGATTTTTTAAGAAAAAAGAAAATCGAAAACTTGAAAGAACTTGAACAAAAAGAAAAAGTTCAAGCTAGCCAAACAAAAGAAAAAGTTTCGGAAAATAAAATTTTATTTTTAGAAAGAAAAGAAATAGAAAGGCAACGCAGAAGCCTTCAAAATAAAGTAGAAAAAGCCGAAAAAGAAATTGAAAGATTGGAAAAAGAAATAGAAACTTTACATAATCTTTTGTCTAATCCCGAAAAAATAGATGCTGAAGAAGCAAATGCAGTTTTTGAAAAATTTTCAAAATTAAATTCTGAGCTTGAACATCAAATGGACTTGTGGGAAAAAGCTGGCAACGAACTTCATGAGTTTGAAGAAAATAATTCTTAAAATAATTGTTAAATATTTATTTATTCGCTAGTAATTATTATATTTGTAGTGAAAAAATCAAGAAATGGAGAAAGTAAAGTTAGAAGTTTTGGGTTTATCATACAGTCAGGCTCAGGCAGGAGCTTACGCATTAATTTTGTCTGTAGAAAATAGCGAAGAAAGAATTCCAATTATTATTGGCGGTTTCGAAGCTCAAAGCATAGCTATAGCACTTGAAAAATTAAGCCCACCACGACCACTAACTCACGATTTATTTGTTTCTTTTGCCGAAGAATTTGAAATAAACTTAAAAGAAGTTGTTATTTATAAATTCGAAGAAGGAATATTTTATTCAAAAATTTATTTTGAAAAAGACGGAGAAATTAAAGAAATAGACTCTCGAACATCAGATGCTGTTGCAATAGCTCTTAGATTTCACAGCCCTATTTATACTACTTTAGATATAGTTCAAAAAACAGCTATTATTTTAAATTTTACCGAAGATGACGAGCCCCCACGTAATCAAGCAAAACCTGCAAAACCAATAAGAAAAGAAGATGCAAGCGAATATGGTTCTATGAGCGTAAGTCAATTAAAAAGTCTAATGGAAAAAGCAATAGCAGATGAAAATTATGAGCGTGCATCTTTGATTAGAGATGAACTTAAAAAAAGAAATGTTGATTTTTAATTAAAAACTAATTTATGAAACAATATCTTCAGTTGTTACAACATGTAAAGGACAACGGAATTATAAAAACCGACCGTACAGGAACAGGTACAAAAAGTGTTTTTGGATATCAAATGCGTTTCGATTTATCTGAAGGTTTTCCTTGCGTTACAACAAAAAAATTACATTTGAAATCAATAATTCATGAGCTTTTATGGTTTTTAAAAGGAGATACAAATATAAAATATTTGAACGACAATGGCGTTAGAATTTGGAACGAGTGGGCTGACGAAAATGGAGATTTAGGACATGTTTATGGTTATCAATGGAGATCTTGGCAAACAGCAAATGGAGAAAGTATAGACCAAATCACAAAATTAATTCATGATTTAAAAAACAATCCCGATTCTCGCCGTCATATTGTGAGTGCTTGGAATGTTGCTGATATTGATAATATGGCTCTTCCACCTTGTCATACTTTTTTTCAGTTTTATGTAGCTGATAATAAACTTTCTTGTCAACTTTATCAACGTAGTGCCGATTTGTTTTTAGGAGTACCTTTTAATATTGCTTCGTATGCACTTCTAACATTGATGGTAGCTCAAGTTTGCGGATATAAACCCGGCGATTTTGTACATACTTTCGGAGATGCTCATATTTATTTGAATCATATGGAACAAATTGAGCTTCAGTTAAGTAGGGAGCCGAGAGCTTTGCCAACAATGAAAATAAATCCTGAAGTAAACGATATTTTTTCTTTTAAATACGAAGATTTTGAATTAGTAAATTATGATCCACATCCTCATATAAAAGGCGTAGTTTCAGTTTAAAAATTATTTTATGAGTTTTTCAATTATTGCGGCTGTTGCCGAAAATTATGCAATAGGTAAAGACAACGATTTATTATGTCATTTGCCCGGCGATTTAAAAAGATTTAAACAAATTACAAGTGGAAATACTGTAATTATGGGTCGAAAAACATTTTTGTCATTACCAAATGGAGCTTTACCAAATCGTAGAAATATTGTAATATCTCGTTCGCAAAATTTGAATTTTAAAAATGTTGAAATAGTTGCTTCTATTGGGGAAGCCATTAAAATTTGTGATGCTGATAAAGAAAATTTTATAATTGGCGGAGGAGAAATTTATAAGCAATTTTTACCTTTTGTTGATAAAATTTATCTTACAAAAATCCACGCTGTATTTGATGGCGATACATTTTTTCCTGAATTAAATTGCGATGATTGGAATGTGGAGATAGAAGCTGAAAATACAGAACATGAGCCTAATTTTTCTTATATTAATTTGACTAAAAAATAATTTTTATTTTTTTTTAAGAGAATTAACTTTCTGTTGAAAAATAATTAATTTTAACTTCATTCGTTTTACAACATAAAAAGCAATTATAAAAATTCTATATCTTTGCAAAGATTTATGAAGTTCGTAATAAGTCATAAAGATAAAAACACAAAAGCTCGCAGAGGGCTTATAAGTACTGCACATGGTGAAATAGAAACACCAATATTTATGCCTGTAGGTACACTTGGAACAGTAAAGGCGGTGCATATTACTGAACTTAAAAACGATATTAAAGCTCAAATAATTTTAGGAAACACTTATCATTTATATTTGCGTCCCGGTGTTGACATAATACACAAAGCAGGTGGTTTGCACAAATTTAATTCTTGGGATAAGCCTATTTTAACAGATTCTGGTGGTTTTCAGGTGTTTTCACTTTCTCAAAATAGAAAACTTACCGAAGAAGGTGCTACTTTTAGAAGTCATATCGATGGGTCTAAACATATTTTTACACCTGAAAATGTTGTTGAAATTCAAAGAAAAATAGGTGCAGACATTATTATGGCTTTCGATGAATGTACGCCTTATCCATGTGATTATTCTTATGCAAAAAAATCTTTAGACTTAACTCATAGATGGCTGCTTAGAGGCTGGAAACATTTTAATTCTACTCAAGCGATTTACGATTATTATCAAACATTTTTTCCTATAGTTCAGGGTTCTGTTTATAAAGATTTACGTGAAGATTCTGCAAAATTTGTTTCAGATATTGGTGCTTGTGGAAATGCAATTGGAGGTTTGTCGGTAGGTGAACCAACTCAGCAAATGTATGATATGATTGAAGTTGTAAACGAAATTTTACCTTTAGATAAACCTCGCTATTTGATGGGAGTAGGAACACCACAAAATTTGTTAGAAGGAATTGAAAGAGGGATAGATATGTTTGATTGTGTGATGCCTACACGAAATGCACGAAATGGTATGCTGTTTACAATGAATGGCACTATGAATATGAAAAACGAAAAATGGAAAGATGATTTTTCGCCATTAGATGAATGTGGAACAACTTTCGTGGATAAACTATATTCTAAAGCTTATGTAAGGCATCTGATAATTTCTAATGAAATTTTGGGAGCTCAAATAACAAGTGTGCATAACTTGGGTTTTTATGTAGAATTGATGAGGATAGCACGAGAAAAAATAACTGAAGGAAATTTTTCTTCATGGAAAAAAGAAATGATTGAAAAACTAAATAATAGACTTTAAATAAATTGAAAATTTTAGATAGATATATAATCAAAAAATTTATAGGAACATATTTCCTTGCAATAACATTAATAATTCTTATTGCAATTATTTTTGATATATCCGAAAAAATGGACGATTTCATTGATAAGCAAGCTCCTTTAAAGGCAATAATTTTTGATTATTATTTTAATTTTATTCCATATTTTGCAAATTTATTTAGTGCTTTGTTTGTTTTTATTTCCGTTATATTTTTCACTTCGCGAATGGCAGCAAAAACTGAATTTGTCGCAATGTTTGCAAGTGGAATAAGTGCTAAAAGATTGTTGCTTCCATATTTTATAGTTGCCTTTTTTATTACAGCATTTTCTTTTGTTCTTGGCAATTATGTAATTCCAGAAGCAAATAAACAAAGATTTGAATTTCAAAATAAATATTTTAAAAGATCGCCAGGAACCATTACTTCGGGCATATCACATAGGCAAATATATCCAGGAGTTTATTTTTATGTCGGAAATTTTAATAGAACAAATAACATTGGACTAAATATGTCTTTAGAAAAGTTTGATGGTGTAGTTTTAAAATCTAAACTTACTGCAGAAACAATGATATGGGATTCTATTAGCGAATCGTGGATAGTGCAAAATTATCTAATAAGAAATTTTTTAGATGGAAGAGAAGAGCTAATAACAGGACATAGAATTGATACTGCTTTTAGAATAACTCCTGAAGATTTTCTACAAAGAACTAATATCGTAGAAGAAATGTCGGTAGAAGAGCTTAATGAATATATTGCAGAACAAAAACTTTCTGGAACATCTGCTGTGATTTTTAGCGAAATAGAAAAACACAATAGAATATCTACACCTTTTTCTGCATTTATTTTAACTCTTATAGGTTTTGGCTTATCTATTAAAAAGCGTAGGGGAGGTTTGGGTTTGAATATTGGAGTAGGGTTGTTGTTAAGCTTTTCCTACATACTTTTTATGAGATTTGCTTCAGTTTTTGCTATAAATGGATATTTTTCTGCAGCTTTGTCGGCTTGGATACCAAATATCCTGTATTTTTTTATAGCTATAGGTATTTATGTAAAAACGCTTAAATAAAATAAGTATAATTAAATTTTGAAAAGATGAGTATAAACAAAAAAATCGAAGCTTTAAACCAAAAACGCAAAGAAGTTATGCTTGGCGGTGGTGAGAAAGCAATTGAAAAACAAAAAGAATCTGGGAAACTTACGGCTAGAGAAAGAATAGAACTGTTAGTTGACAAAGGCTCTTTTAATGAATATGATTTGTTTGTTCAGCATAGTGCTAGAGAATTTGGCATGGCTGATAAAGTATTAAATGGTGACGGAGTTGTTATTGGAACTGGAACAATTGACGGGCGACCTATTTGTGTGTTTGCTCAAGATTTTACCGTTGTTGGTGGTTCTTTGGGCTATATGCATGCAATGAAAATTGTGAAAATTCAAGATTTAGCACTAAAAATGAGAGTGCCTTGTATTGGAATAAATGACTCAGGCGGAGCTAGAATTCAAGAAGGTGTTGATGCCTTGGCGGGTTATGGCGAAATTTTTTATCGCAACACACAATCTAGTGGAATTATTCCACAACTTTCTGTAATTCTCGGTCCTTGTGCAGGAGGAGCTGTTTATTCACCAGCATTAACCGACTATGTTTTTGTTGTTGACAATATCTCAAAAATGTTTATTACAGGTCCAGAAGTAATTAAAACAGTTCTTGGCGAAGAAATTACTCAAGAAGATCTTGGCGGAGCAAGAGTGCATAGCGAAATTACAGGAAATGCACATTTCTTTGCTAATGACGAAAAAGAATGCTTTTCTCAAATTCGTAAGTTGTTGTCATTTATTCCTCATAATAATAAAGACAAAAACACAGAAAGAAAAGTTGAAAAGCCTGTTGCGAATATTGACATAAACAATGTTGTGCCAGTTGATCCAACCAAACCATACGATGTTAGAAATGTTATTAAAGCTATAACCGACAATTCTGATTTTGTTGAAGTAATGGAAAAATTTGCACAAAATATGGTAATTGGCTATGGAAGAATTGGCGGAAAAACGGTTGGTTTTGTTGCTAATCAACCTTTATATTTAGCAGGAGTGTTAGATGTTGATTCTTCTGACAAAGCAGCTCGTTTTATTAGATATTGCGATGCTTTCGACATTCCTATTGTTACTTTAGTTGACCTTCCAGGATATTTGCCGGGAGTTGACCAAGAACATGCAGGAGTAATTCGTCATGGAGCAAAAGTTTTGTATGCATATTCTGAAGCTAGTGTTCCAAAACTAACAGTTATTTTGCGTAAAGCTTATGGTGGAGGATATATTGCAATGAGTTCTCGCCACTTGAAAGCAGATTTTGTTTATGCTTGGCCCACTGCCGAAATTGCTGTTATGGGACCTCAAGGAGCTGCAAATATTATTTTTAGAAAAGAAATTGCCGAAGCAGCAGATCCTAACGAAATGAGAAAGCAAAAAGTAGAAGAATATAAGGAAAGATTTGCAAATCCTTATGTCGCAGCTTCAAAAGGTTATGTTGACGAAATTATTGTCCCAGACGAAACTCGCGAAAAATTAATCCAAGCTCTTAAGTTAAGTGAGACTAAAGCTAAAGTAAAAACCGACAAAAAACACGGAGTTCCACCATTCTAAAAAAAAGTATTATGAACGAAAATCGAAAATTAAAAATGATAGTAGATGAGGTAGAGTATGAAACATATTCTACTCCATCATTTGATAAAAAGCAAAAATGGTCTCAGCCCGACGATAAAATTATTCTCTCAATAATTCCTGGAACTATAGTAGAAATTCTTGTGAAAGAGGGCGATAAAGTTAAAGCAGGCGATGCCATGCTTGTTATTGAAGCTATGAAAATGAATAATAAAATCAATTTTTTAAAAGGCGGAATTATAGATAAAGTCTTGGTAAAACCGGGAGATATAGTTTCTAAGAATCAAGAATTGATAATTTTAAAATAATTTTCTATAGCTATAAAAAAAACGAGTTTACCATTTTTGATAAACTCGTTTTTTTTGTGGGAACTAATGGATTCGAACCATTGACCCCCTGCTTGTAAGGCAGGTGCTCTGAACCAGCTGAGCTAAGCTCCCAAAATTTCAATAATTCCTAAAAGTTTAGGACTGCAAATATAAAAGGCTTTTTAATATTTAACAAATATTTTTTCATATTTTTTTTAATCGCCTAAGTCTTTGATTGTTATGTAATTATATTTGTGTTTTTGTTTTTGAGGTTTGATTTTTTACTAAAAAACCCTAAAACATTTTACAAATTTGTCGAAATTTATGGTTGGATTGTTGTTTTATGCTTTTTGCACCATAATTACATTTTACTTCTAATAAACATTATTACCAAAGAAATTTTTGCATAATACCATTTCCTCGCTTTTTTACAATGGTAGATTCAAGCGGTTTTATGCCATGTTCTTTTCTTCTTTTATCAATTTCCATTTTTTTATCATCTGATAAATGATCGACAAGAGCAATTCCAAAATAAAAATATGGTTCTTCTTGTTTAAACATAAGGCTTTGGTCATACATCCAAGCATAATTTCTAGGAAGATATTCTCCTTTTACTAGTGCTTCTTTCAAAATTGGAAGATATTTTGAGTTCTTTGGAAGTCGTACATTGTGGTGAAATAAAACCCATACATTTGAATATCCTTCATATCCTATTTTCTTTTCCGAAGGGAAACCATATTTTTCTATTAAGGTTAGTAAGTGCTCGAAAATAACTGAGTCTAGTTCAAATAAATTACTTGGTAGTTTTGATTTGTCAATGTTATAATTTCCTTTACACGACTTATTGTTCCGAATAATGTTTTGATCAATATAATAAAGGCTATCAATTTCTTTTTTATAATTCAAATTAATAGACAATAAATGTTGCTTCTGGAAAATTGAGATACTATCACATAGTATTTTGTATTTTTCTGTTTTCCTAAATTTTTTAAAGTCTTTTGTTTTAAGAAAGACTGGGTCTAGTCCATTTAATATTGCGTTTTTTGCATATAAATATGTTTTTTCAATATTCCCAATATGAGCAGCACATAAACTAGCACTTTTGTATTGATTAGCATGCACATAATCAACAAGTGAAAAAGCTTTATTGAAGTTCTTTAACGCTTCTTCGTAATTTTTGAGATAGATTTGTTTGTCTCCCTCATTACAAAAATTATAATATTCAATATAATCTTGTCCTATTAGGAGATTGAAATTAAGCAATGCAAGTATTGCAAAAAATATACTTCTCATTTTTTTTTAATATTATTTCTTAATTATTATGCCCCATAACGCATATTTCACACACCAAATATACAACATTAATAAATATAAACAAATAATATTTGTATCAAAAAAGTTGACAAATTTGTTAAAATGCCAACTTTTTTAAACTTTTATTGTTTGTTACCGGCAGTGCTTTAAGCTATTTTAATTTTGATTTCATTTTCTTTGTTAAATAATAGCCTCCTGTATTAAGTGATTCTCCTCTAAATTCAATTAGACCACCATCTCTAAGATGCTTAATATATCTTTCTATGCTGCTATCAGCAAAACCTGTAACTTCTTTATACTCTGGAACTCTATTCCCTTCATTAGCTGCAATAGCACTTAGGAGGATAGCTAGTTTATCTTTAACTCCTTTAGTTACTCCCTCAATAGCTCCCTCAATAGCTCCCTCAATAGCTCCCTCAATAGCTCCCTCAACTGTTCCCTCAACTGTTCCCTCAATTGTTCCCTCATCTACTCTTTCGGCAGTTTCTTTACTTGCTTCTTTATTAGCTCCTTCAACAGAACCACCAAGTTTAACATTACCAAAGAAAGTTAACTTAACAGTTTGTTCTCCTATTTCCCATACTGGTGTTTTAAGGTCAGCTTGTTTACAAGCATCTAAAATCTTTAAAGTTCCTCTACCTATTTTTTCAATATAACCTCTTAGAAAAACTATATGTGCTATATCTGGATTATATGGCATTGATAAATGGTTCTTTTTTAATTCGCTTTGGTTAAAAGGAGATTTACCACTATTTGTAATTTCTAGTTTGTCTTTATAAATAATAATTGATAAAGCACTTGAGGCTAAACCATATTCTCTATGTACTAAAGCATTCATAACTCCTTCTCGTAAAGCAGCCATTGGAAAAACATAATCATCTGTTCGTTTCCAATTATTGTTTTCAAATTTTCTGCTAAACGATAAATGCTTTTCAAAGAACTGTTGAATGGATTCTATGTTTTTAAATAAATTACCTTCTAGTAATTGGTCATCTTTAAAAACATCGCCTGTTTTTCCGTGGTCGAGAAAGGCTACACGAGCTCTGACTTGTGGGATAAAGCGTGCTGGCTTTTTAGCAAAAAGAACTACAGCCGCATTAGTAAAATTACCATTTTTAAAAAGTCCATAATAGGATAAAAACTCTAGCGGTTCTTTTTTTATGTCTTTCATTTTATTGTCAGAAAATGCAGCCTCTATCGTCTTTTCAATTTCCTCTATATCCAAATCTTCCAACTCCACACCTAGTGCTGCTTGGCGTTCCCAATGGATTTCAGTTTCTTGCCTTTTATGGATTAGTTCAGAAATTTCTTTTGATGATGCTTGAATAGTTTTGTCATTTCTGCGGTAATAAATGCTACCGTTGAAAATGTACGGTTGTTTTGAACCTTCCCAAACTTTGATTAAAAGCAATTGTTTGTCGTCATAATTCTCAACAGAAACCATTACGGGTGCTTCTGGGACAAGCTCTTTAATTAGGTATTGTTCAATTTCAAATCGCCATTTATCTGCGTTTTTAATGCCTTTAATTTCTTTATTGTTGGCAATACCAATGAGTAGCTGACCGCCTTTGTTATTTAAAAAACCACAAATAGTTTTTCCAATATCATCTTTACGAACAACTTCTTTAAACTCAAGCTGTCCGCTTTTATCCTGTTTTAACAGGTCTTTTATGAGTTGTTCCGTTTTCATTGTACTGGATTATTTAAATTAGCTAATTCACGTTCTACTCGCTTAATGTCACGGAATAAAGTTTCAACATGTCTTAAAGCTTCATCTGGTCTAAAAAACTCTTGCACCCAATGGTATTTTCGTTCCTCATAGGCTAAATTACTTTGAACTGCATCGTTGTACATATCAATGACCCTCACACTGTCCATTACTGAAGTGGATTGAATTTCGAAATTGTTACGTTGAGTTTTGTTTGCATCATCATACATATATTGAGCAAGTAATTTTCGTGAGAAAGTTACAAAACTGTGAGCAATAAATCTTCTTGGTTTGTCAATAGCAATAGCTTTTTGAAATTCTAAATGTGTAATTCCAGTGCTGTACATTGGATTGATTATGCCAAAGAAAATATCACATTCAGATACAGCAGCAATGCAAGCCTCCGTGTTGTTCATCCCCAATGGCGGATGAAGTGTGCCGTATTCAGAGTTAATAACGTGGTAACCATACGTGTTCAAAATACCGCAAATCTGCAAAAGCAAATCACGGTTTTGATATACCGTAGAAGCTACCATAATTTTTATTTTCCTTTTTTTTGCCATTCACTAATTTTTCGTAATCAAGTTTATAAATTTAAAAACTTTACGAGTTTGCTTATCCGTTTTTAGTTATTATCTTGCTTTGTCGTCTGTTTTTTAGCGTTGGTGTTAACGCATATTTCACACACCAAATATACAACATTAATAAATATAAACAAATAATATTTGTATCAAAAAAGTTGGCAAATTTGTTAAAATGCCAATTTTTTTTAATTTAACTTTTACTTTATTTAAAATGTTTTAGAAATGTATAAATGCATTTGAGTTAAAAGTTTTTAAAGTTCTTAAGGTTCATAAAGTTTTACAAAAAAAACTTTCAACTTTTAACTTTTAACTGTTTTTTAGTCTTTGATACAACGTACAGAGAAACCATTTTCCTTACTATAATACTTAAACGCATTGCTATTATTGCTGTCTAAGTATCTGTTCCAAGCATAGTCGCTACTATATTCGGTTGCACTATACCAAAAACCATAAGAGTTAAGATAGCTGAAAACGCCGCTGTATTCTCTGTATCCTCCTGGTAGAGCGTTAAAACCAGATTCATTTGTAGCTCCTTCGTTTGGAATATTCCAGTAAATGCTATCTGTTGATTTTAGTTTTCCTCCAGCAACAGTTTCGCCACCTAAAAACTCTGTTAATTGTTCCCATTCGCTATTAGTTGGTAAATGCCAACCTTCTGGGCAAGCAGATAATGCTGCTTTCCAATTATATAGAACTCCGTATGTTTTGTATGTGTCGGTTGCTTTAGCTTCTTCAACATTATTACCTTCATAGTCATATACATAATAATGAGGCTCAGTATAAGAACCTGTAGTAGGAGCATCAACACTTGGTAAATATTTTAAATTTTCTGCCATCCAAATTTGTTCGCCTATTTTTGCAGTTTTATAAGTATTCCCATCACGCTCATCGGTAAAACTGTCGTCAGATTTTTTGCTTTTACAACCAATTTGAACAGCACAAAAAGCTAGCAGTAATGCAATAACTGGGATTAAAAACACTCTTCTTTTATTCATAATTATTAGATTTAATTTATTTATACAAATTTAACGTTTTCCTAATTTTATTGTTTAAAAAATTTTCAATTTTTACTCATAAAATGAGACTGTAAAAATATACAATAAAAATTAAAAAACCAAAAAATATTACATTTCTGATTTTAATTTAATTAGATTGCATTTTGTGTTTTATTATTGAATATTTTCGCCGAGTGATTTTATTTTAATTTTTTACCTTTGTGCAGAAAAATAAATTAATTTTAATTATTAATTTTTTAAAACATTAACAATGAAAAATCAAACAAAACAAAAATCTAATGTTGTAGCAATAATAATGATGATTATACTTTTTGGTATGATTTCATTTGTTACAAATCTTGCAGCTCCAATGGGTGTGGTGCTAAAAGAACAGTTTGAAGTGTCAAATTTTCTTGGTTTATTAGGTAATATGGCTAATTTCGTAGCTTATGCAGTTATGGGTATTCCTGGTGGATTTATTCTTCAACGCTATGGTTATAAGAAAACGGCTCTATTAGCTGTAGGGGTTGGCTTTGTGGGTGTTGCTGTGCAATTTTTGTCAGGACATGTTGGAGAAAATTCTGCTTTTGCAGTTTATCTTTTAGGAGCATTTATTGCAGGTTTCTCAATGTGTTTGTTGAATATGGTTGTAAATCCTATGTTAAATGCTTTGGGTGGCGGTGGAAATAAAGGAAATCAACTAATTCAATTGGGTGGTTCTTTTAACTCTTTAATGGCTACTTTTACTCCAACTTTTGTTGGTATTTTAATTGGAGCAACTGTAAGAGCACAAATTACAGACGTATTCCCAGTTTTATATATCGCAATGGGAGTTTTTGCATTAGTGTTTTTAGTTTTATTAATGGTTTCAATTCCAGAACCTCATACAGAAAAAATTTCAGAACCCATGGGCGGTTTGCTAAAGGGAGCTTTAAAATTCAGACATTTTGTTTTGGGAGCAATAGGAATTTTTATTTATGTAGGCGTTGAAGTTGGTATTCCAGGAACATTAAACTTATGGCTTTCAGACGCAACAAACCCTCAAGGAGCAGAAGTTGGAAAAACAATAGCAGGCTTTGTGGTAGGAACTTATTGGTTTTTAATGCTTATAGGTCGTTTGCTTGGAGCAGCACTTGGAAGTAAAATTTCAAGTAGAGCTATGTTGACAGTAGCTTCAAGCGTGGGCTTGGTTTTATTGCTTTTAGGTGTGTTTATGTCGCCCGAAATAAAAGTTTCTTTGCCAGTACTTCAACGTTCAGATGCAGGAGCTTTGTCGTTTGGCTTAGCAAATGTGCCAATCAATGCAATGTTTTTTGTTTTAATAGGTTTATGCACTTCGATTATGTGGGGTGGAATTTTTAATCTTGCAGTTGAAGGTTTAGGAAAATATCTACAAGTAGCTTCTGGAATTTTTATGACTTTGGTTTGTGGTGGAGGAATTCTTCCAGCAATTCAAAGTTGGGTTGCAGATATGGCTGGTTATCAATTAAGTTATTGGGTAGTAATTGCAGGGTTTGTTTATCTGTTATTTTATGCTTTGGTAGGTAGCAAAAATGTGAATAAAGAAATTGTTGTAAAATAAATAAAATTTTAAAAATGGATAAAAAATATGTTGTAGGAATTGATATTGGTGGAACTAATACAGTTTTTGGAATAGTTGATGCTAGAGGTAATGTTTTAGCAAAATCATCAGTAAAAACAGCAGTACATCAAGATGTTAATTTATATATAAACGATATTTACGAAGAATTTTTAAAAATAGCTAAAGATTTTGGCGGGATAGGCAATATTAGAGGAATTGGTATAGGAGCTCCAAATGGAAATTATTATACTGGAAATATTGAATTTGCTCCTAATTTGATTTGGAAAGGCATTGTTCCTCTTTCAAAACTTGTTAGCGAAAAATTTGGTGTACCAGCAGTTGTTACTAACGATGCAAATGCAGCAGCTATAGGCGAAATGACTTATGGAGCAGCACGTGGAATGAAAAATTTTATTATTATCACTCTTGGAACAGGCGTTGGTAGCGGAATTGTAATTGATGGCAAACTTGTTTATGGTCATGATGGTTTTGCAGGAGAATTAGGACATACTTGCTCGGTTAGAGAAAATGGTCGTCAATGCGGTTGCGGACGTAAAGGTTGTTTAGAAACTTATGCTTCAGCAAATGGGCTTGCTCGTACTGCTCGCGAATTTATTGAAACAAGAAAAGAGCCTAGCTTATTAAGAAATATTCCTTGCGAATCTATTACTTCAAAAGATGTTTACGAAGCTGCTAAACAAGGCGATAAATTAGCTATAGAAATTTTTGAATTTACAGGCAAAATTCTTGGCGAAGCTTTATCAGATTTTGTTGCATTTAGCGCTCCAGAAGCTATTATATTATTTGGCGGATTAGCAAAATCAGGCGATTTTATTATAAAACCAACAGTAGAACATATGGAAAAAAATCTGCTTGTTCTATGGAAAAATAAAGTAAAAGTTCTTTTCTCTGCTCTAAAAGAAGCTGATGCTGCAATTTTGGGTGCTGGTGCTTTGACATGGGAGGTATAATCTCAGTTAAAAGGTAAAAGTCGAAAGGGGCGAATTAAAAGTCTGAAATTCAATAAATTATATAGTATAGTGTAGAGACGGTGCATGTGCCGTATCTTACCTATACAAACCCTAAGTCAGTTAAAAGCAATACACTAAACCTAGTTGAAGTGTTAAAAGTGGCTAGGAGTTTTACCTGATTATTTTTTCGTTTTTTTGTGGCTTAAAAATTTATTATTTCTCTATCATTAAAAAAGTATTATTTTTGTAAGTTTTTACATATAATATTAATAGAGATGAAAGTAAAAATTGTAAATAAATCAAAACACGCTTTGCCACAGTATAGCACAGAGTTTTCGGCTGGTCTTGATTTGCGAGCTAATCTCGATGAGGCAATAGTTTTAAAGCCTTTGGAGCGTAAACTTATCCCTACGGGATTGTTTATTGAGTTGCCAGTTGGTTTTGAGGCACAAATTCGTCCAAGAAGTGGATTGGCTTTAAAACATGGCATTAGCGTTTTAAATACACCAGGAACTATTGACGCTGATTATCGTGGCGAGATTGGAGTTATATTAGTAAACCTTTCGGATAAAGTATTTGTTGTACAAGATGGTGAAAGAATTTGCCAGATGGTAATCGCTAAACACGAACAAGCAGAATGGATAGAAGTTGAGCAACTTGTAGAAACCGAAAGGGGAGCAGGTGGGTTTGGACATACAGGCGTGAAATAGTTAGATTTTTATGAGTAAAACAAAATATATAAATTTCTTTGCAATACTTTTAGTGTTGTTAATCTCTTCTTGCTCTACACTAAAGAAAAACGAAAAACAGCCAGTTGACCCTAGAATAAAAAATTTTAATTTTAATTATTATTTCCTAGAGGCTAATAAACAAAAAATTTTAGGAAACTATGGCGATGCTCTTGAACTATATGCACTTGCTTCTAATCAAGACAAATCTGATGCAGCAAGCTATTACGAAATTGCAGGAATCTTAAATTTAGCTCAAGACTATTCAAGTGCTTTAGAATATGCAAAAAAAGCTGTAAAACATGATAAATTTGAAAATAAATACTATTTGCTACTGCTAGCGAGTATTTATTCTAATAATAATTTACACAAAGATGCTATTAAAGTTTTTGAGAAATTAATTGAAATTGAGCCTTTAAATATTGGGTATTATTTTCAAATTTCCACATTACATCAAATGCAAAAGAAATATTCTGATGCAATAAAAATTTTAAATAAAGCCGAAGCCACTTTTGGAGTTAGTGATGTTATTTGCTTAGAGAAAGAAAATATTTATATAAAAATGGGCGAACCCGACAAAGCTGTTGCCGAAATAAAAAAACTTTGTGATGCTTACCCTGAAAAAACAATAAATAAAATTTTATTGGCAGAATCGTATGTAAATGTCGGAAAACGCAAAGAAGCAGAGGAAATTTACAATCAAGTTTGTGATTTAGAAATGGATGATGATATTGCATATTTTTCTATTGCAGACTTTTATCTAAGTGTTGGAAAATATAATAAAGCTTTTGAATTAATTAACAAAGGCATTCTGTCTCAAAACGTTGACCTTAACATCAAACTTAATTTAATACTTAGTTTGTTGAACAATATTAAAGTTGGTGATACAGATATAACTAATAAATTGGGTGAGTTTATCGAAGCTTTAGTACTTCAATATCCTGATGACTTAATTGTAAGAGTTTTAAAATCAGACTATTTGCTTTTTGTTGGTGATTTTAAAAATGCTCAAAAAGAATATGAGTTTATTTTAGAACATGAAAAGACTAAAATAGAAATTTGGCAACAAGCTATTAGTATAGATGTGGCATTGCAGGACATTAATTCACTATATACTCATAGTAAAGAGGCTGTTGAATTGTTCCCATTGGTATTAGATTTTTATAGATACTATATTATTTCTGCTTATGCTACTTCAAATTTTCAAGATGTGGTTGAGGCTGTGGATTTTGCTTCGCCTTATGTTGAAAAAAACCACGAGTTATATATAGATTTTCTTTCTATGCAAGCAGATGCTTATTATAAGTTAGAAGAATTTCATAAGTCAGATTCTGTTTTTGATTTAATTTTATATAAAGATTCGGAAAATATTCAGGCTTTAAATAATTACAGTTATTTTTTAGCCTTACGCAATGAAAATTTAGATAAGGCTTTAGAAATGAGCACAAAACTAATGAGTTTGGCACCTAACAATCTTAGTTTTCTTGATACTCATGCTTGGGTTTTGTACAAACACAAGAGATATGCAGATGCTTTGATTTTCATAAATCAAGCACTTATTCAAGATTCAACAAATGCAACATTTTTAGAACATAAAGGCGATATTTTATTTAGAATGGATAAAGTTGACCAAGCTTTAGAGTTTTGGGAAGAAGCATACAAAAACAATGGTGATAACGAGCAGTTAAAAGAAAAAATTAAACAAAAGAAAATTTTAGATTAGTGTTTAAGCGTCAAAATATCATCATTATTTTTTTATTATTGCTTGTTTTGGTATCTTGCAAGGCAGTAAGATTTATAAATGGTGGTAAAGGCGAAACTATACGACCTCATAGGCTATATAGGCACTTGGAAGCCAATAGGTTTGATTTTGAAAATGTGAATTTAAAATTTTCGGCAAATGTGGATTTTGGCGAAAGTTCTCAAAGTTTTGGTGGAAATATTAAAATAAAACGCGATAGTATTATTTGGATAAGTTTGAGGTCGTTTAACGTAGAAGGACTTAGAGTAGTGATAACTAAAGATAGCGTTAAATATATAAACAGATTGGATAATACATATTATTTGGGCGAGTTTTCATTTCTGCAAGAAAGGTTTGCTATCGATGTTGATTACAACGCACTAGAGGCAATTTTAACTAATAATTTTTTCTTTTATCCTTCTAGTGAAGACACAACTAAATCTGTTTCAGACTTTAAGCTTTGCGAAGATAGTGTATATCATTGTATGGCTTCTATCTCGAAACGAAAATATAACCGCTTTTTTGTTGATGAAAAAGGAGCAGATAGAATAGAAAGACGATTAGAAAGAGAAAGTCAAGATAGTGTAAATAGATTTTGGCAACGTGGCGAATTTGAAGATTATTATTATCAAATTGTGAAAGTTATGCCAGGATTGTATAGGGTAAAAGAAATGTTTTTAGAAAATTATGTACAACAACAAAGTCTGTCAATACAATATGAAGATCAAGTTCTTACAGAAACTCAGTTTTTCCCTAATAAAATTTTTATAGGACTTTCTTCGTTTGATTTTTTCGTAGAATTAAAACTAAATATAGAGTCAGTTGGGGTAAACAATACAGATATGAGTTTTCCGTTTAAAATAACAAGCAAGTATAAAGAAATTTCGATAAAATGAAAAAACTAAAATATATAATATTAATTTTTGTAGTTTTCTTGAGTGCTTCTAACATTTTTGCTCAAAGCAAATCAGAATTAGAAAAAAAGAAAAATAAAACTCAACAAGAAATTAATTACACAAACAAACTTTTGAAAGAAACTCAAAAAACTCAAAAAGAATCTTATAGCCAACTATTGTTAATCAATAAAAACATTGAATCAAGACGATCTATAATTAACGATATTAGTTATGAAATTAAGTTGATTAACGGAAAAATTGCAGATATAGAATTAATTATTAGTATAATGGAGGAAGACTTAGAAAATTTGAAAACACATTATGCTAATATGATTAGAGTTGCTTGGAAAAATACAAATAAATACAATAATATAATGTTTATTTTAGCTTCTGAAGATTTTAATCAAGCTTATCTTAGATTGAAATACATGCAACAGTTGGCTAATTATAGAAACAAGCAATTTAAAGCTATTACTGCTCTTACTGATATTTTAGCTATTCAAAAAACTAAACTTACAGATTTAAAAAACAAAAACAATAATTTACTTACTGAGCAAAGAAATGAAGAAAGAACTCTTAAAAACGACCAAGTTAAGCAAGAAAGTACTATTAAAAAATTAAAAGCTCAAGAATCAGATCTTAAGAAAAAACTCCAGCAACAACAAAAACAAATGGCTGACTTACAGCGTGAAATTGAAAGAATTATTCGCGAAGAAGCTAAACGCAATACTAATGTAACGACTGGAAAATTTGAGCTTACACCTGAAGCTAAGTTAGTTGGTACTAATTTTGAAAAAAATAAAGGAAAACTACCTTGGCCCGTAGAAAGAGGTGTGATAGTAAGTGGTTTTGGTAAACAAAAACATCCTGTGCTTGCAAATATAGAAATAGATAATAGAGGCATAGATATTTCAACAACTGTTGGAGCATCTATTAGAGCAGTTTTTGATGGTGATGTGAAACAGGTGCTTGCAATGCCAGGTATGCAAAATGTCGTTATTATAATGCATGGAGAATATGTGTCGGTTTATTCGCACTTAGAAACTGTTTTAGTTAGCAAAGGCGATAAAGTTTTAGCAAAACAAGTTATAGGTAAAGTTTATACAGATAAAACAGAAAATAAAACTATTTTACATTTTGAAGTGTGGAAATCTACCGCAGCTTTAAATCCTACTTATTGGCTATCAAAATAAAATGACTGATAATTTTAAAATATTACTAGATAAACTAAATGTCTTTATTAAGAAGTATTATATAAATAAACTTCTAAAAGGATTGATAATATCCTTGTCGATTTATGTCGCTTGGTATTTAATAGTTGTGGTAGCCGAATATTTTGGACGTTTTTCTAGTAGCTTTAGAACAGTTTTATTTATTGTTACACTTGCAAGTTTTGCTTTTATTCTAATTAAGATGATAATAATTCCTATTTTTAATTTACTTAAAATTGGGAAAACTATTAGCTATAAAGATGCAAGTAAAATTATTGGAAGTCATTTTCCAGAAGTTGCCGACAAATTACAAAACACATTAGAATTAAAAGAATTAGTAAAAACAAATCCAGAATTTAGCGATGTTTTAATTGCAAGTATAAATCAACGTATAGAAAAACTAAAACCTATTCCATTTTTATCGGCAGTAAGTTTTAAATCAAATTTAAAATATTTAAAATATTTAGGCATAATCTTTTTAGTTGCTATGTTAATATTCTTATTCTGGCCCAGAATGTATAGCGAGGCAACTGAAAGAATAATTAATTTTGATAAACATTATATTGAGCCAGCACCTTTTACTTTCGAAGTCTTGAACGATAGCTTATTGGTTAAAAAAGGTAAAGATTTTGTTTTAAAAGTTAGTGCAAAAGGAAAATATTCGCCAGACCAAGTTACTTTAAACTATATGGGAAATAGCTTTTACATGGAAAAAGAAAGTGTAGGAATATTTACATATAAGTTTAAAAATTTGAATAATGATATTAAATTTAATTTAAGTGCAGTTGATGTGGTGTCGCAACCATACGAAATAAAAGTGTTGCCAAGTCCTATTATTGTTGATTTTAAAGCTATTGTAAAAGCACCTGCTTATACAAATATTGAAGAAAAAGTTTATAATAATTCAGGCGACTTAACTCTACCTATTGGTTCAGAGGTAGTTTGGAATTTTAATACTTCAAATCTTTTATCTTTGCATTTAGTGTTTGATACTGTGCAAGTTAAGGCGACTAAGACAAATGAGGTTTATTCTGTAAAACGCAGAATTTTGCGAACTGGAACATATTCTATTGTTTTAGCTAACGAATATTTTAATGAAAATACCGGTGTAAATTATCAACTGAATGCTATTCCCGACTTGTATCCAAGCATTGATGTTAAAAAAGTTGTTGACTCCACTCATTTGAGCATTGTTTATTTTAATGGTTTTATTGATGATGATTATGGATTTTCTTCTTTGAGTTTTTATTGCAAACCCGGCGAGAAAAGCGATTCGTTGATAAGAATAAATATTCCATTTGCAAAATCTATAAGTTCTCAAGATTTTTACTTTGCTTTCGATTTTTCTAAAATTGATGTTGAAGGTCAAACAATTTCTTATTATTTCGAAGTTGCCGATAATGATGGTGTTAATGGAGCTAAAAAAACACGTACTCAAAAAATGGACTTTGTAATTCCAAGTGCAGAAGACTTGCAACAAATGACATCTAAAGCAAATGAGGAAACAGAATCTAAAATTGATTTAGCAAAAGATATAAATAGTCAATTGCGTAAAAATATTGAAGAATTACAGAAAAAATTGTTAAGCGAACAGCTCACACCTTTTGAAAGAAATCAGATGCTTCAGCAAATTATGGACAATCAAAGTGATTTGGAAAATTTGATGAAAGATATTAAAAAGGAGCAAAGTCAAGTTCAGCAGTATAAAGATCAATTTTCTAAAAATGAGGAATTGTTTAAAAAACAACAAGAAATCAATGATCTTTTCGACTCTTTAATGGACGATGAGATGAAAAAGATGATGGAAGAGCTTCAGAAATTGATGGAAGAATTTAAAAGCGATGATTTCTTTAAACTCGCAGATCAAATGAAGTTTGATTATGAAGAGTTAGAAAAACAAATGGATAATACTTTAGAGTTGCTGAAAAAAACAGAAATAGAAGAAAGGTTGAAAAACACTGCATCTCAATTAGAGGAATTATCTAAAGAACACGAAAAATTATCAGAAGAAACCACAGATAAAAAATCTGACAAACAAGATTTGTTGCAAAAGCAAAAAGAACACGAAGCAGCTTTTGACAAGATAAAGGAAGATTATAAAGAAATTTTGGAAAAAAATTCAGAGCTTAAAGAACCTATGGATTTAGAGTCTTTTGAGGAAGAAATGCAAGAAATTTCCGAAGGACTTGAGCAATCAGAGAGTGAAATGAAAGACGAAAAAATGTCAAAGGCTTCAAAATCTCAAAAACAAAATTCTGAAAAAATGCAAGAGCTTTCGCAAAAAATGGAAAGTGCTATGCAAGAGCAAGAACAAGAAGAAATGTCAGAAAATATTGAGGATATACGTCAGGTTTTAGAAAATTTAATAACATTTTCGTTTAATCAGGAAGAAATTTTAACTGAACAAAAAGGTTTAAGTCCACGCGACCCAAGATATAGAGAGTTTATTTTAAAACAAAAAAACATTGAAGATGATTTTAAAATTATTCGCGACTCGTTAAATGCTATGTCGGGGCGAATACCTCAACTAGGTCCAATGGTAGAAAAAGAAATAAGAACTATTCACAAAAATCTTAGTACGATTATGGACGAGATTGGCGAAAATAGACGTTATTTAGTTGAAGCATCACAACAATTAGTAATGACTTCGGCAAATAATTTGGCTTTACTTCTTTTAGAGATGATGGAACAAATGCAAAATCAAATGGCAAATTCTAAAAGTGGTGATGGACAATGTAATAATTGTAAAAATCAAGGCGATGGCAGTCCGAAAGGAAAAATGAGAGATTTGCAACAAGGCATGAAGCAACAAATGCAAGATATGATTGATATGATGAAAGACGGGAATATGAAAAAAGGTGGAGCTAAGCAAAGCGAACAATTAGCAAAAATGCTTATGCAACAAGAAATGATGCAACAAATGCTTAATGATGTGATGAACTCGGGATTAAGTCCAGAATCTGCTAAAATTTTGCAAGAAATTAATAGAATGATGGATCAAAATCTATCAGATATTATTAATAGAAATATAAATCCTACAACTATACAAAGAAATGAGCAAATTTTAACCAGACTTTTACAAGCCGAAAATAGCGAGCGAGAAAGAGAAATAGATAAAAAACGAAAATCAAACGAAGCAACAAACTATAAACTCAGCAATCCAGACGAAATTTTTAAAGAAAAAGAAAAGGAAATCAGATTTAATGAGTTATTGCAAAAATCTAATTTAAAATTAAGAACTTTTTATAATGATAAATATAAAGAGTATTTAAAGAAATTAAATCAAGATCAATAATGGCAGTAAAATTTTTTGCAGAAGACGTTGAAAAACCCGCATTGAAATATAGAAGCATTAAACAATGGATAGCTTCAGAAATTGAAAAAGAAAATTTTGATATAGGAAATATCAACTACATTTTTTGCTCAGACGAATATTTGTTGAAAATGAATATCAAGCATTTAGAACACGATTATTATACCGATATAATTAGTTTTGATTATTGCGATGGTAATTTAATTTCTGGCGATTTGTTTATTAGCTTAGATAGAATTAAAGAAAATGCTGTGCTTTATGGTACAAATGAATCTGAGATTTATAGAGTTATGATACATGGCATTTTGCATTTGTGTGGCTATAAAGACGATACAGAAGAAGAAAGCGAAAACATGAGACAACGCGAAAATGAGGCTCTTTTAAGATTAGATTTAATATAATCATTGACTTTTTTTCATTATCTTAAATTTATTAGCTTCCGAATAGTAGTAATTAGCTTTTTCAAAATTGTTGTTTTCTTTAAAATAATTGCTCAAAGTCATTCCAATATTAAAGTTAGCTTTATTTTTTTCAAAGGCAATTTCCCAATTTTCAATAGCTTTTGCAGTATTTCCACTTAAAAGATAATAATTGCCTTTGTCAACATAATTGGCATCAAGCTCAGGATTTAAGTGTATTTTAAAATCAATAGTTTTAATTATGTTTTCATAATCTTTAGATGTTTCAAAATGTTTGATAATATCATTTAGCGAAGTGGACTCATTGTTTGGCTTATTATAAAACTCAATTACTTTTGCTATATAGTTAAAGTCCTTTATGTTTGCATAATAAGTCATCATGTCGAAAAGACCTTTGGCGTTCAAGTTTTCATTTTTTAGATATTCTAAGGATTTAACTAAGTTTTCGTAATCGTGAGTTATCGCAAAATTATTGATAATATCTAGCAAAACAGTTAGATTTAGGTTTTCTATTTTTATATTATTCAAAGCTTTAATATAATTTTCGTTACATTTAGTGGTGTCTTTTAATTCAAAATATGATTTACCCATGAAAAGGTAAGCTTTGTCCCATTCTTTATCTTTATAATTATGATATTTGCTTATGTAAACGTTAAGATCTTGAATGCTTTGTTCATAGTTGTTTAAATGATAATTTACTATACCTCTATTCAGATAAACTGCAGCTATTGTAGAGTCGGCTTGAATACATCTTGTAAATTGTTGTTCGGCTAATTCGTAGTTTTTGTAAATAATCATATTCATATAAGCCAAGTTATGCCATGGGTTGGAGTAAGAAGAGTCTATTTCAATAGCTTTTTTAAAATGAGTTTCTGCAACTTTAATTTGATTTGCAAAACTATTAATGCTTTGTTTAGTTTTTATTGCTGCGTAAACTTCGCTTATTAATATGTTTCCATATAAATTGTTTGCTTTGGCTGAATTTTCTAAATATTTAATATCATGAGAAAATAAACTACGTCTATCTTTCCAGTCTTTATTTCTATTAATAGTAATTATTGAATTTGGTAAAATAAATACTAATGCCAATGCAAATATTAGATTTTTATCTGTCTTTTTTAGAGATAAATTTAGATTTATTTTTGTGATTTTAAATAATAAAAATCCTATAATTATTGAAAATCCAAGACTTGGTGTAAACAACAAACGCTCTGCTATAATTCCTGTTAGTGGGAAAAAAGTATTGGCTAATGGAAAAATAGAAATCAGTAAAAACAAATAGCCAAAAGACATCACATTTCTTTTATTGAAATTTTTTAAAGCCCAAATTAATAATACGATATTAATTACTAAAGAAAGTAACACAATAGGATTGCTCATATCAACTATAGGAATCATTTTATATCCATAGTAAAATCTTAGCGGATATGGTATTATTAGTAATTTAAAGTAGTAAATCAAGCTGTATAATGCCAAAGCCATTTTGTCGAAAATACTTGCTCCGAAGCCAAAAATAGGATTTTGCCACATAAAAACTGGAGCATTTACTTCGGGAAGAGATTTTTTAGGAATGTAATATGTGATAAATAGTGCTACTCCTGCAATAAGCAAAAATGCTAATGTTGAAAAGATGAGTTTTTTTGAAATGCCATCAAAAATTTTCACTTTAGATTTTTGAGTATATTCTTCTTTATCTTTAATTTTTAGAGTAAAAAGAGGAATAAAAAACATTAATAAGCCTGCTAAATCTGATTTAGTGAACAATAATAAAACTAAAGTAATAACATTCGCTATCCAAAGCAAAATATTGCGAACATTAAATTTAACAGGGCAGTTTATTTTGCGTCTATAATATAATAGGTATAGGTAGCAAATGAAAAATATGCCCCAAACCACATACTCATTAATATTAATGTATAAATTGTGAAGTTGAACAGATTTATTGCTAGTTATTTTAAACTCTGGAGACAGTAACAAAAATAGAAAAATAAAAACTAAGAATGTGTAAACAATAATTTTGTTGTGCTTTTTGTTTGGGCTAAACTTAGGAGAAGTGAATTTATAGTTAGGTAAGATTTTTATTTCTGTTTTGAAAAAAATGATTGTCAGTGGAATCAATACAATAAAGACCAATGCAGACTCTTTGGCTAAAAAAGCTAAAATAAGAGCAAAAATTGAAAATAGCAAATGCTGGATTTTTTTATTGTCGAAATATTTTATGGCGCATATACTAGACATTATGCCAAATATAAAACTTAGAATTTCCTCTCTATTTTTTAAACTTAGTACAACTTCTGTATGTATGGCATGCGTTGCAAACAATAGAACTATTAAAAAAGATAAAAATGAGTAGTTGTCGGGATATTTTTCTTTAAAAATTAAGTTTAAAAAGTAAAATAGCAAAGCACATGCAATAGCATAATATAAAATATTAAAAAAGTGTGCAGAATGTGGATTGCTGCCAAAAAATTGATATTCAATTGCGAAAACAGCTATTGTTAAAGGTCTATAGCCAAAATATTGTTCGTCTTTTGTATTATATCTTGAAGAAAAAATTTCAGGAATCCCTTTTATTCCTTTTTGCACAAGTTCATGATTTTCATACACGTAATCGTCGTCAATGTTAAAGCCATTGTTTATTGACAATCCGTATAGCAAAAAAGATAGTGCAATTAGAATCAAATATTCTTTGAAATGCTTAATATTTGTTCTTTTTTGATTTTTTACGATTTTTTCTTTCACGTTTTTTAATTTTTTGTTGGTAAAAATAAGAAAAATTTATTGTTATTTTTGTTTTTTGAGATTATTTTATTATTATTTTTGTAAAAATAATTTACTAAAATGTTGTAATACAGTTGATTTGATAAAGGATGTAAAAATAATTAAAAAAAAGTCAAAAAAGTTTTGGTAGTAATAAAAAAGACTTTATCTTTGCAGTCCCAAAACGATAAGAAAATATTAAATAGTTTTTGTGGTTTAAAAGTTCTTTGATTTAATAGTGAGTAGCAAAAATAAAACAGGTATAAATTAGGGATTTCTTAATGTATATTATATATTATTTTTAACCTAGATTCATTTGATACAGGATTTACAAAAGACATAATAAAAAATTATATTACAACGAAGAGCTTGATCCTGGCTCAGGATGAACGCTAGCGGGAGGCTTAACACATGCAAGTCG
>DHVB01000025.1 GCA_002412425.1 Bacteroidales bacterium UBA5219 | reverse complement strand
TTTGACACTTATGAGACACCGCCATAAAAAAAGCCACTTTTGAGTGGCTTTTTTTATTCTTTAATTATATATTACCATAATTATTTTTTGTATTTGAACACAAGTACATTACCATAGTTTCCGTTTTCATCTGCTCCACCTGTTCCTTGAACATTCCAACCTTCAACGTGGTCTATCAATACATATTCTCCATCAACTTTAGCTATAAAGTATTTTACTTCAGTAGCTTTAGGACTTGTTGAAATATATTTAAATTTAAGTTCTAGTTGACCTACTGCAGTTCCTGCTGTATAAGCTGCTTCTAATTCATCACTTGTTGTATAGTCAGCATTATCTACTACTACGAAACCTTCACAATTTGCTGTTTTCTCAACAACGTGGTGAGTATCAGTATTTGACTTATATTGAACTCCTATTACAGTACTTTTATCAACACCAATTGACTCATTGTGATAAAGAGAAGTAGAGATTTCACTTGTGCGTGTAATAACGACATTTTCTGACCAATCTGCTAATAGGTTAGCTTGTAAAGTAACTGAAACTTCTTTTTCTGCACCAGCTACAACAACTTCTCCAGTTACAGGTGCAAAACCTTCTTTTTCTACTGTATAGTCATAAGTACCATCTTCAACGTAGAATACATAAGGAGCAGCTGTATCTACTAGAGTACCTAAAGTAACTTTAGCGTCAGTAACTTCAGCATTAGCAGCATCTTTTATAACAAAAGTAACTGCTTGAGTTTCCCATGCAAAGAAAGTATATTCTTTAGTTGTGGTTTGAGCTTCTTCGCTTTGGTCTGTAACTTCAAATTCATAAACAATTTTCATTACTCCACCTTGAAAATCTTCAAGAGTGTGATTTGTTGCAAAAGCGTATTCATAACTTGTTAAACCTTCATAAGCTGAAATTGCTGGGCCATCTACTATAGCAGCTGTAGGAGATGCTACACCATTTAACCAAGTATTTCTCCAAATTTTAATGTCTTTAATACCTGCTTCTGCTGTAAAAGTAACAGTTAAAGCTTGATTTAATGAAGATTCATCAGACATTTTAACCGATTGAAACATTTCATCTGGTTCCCAAGTAATTGTTGGAGCTTCATACTCTTTATTACAACTATTAAAAACTACCACTGCGGCAAATAATGCCAATAAAATTTTTACTGTTCTCATAATTTATTTTATTAATTTTAGTTAAACTTTTATTTAATTTTTATATCTAATTTATAATTAAAATTCTATGCAAATATACACATTATTTTATAATAACAAAACAAAATACTAAAAATTTTATTAAAAACAAAATTTGTTATTCAAAAAATCAACAAATGAAGCCAATTTTGACCTTGTTTTCTGTTATTTTAAGGAATGTTAATAATGTAGTTTCAAAGAACTTGCTTATGTTAGTTAATTATTAATTTTTAACTTTTTATAAGTCTAACTTCTATACTTGCATAATCTGTGCCAAACTTTTGTTTTATTACCAACACCACCCCACATCGCCTATTACAACTAAATTTGAACTAAAAGTTAAAAGTAGCCTACGTGTTTGGCTTTTCTTTTAAAACTTTTGCTTTCAGCGAGCTCGTAAACTCGGTTTACTTTATGAACTTTCAACTAATTTTTTGTGGTATAATAAATTAAAATTTGTATAGATTAGAGACGGCGTATGCACCGTCTCTACACTATACTGCATAATTCATTCAGAATCAAACTTTTAACTTTTAACCTTTAACTTTTAACTGAGTTTTGTCCTATGCTTATCCTCCTCGCTCAAAACAATATTCAAATATGACAAATACCTTGAATACGCAATTTCTCCACTTTCTACAGCGGGTTTTACAGCACAATTAGGTTCGTTTATATGCAAACAGTTGCCAAAATGACAGTTATGTGACATTTTAAAAATTTCAGGAAAATAATGTCCTGTTTCTTCTTTGTTTAAATACACTAAACCAAAAGCTCTAATTCCTGGAGTGTCGATTACAGCTCCACCAAAAGAAAGTTTGTGCATTGTTGCAAAAGTGGTTGTATGTCTTCCTGTAAGGTGAGTTTTTGAAATTGAAGCAGTTTTTAAATTTAAACCCGGCGAAATTGCATTTATTAACGAAGATTTTCCTGTTCCACTATGCCCTGCTATCACATTTACTTTATCTTTCAATGCTTTTTTAACAAGCTCCAAATTTTGATTTTTTACTATAGAGGTAGGAATTACTTTATATCCAATATCCTCATAAACAGCCATTAACATAGCTACTTCTTCAATTTCCTCTCTTGTGTAAATATCTATTTTATTAAAAATAATCAATGGTGGAATACTGTAAGATTCAGCAGCTGCAAGAAATCTATCCATAAAAACTGTTGTTGTCTCTGGATTTTTTAAAGTGTGAATAAATACTGCTTGGTCAATATTTGCTGCAATTACATGAGATTCTTTAGATAGATTTGTTGATTTTCTAATAATACAATTTTTACGCTCTTCAATTTCAGTAATCACTCCTTCTTCTTCTGAAATTATTTCAATTTCAACAAAATCGCCAACTGCAACAGGATTTGTTTCTCGCGAATCTGCAAGCCTAAGTCGCCCCCTGATAGTGCAATTATAGATTTTATCGTCAACTTCGACTAAATAATTAGCCCCAGTACTTTGTATTACTTGTCCTCTTTTCATATGCACGCAAATTTATATAAAAAAATAATATTGCAAATATTGTTGTAACGAATTTTGTATATTTGAATTTGCATATCTTTGTAAAATGAAAACTTTACTTATAACATTAAACGCAAAATATATCCACACATCTTTGGCTTTGCGCTGGCTTTATGTTGTAAATAAAGATAAATTTGACATTTCTTTTAAAGAACATTCAATAAAAGAAGATATTCAAAGCATTGCAAACGAAGTTATAGAAACTAATTGCGATATTGTTGGAATAAGCGTTTCAATCTGGAATGTTGACCAAAGTAAAGATTTGTGTTCAATTTTAAAAAATAAAAATCCGAATTTAATTATAATACTTGGCGGACCCGAAGTTAGTTACGAACCCGAATTTTTTATTGAAAATTGGAAAATTGATTATGTTGTAAGTGGCGAAGGCGAGTTTGTCTTAGGCGAATTGCTTGATTCTCTCCAAAATAATAAAACGGCAGAAATCCCATCAGTTTCTTCAAAACAAAAAATTAGTAAAACAATTGCTAAAGCAAATATTGACGAGCTTATAAAATATCCTTCGCCCTATCAATTGGAGATAGACAAAAAAGATGTAAAAAATCGTATAGTTTATTTTGAAACTTCGCGAGGCTGTCCTTATCACTGCCAATATTGTTTGTCGTCTTTGGAAACTGGTATTAGATATTTCCCACAAACATATATTTCTGAAAACTTAAAATACATTATAAAAAGTGAGGCTAAACAAGTAAAATTTTTAGACCGTACTTTTAATTTGAATGTAAAACACACAAATTTTGTTTTCGATTTACTTTTGCAGAATTATAGACCAAATTTAAGTTTTCAATTTGAAATTTATGCCGATTTATTAAACGATGAAATAATAAAATTTTTAAACGAAAGTACTCCCGAGAAATATTTTAGATTTGAAATTGGTATTCAATCCACACACGAACCTACAAATATTGAAATTAAACGCAAACAAGATTTTCAACTACTTGCAAAAAACTGCAAAAATTTAATTAAAGGCGGAAAAATTGACTTACATTTAGATTTGATTGTTGGCTTGCCATACGAAACTTTCGAACTTTTTGTAAAATCTTTTAACGAAGTCTTTGAGTTAGGTGCAAAAGAAGTACAGCTTGGATTTTTAAAAATGTTGCGTGGAACTGCTTTAAGAAATAATGCACCCAAATTTGATTATGTATATGATGAAAATCCACCTTATCAAATAATTAGCAATAAATTTATTTCAAAAGCTGAGCTTGAAAGAATCCATGATGCTGAACATGCTTTAGAAAAATTTTGGAATAGTGGCAGATTTCCAAACACTATGCAAAGACTAATAAGTCAAGAATATAAAAATAGATATTTTGAACTTTTCGACGAAATTGCTGAATTTTATAATAAAAATAATTTGCCACATTTTGCTTATCAACTCGAAGATTTGTTTAATTTCCTCAATTCTTTTTTAGAGACAAAAAGCATTGATGCAAAACCCACATTACGAGACGATTACTACTCAAATTTTTCTGCTCGTCCTTCAGGATTTTGGTGTGAAATTATGGATAAAAAAGAAAAGAAAAAAGTTTTAAATACAATTTCTTTAGATGCCAATTTCTTAGAAAAAAATAAACTTTCAAAACAAATTTTAGAAAACAAAACCGCAGTCTATCCCTTAGAAAACAACAAATATCTGCTAAGCATTTTTGAAAATAAAAAAATTAGACAAGTAATATGGCAAGGCAGTTAAAAGTTAAAAGTTGAAAGTTGAAAGCCGAAAGTTGAAAGTTGAAAGGGGCTTGCGGGATTGGCTTTCTTTAAAAACTTTACTAACTTTATAAACTTTTAACTCAATTCTTAATTCATTAATTCTCAATTCTTAATTCATTAATTATTTCCTCAACCTTAAGATTTAATCCATTCACAACAACATCAGCCTGCAAATAATATTTTTCTCTTTCGCTGAGCATGCTTTCAACTTTTTGCAAAAGTTCTTCCTGATTTAGATTTTTTATTAATGGTCTTTTGGTTTTTGAATTTACTAAGCGATTTGTTAAAGATTTTGCATCTAATTTTAAATAAATGCTAGTGCCAAGTTTTTTTATTATTTCTAAATTATTATTAAAACATGGTGTACCACCGCCAAGTGCTAAGACGAAACTTTCTTTATTTTCAAATTCTTTTAAAGTTTCTGTCTCTAATTTTCTAAAAACTCCCTCATCAAATTTTGAAAAAATACTTGGAATACTTATTTTATATTTTTGCTCAATAAGTCTGTCTAAATCATAAAACTCGAGATTTAAAGCATGGGCAAGCTTTTTCCCAAAAACTGTTTTGCCTGCACCCATAAAACCCATTAAGAAAATTTTCATAATTTAGATTTTAAAAATCCAAAGTCATTTGCACACCGCCTTCTGGTGGGTCTTTTTTATCTTTATCTTCTTTTTTCTTTGGTTTTTCTTCAACGGCATCTTCGTCTTTATCTCTAGTGTCAATTATTTCAAGTTCAATTTCTTCGCCTTGTACAAATTCGCCTTCATCATCTTCAAAATTTTCTTCTTCATCTTCATCTTCAGGCTTTTCTTTTTCCAAAGGCTGGTCGAAAATAATTTCAGAAGTTTCAAAAGTTGTTAATCGCTTTCCTCTAGCACCAATTCCTTTAACAGCAATAAATTCTTCAGCATCAATAAGTTCTGGTTCACGTGATTCGTGCTTACCCGCAAAAACTATTTTTACCAATGGAAATTCATCATAAGAAAGAGCAACAAGATAAGAACCTTCAGTTTCCGAAATTATCAATTGATCACGTAAATCTTCTTGAACTTGGAAACGTTTTAGATAGAAGAAATTCTGTTCAGAATCGTAATGAATAGCAGTATAAACTATGTCTGGATCGTATTTTGCAATTTTTAAAATATTTTCTTCGTAATGATTAGATAAATCAAAATTTGTTAATCTACATTTTCCAGATTTTGTAAAGACAATAATTTGGTCTTCGCCCTCAAACTCACCTAAATACAACCCTCGCTCGCTATCATTAAGTCTAAAAATTTCTTCATCAAACCAAATTTTCCTGCCACCAAGTGTAGAAACACCTTCTTCTTTCAAAGTAATTTTATGAATATCATGTTTAGAAAGTATATTTCCTTGTGCAGTACGTCCTTTTATTGCAATATCTTTAAAATCAACTTCAAAGGAAAGCTTTCTAATTTTTGGTTTCGGCTTTAAAAATACTTTTACCACTTCGGCTTCTCCATTTGGATTTGCAGAAAAATAAAGAATTCTCGAACCTTCGGCTCCCTTTGTTAAATCATACTCTCTATCGCGAGTAACTCCTGTTACAGCAAAACGTTTTATATAAGAAGTGGAAGTTTTACCATCTCTATAAGCTACATTATAAATTGTTCGCTTATCGTTTCTAACAAAAACATTTACATACAAAATATCTTTCCCAAAATATGCTTTTTCAGAAACTTTTGAGATTATATACTTTCCGTCTCTTCTAACAACTATAATGTCATCAATATCAGAACAATCGCAAACATATTCATCTTTTTTCAAACCATAACCTACAAAGCCTTCTTTATAGTTCACGTAAAGCTTTTCATTAGATATTGCAACCTGTGCAGTATCTATAGTATCGAAATTTCGCATTTCAGTTTTGCGTTCGCGACCCTTACCGTATTTTTCTTTAATACGTTTATAATAATCAATGGTGTATTGAGTAAGATGCTCAAGATTATATTGGATTTTTTTAATTTCTTCCAAAATATTCAACAAATCTTCTTCGGCTTTGTCGCTATTAAAACGCAAAATTCTCTTCATTTTTATTTCTAGCAACTGTAATAAATCGTCTCGCGTAATTTCGCGTATTAAGTTTAATTTATGTTCTATTGCTTTTGAATGAATAAAATCAATTGCTTGATCTGTTGACTTTGCATTTTCGTATTCTTTTTCTTTATAAATACGTTTTTCGATAAACCATTTTTCCAAAGAAAGCGAGTGCCATTCTTCCTCTAGTTCAGCTTTATGAATTAATAATTCCTGCTGAAGAAGATTTCTTGTATCTTCAACTGAATGCTTTAAAATTTCGGAAACACCTATAAATTGCGGTGCATCATCTTTTATAACACAGGCATATGTGGGTAGCGACATTTCGCACTGTGTAAATGCATATAAAGCATCAATAGTTTTATCGCTAGAAACTCCTGATGGCAAGTGAATTAAAATTTCAACAAATTCTGCTGTATTATCTTCAATTTTCCTAATTTGAATTTTCTTACTGTCGTTGGCAGCAATAATAGAGTCAATTAACGAACCTGTTGTTGTCCCAAACGGAATTTCGCGAATAACTAATGTACGTCTATCTATTTTTTCGATTGTCGCACGCACTCTAGCACGTCCGCCTCTTAATCCATCATTATATTTGCTAAAATCTCCATATCCACCTGTTGGGAAATCGGGATATAATTCAAAATCCTTATTTTCTAAATGTGCAATGCTAGCATCAATAAGTTCTACAAAGTTATGTGGTAAAATTTTTGAAACTAAGCCCACAGCTATACCTTCTACTCCTTGAGCTAAAAGCAAAGGGAATTTTACTGGTAAAGTTATGGGTTCTTTATTTCTTCCATCGTATGATGATTTCCAAACTGTAGTTTTAGGATTAAAAACAACTTCAAGAGCAAATTTTGTTAATCTAGCTTCTATATATCGTGGTGCTGCAGCTGAGTCGCCGGTTAAAATATTCCCCCAGTTTCCTTGACAATCAATTAAAAGTTCTTTTTGTCCAAGTTGCACAAGAGCATCGCCTATAGAAGCGTCTCCATGTGGGTGATATTGCATTGTATGACCTACAATATTTGCAACTTTATTATATCGTCCATCATCGAGTTGTTTCATGGCATGCATCAAACGCCTTTGAACTGGCTTAAAACCGTCATTTATATGAGGTACTGCACGCTCCAAAATTACGTAAGAAGCATAATCCAAATAGTTATCTTTAAACATCTTTTGCAGACGAGTAACTTTTTGGTCTTCTTGCTCTACAACTTCAATTGGAACAAAATCTTCGTTATTTTCTGAACTATTGTTAGATATATTGTTATTTTCTTCACTCATGTTTTTTAAAAATCTTCCTTTTTATATATCTTCTTCAACTCTTAGATTGTTAATAATAAATTCCTGACGTTCAGGGGTGTTTTTCCCCATATAAAACTCAAGTAAAGGCTGAATTTGGTCGGCTTTCGACAAAGTTACTGGCTCAAGTCTAATGTCTTTACCTATAAAATTTTTAAATTCGTCAGGTGAAATTTCACCTAGCCCTTTAAAACGAGTTATTTCAGGATTTTTAAGTTTTTGAATAGCTTCGTTTTTTTCTTTTTCGTCATAGCAATAAATTGTTTCTTGTTTATTCCTAACTCTAAAAAGCGGTGTTTGCAAAATAAACAAATGTCCGTGTTTTAATAAATCTGGAAAAATTTGCAAGAAAAAAGTAATTAGCAAAAGACGAATATGCAAACCGTCAACATCGGCATCGGTTGCTATCACTACATTTCTATATCTTATGTTTTCAATTCCTTCTTCTATATTCAAAGCAGCTTGCAAAAGATTAAATTCTTCGTTTTGGTAAACTAGTTTTTTAGTTTCTCCATAAGAATTCTTAGGTTTTCCTCTCAAACTAAAAACAGCTTGAGTATTTACATCTCTTGACTTTGTAATAGAACCGCTTGCAGAATCGCCCTCGGTTAAGAAAATTGTTGTTTCGTAACGTCTTTCATCGTCTGAATTGTAATGAATTCTACAATCTCTTAGTTTTTTATTATGAAGACTTACTTTTTTCGCTCTTTCTCTAGCTAATTTTTGAACTCCTGCAATTGCTTTTCTATCTTTTTCCGAAGCAAGAATTTTCTTTTGAATTTCTTCAGCAATATCAAGGTTTTTATGAAGAAAGTCATCAACTTTTTTCATAAAGTCAAAAATATAATTTCTCACAGTAGGACCTTCGGGACCCATATCTTTTGAGCCTAATTTTGTTTTTGTTTGTGACTCAAAAATAGGTTCTATAACTCTTATACTTATTGCAGCTACTATACTTTGTCTAATATCATTAGCATCAAAATCTTTTTTATAAAAGTCGCGAATAGTTTTCACAAAAGCTTCTCTAAAAGCAGCCAAGTGAGTACCACCTTGAGTTGTATTTTGTCCATTTACAAAAGAATAATACTCTTCGCTATATTGTGTGCCGTGAGTAAAAGCTATTTCTATATCGCCATTTTTTAAATGCACGATAGGATACAGAGGTTCTTGATTAAGATTTTCGTTTAGCAAATCTAGTAAGCCATTTTTTGAATAGAAACGTTTACCATTAAAGTTTATAGTTAAACCTGTGTTAAGATAAGTATAATTTCTCAACATAGTTTCTATAAATTCTTGAATGAAATTATATTTCTCAAAAATCTCTGCATCAGGTGTAAAAACGACTAAAGTACCATTTGGCTCATTTGTATCAATTAGTTCTGTTTCAGAAATTTTTATTCCTCTAGAAAATTCAGCAGATTTCTTTTTTCCTTCGCGGTATGAAGTAACTTTAAAAGAAGAAGACAGAGCATTTACAGCTTTAACTCCTACTCCATTCAGTCCAACAGATTTTTGAAAAACGCTAGAATCGTATTTTGCTCCTGTGTTCATTTTAGAAACCACATCTACTAATTTTCCTTGCGGAATACCACGTCCATAGTCTCTCACAGAAAGAGTGTGATCTTCTAGCTTAATATCTATATTTTTCCCAAAGCCCATAGCATACTCGTCAATAGAGTTGTCTATAACTTCTTTAAGCAAAATATAAATTCCATCATCTTTGGACTTCCCATCTCCTAATTTGCCTATATACATTCCTGGGCGTTTTCGGATATGTTCTTCCCAATCTAAAGTTTTGATACTATCTTCTGAATAATTCGCTACCATTTAACAGTCCTTTCCATAAGTGCACAAAAATAGCTTTAATATATTTATTTTTTCAAATTTTGCAAATTAAAATATTAACATTTTAAAGTTGATAAAAAAGATTTATTATTTATTTTACACATTACAAATACTTGAAACACCAAATTACATTTTAGTTTTATTAACATTTTTCTATAGAACAATACTATAAAAAATATAAAAGCATTTAACTTAAAGATTTTACAATAAATCAAAGGTTTAAATTTTTACCCTTATAACCTTATTTAAATAAACCACTTACAGTTTATTTATATATAAAATTTAAGAAATAACACACACGGCAATTTTATACAAACAGCACTAATAACTTCATAAACTAAATCTAATTATAAACAACCTGTTGATAAATAATTTCTTTAATAAACAAAATGGTAATAAAATGCTTGTATTATTAAATATTTTTATATTTTTGCACCTTCTATTTAAAAGAGGCTCTTTAAATAGACAAAAACATTAAATAAACCTCAATTTGTAATAATATTTTTAAATTGTCATAGTATAAAAATGACAAAAAAAATTATAAATATAAAAAAACAAAAAATTGCAATATTTGCTTCTATCACAAAAGAAACAAGTCCTAAATATAAAATTATATATTTCCTTAAATCCGCAACTAAAAAT
>DHVB01000082.1:11395-34155 GCA_002412425.1 Bacteroidales bacterium UBA5219 | reverse complement strand
ATGTGCTAATGCTTGCCACAAGTGTGAATAATTTTGATTTGTATGTACATGAGAATAAATATATGGTCGAGCAATATTTATTTCAGTGAAAAAATCCAAGTTTTTTAATTTAAAAATATCATAAGATTTAAAACCAAACTGAGTTGCCCATTTATTTGCAAACCAGCCATATTCTCCAGTATAATTAGGATTTACACTATGTTTTATGTCGTTAATTAGTTGAGTAACAATAATATCGTCAAGTACAAACTGAGAATAAATAAAATTATTTTTGTTAATTTTAACTTTCAAATTCAAACCTAATAATGCATTATCTTCTGATCCTAATGAAAACTCTACAGGACGGAAAAATATTATAGGATTCAAATATTCAAAATTGAAAAACTTTTGTTTAGAAGTTATTATCGCTTCAAATAATCCAAGATTTACATGATTTCCAATTTTCCAGTCTAAGTAATGGAATACATCAAATTTATTTTCAGTTTTTAAATTGCCATTTTCAGGAATAATTCTACCCAAATCTTGGTGTACAGCCCAAATGCAGGAATATTTTACTGTTAAAAATGAAGTTTCTAATTTTAAATATGGATAATTTGACGCAAAATCAGATAATAAAAGTGAGCGATAACCATCACCATAAAAATTCTTAGCATTTCCTAATTCTAATCTTAAAAAATCGTAAGGAGAATATGTTATTTTTAAATTATTCTCAAGAAATAATTTTTGATTTTCTAAAATATTTTTTCCTAAACCATGATAAATTGTACTATTCCCAAGAGTTTTGAAAGTATAACTTGGCATTTTGCTAATATACCAAGCATTAAAATTATAGGAAATTCCCAATTTGTCAGCATAAGAAAATTCAAGCAAAGCACCTAAACTTGGATTTATTCCATAAACTTTATTATCACTTGGAGCAAGAAAATTCGCAATATCAAATTCTGGACTTATATAAAATTGTGTTTTTTCTTTAGCATTTTTAAAATTATGTTTATAGAACACAAGTGCTTTTTCTCTATCTAATATTGAGTTTTGAAAATCAGAAAAATAATATGATTTTATTGAAGAATGAAATTTATTATCGACTAAACTTTCCTTTTCATAATTGCGAATTGAGAATGGATCTAGTATTGGCAAGTTTTGCGAAAAGCCTGCAAATACAAGGAACAAAGTAATAATATTTAAAACAATTTTTTTCATTTAAAAATCATCATAGTTTATTCTTAGAGCTGTTCTTAATCCACATTGAATGAAATTAGTACTATTTTTTGTTGTTAAATCTGCTCGATTTGAAATTCCTGCAAAAATTTGTAGTCTATAAGAATTATTCAAATTGTAAATTATTTGGACATCAGAAATTAGCATTGGATTTCTTGTAAATGTGTTTGCATCAACATTATATAAAAGTGAATAATCAAAAATATTTTGTTGGTTATATTCTGAATTGATTGTAGCATATTTTAAGAAAACAGATTTTGTTAAAACTTCTAGTCTTTTAAACTTGTAATCAGCAATAGCTAAAATTTCATTAAACCCAGCACCAGCAGGGTGGGCAATAGCTTGATTGTAATGTCCATAATGCAAGTCATTGTTTGCGTGTAAATACATTTCGCGTGGAACTCTATTATATTCAATTTGGAAAAATAAGTTTTTAACTTTTAAAAAATCAAAATTTTTGTAACCTATTTGTAATGAAGCGATTAAGTCAGATTTTGAAATTTTGTCTATAAATATTTGTGAATATATTATTCCAATTTTTTTGTTTTGCCAAGTTGTATTTACACCAACAAAATTATTTGTAAGCTGTTTTTTATAATTTATAAATGTAGTTCTAACAAAAGGCAAGAGAATGTAAGCAGGATAATTCCACTCATCAATATTTTGCGATAAAACTAAAGCTTCAATTAATGAAATTTGCCATGCTTCAGTTGGCTTGTATGTTAAAGTATTGAAAGATACGTATTTAGCAGGATATCTAGAGTTCAGACTTACAGGATTTTCATGCTGTAATACATTATTGAAATTAGGATTTATAGCTTTAGTAAAAATATTATTGATTTGAAATTTTTTATAATTAAATGCAGTTTTTGCATACATCATTGGTGCAGAAAAATCAGATAATATCAGAGAACGATAGCCATCGCCAATAAAAAGTTTATCATAGCCTAAACTAATATCCAAAAACTTACAAGCTTTAACAGCAATATTTCCATAAGCAGCACCAAAATCAAATTCGCCTGAACGAGAAAGAGGTTTTATCCTTCCATATCCGGGAATAACTCCAAATTCATCGAAATATTTTTTAATATTTTCAGGAAAAATAGCTTGAGATTCTGTGAAACAAGAATTAAAATAAATTTTTGAATCTAACTTTCCACTAAGCATAACACCACGAGTATTGTGATAGCCTCGCGTATTGTTTTGGTAATTAAGTCTAAAGTCTAGTAGGGGATTTAAAATTACAATAAATTTATCGTCTTGTTTCACAAAAAGATTTTCGTCAAAAATTTTTCTTAAAAACCAATTTTTATATTTGCTTGTAGTTTGTGTAAAAATTAAACTGTCAACAGTTTTGTTTTCTATTCCAGTAAATGGTTTTTGTAAAGTAAAATTATTTTCGGAATAAATTAAGTTTGGATTTATGTTTTGTTGATGCTCGGTTAAAGGATAATTCTGTGCCAAAGAGCAAAAACTGAAAAAAAATAGAAATATGAAAACAAATATATTTTTCATTTTATAAAGGCACAAATTTTTATTCTTTGTCTAATTTATCAATCACCGAATTTATTTTTGTCTTTATTCTGCCATTAGGCTTGTTGGTTTGAATATCAAAATTTACAGAGCAGTAAACTCTATCCGAAATTGGTTCTAAAATTTTGTATGATTTATTTAAAATCTCTAATGCTTGTTCAAAATTTTCGGTTTCAACAACAGTAGTCATTGCAGTAAGTTTGTACTCAAATCCTGAGTTTGAAACCATTTTTACAACTTTTGCTACATATTCGCTAACACTAGTTCCTTTATCAGTTGGAAATATTGCAAAACTCATTAAAACCGACATAATCTATTGATTTACAGCACTTATAACTTCTCTTACAATAACTCTTTCAATAGATTTGCTGAGTTCTACATAAGCTTTAGTATCAGCAGCATTATGGTCGGCAGCAGAATATTCCGAAGAACTAGATTTTCTATAAACAACATTACCTCTGTCGTCAGAAATATCAATGGTATAATTTATTACTACTTGTGCTTCGCCATAATTATAACCATTTTTTGTAGTGTTACTAGTAATTGTCATATTAAAATCACTTTTTAAGTTAGGATTCACAACAAACTCGCTACTTAATAGCCCTTCAAAAGTTGATTTTAATTTATTTTCCTTGCGTAATTGTCCAAAAGATTTTTCTTCGGACTGAATATTTAGAACAGGCTTTTCTACATTTACTCTTATTTGTTTTTCGCTTGAAGGAAGACTTTTAATTAAATTTTTAATTACCGGATCTTTTGATACTCTCGAAAGTCCAACCATATCAAGATTTATCGACAAAGTTTCAATTTTTGGACTAGATTTAATTTTATCAATAGCAATAAATACTTTACCGTCAGTGCTTGAAACTTCTGAATTACGCAATAATCCTGCACCAGAAAATCTAATTTTTACAGGTATTCCAGATATAGGATTATTATTTTTATCTGTAACTAAAAAACTAAAAACATCGGGATCTACTTTAATGCCTTTTTTAACACTTATGTCATTATTTTTAAAGACTATATTAATGTCGTTAACAAAATCAGCTAAAGCAGAAAAAATAGTATTTCCTAAATCTTTTTCTTCTCCATATATTTCTGTAATAGTACTTTCACCAAGATAAGGTTTTAAACTAGCAAGTGCTTCGGCATAAAATTGAAAAGCATTGTATTGAAGTTGACGACCCATAAGTTCTGTAGCTTGATAGTATTTATTTTTAGCATCTTCAATACTTTGTATTTTTTTCTCTTCTCTAATTTTAGCGTAATGAGATTTTGACAAACGATAATAAGCCCAATAAAAATTCTCATCTTCCCAAGTTTCAACAAGCTCATAACCTTCTAATTGGTGGCTAGTTGAAGCTGTTATTTCTTTAGAATAGTTTTCTCCAATATGATATTTAGTTTCAATAACAGATAATACTGATGAACTTTCAATATTTGTTGAGATATTAGAAGCTAAGTCGCCTAGAGCTTGTTGTTGTGCATTAGCCATATAATCAGCGGGAGTAAAACCTTTTTTTGGAGAAGAACTTACACCTATATAATATGAAGGATGCTGAGGTTTGACTTTTACCCATTCAGGAGTGGGGGTCTTTTGAAATTTTTGCTTTTTTAATGTTTGACACGAAACACTAAGCGTAAATACCATCAATAATACTATAGTTTGTAATAATTTCATTTCAATAAATTTATTTTTCATTAATAGCATTTAATTATTATTAACATATCTAAGAACTGCATTGGTAACAACAGCTGCACATTCATCAAGTGCTTCATTTGATAAAGTATTATAATCTTTAATTTGTGTTCTTGCTTTTAAAAGATCTTGCAATGCACTAACTTCTCTTGAACTATCTTTTATAATATCTTCGGAATTTGTTGAAGTTCTACTCTTCCAATAACCTGGAACTAAATTTTTAGAATCTCCATCATATTTAGCATAATGAACATTATCAGAAGCTGTGCTGGATTTAGTAGAACTAGTATGTATAACACTTGTTTTTCCATCAATTAATCTGAAATTTATGTTCATATCAACAGAGCGTGACATAGCATATTCCTTATAAACAACTTTACTATATTCAGTTTTAGTTTCATAAGTATCAGTTTCTTTATTCAAAACTTTTATAGTTTTCTTTAAATAACCTCTTTTTTCTTCTTCTTTATTTTGTCCTCTGTTATAAACAAATTTTGGAATTTCAACATAAAGTCTAGCATCTGGATATTTTATTGCCGAGCTAGTTTTTGTATCAACTAATTTTATAAATGGATTGTTTGCAGCCTGTATTCTATTAATTATTTTGCTTTCTAATTGAGCATCAATTCCCGAAGTGCCAGATTGATTTTTTATTTTTTCAATGGCTATAGTGATTGTGCCTTTTGTTAAACATTCTGATTTTAAATCATAAGAACTTTTATAAGAACCAGCATTATTTATTATTTCATCAAAAATATAATAAGCCTTTCTATATTGGTTAGCCTCCATAAGACGTAAACCTTCTCGATATTTAGGCTCGTTAACTGCAACAATTAATTTATCCTTAGAGTCTTTATAATTAGCTTGTAACTTTTGTATTTCTTTAAAAATAGTTTCCGCTTCAGAAAAACGTTCATCGCTAAGCAGTTTTGAACCTTCATAATACCTGTCTTCTAAATATGTGTCTTTAACTTCTTGGTAATATTCATCATAAAATGAAGGAAAATTTAATGAAACCCCAACTGCATTTAATTTTTCATAATATGCTTTTGCATCTTGATAAAAATACACAGCCTCTTTATTTTTACTATCATTATAGGCTTGATTAAATTCCGATAGTTTTTTACTTAAAGTCATTTGACCACAACGTTTAAGCCCTGCTAAAGCTTCAACATTTGTACGTTTTGCTTGAACAGCATAATAAAACATATCTGCCGCATCAGCATATTGACCTAAAGCTTCCATTTTTAAAGCTTTTTTTGTGTAAATTTTCGTTTGACAACCCGTGTTAACCAATATGAGGCTGAGGAAAATTAGACTAATACTAATAATTTTTTTCATGAGATGTTAAATAAAATTTTGTTCAAATATAATACTATTTTAATAAATGTTTTTCAATGTTTAGATTTTTTTTGTCATTGTCAAAATCATAGTCAATGTTTATATCATCGCTTGCTTTGAATATTTTTATGAAATTTACAATATAGTTTTTAAAATGTGGCTTATAGCTAATGCCTTTGGTTACTATAATTTCAATATTTCCACTTTTATAATTTACGACTCTAAATTGTGAGTTCTTTTCAAAATGTAAATTCCCTAGCACAAAGTTTTCTGGATTTTTTAAATTCAAATTTATTATACCATTTTTACTAGAAATATTTTCAATTTCTTTTAAACTATTAAATAACTGAGGTGCAAGGGCTTTAAAATCATGATTCATAGACAAAGCAGCAGCTAAAATTTCAATTCCTGTAACAGAAATATCTCCATTTTGTAAAATTTTTAAAAAAGCAAGTAAAGGAGCAGTATTTTTATTATAATTTTGAGAAAGCAAATCATTTGTAAAATCTCTTAAATTTGTAGCAAATTCAAATGAACTTGGATTATTATAAAGTTCAGAATCTTTAAGTCCAGGACTTGGCATATCAAATTTTACAAATAATGTTATATTATCTGGATTGCTAAGGTCAATAGCCTTTTGATTTTCAAAACTTTCAGCACTTATACTTTCAGTTTTTATGAAGTTTCCTTTTTTATCCATATTCACTGCAAAAAACATATTTGAAGTTTCTACTTCGTTTACTATTCCGCTAGCTCTAAGCCATTGCAAATTATGATCATGGTCGTAACATGCCATAAATAATTCTTTATTATATGTTGCTTCAAGTTTTTGGTCGCCTGCTTTTATGTTTTTACTGAAGTAACCAGAAATATAAACTCCATATTTAGAATGTGCAATACCAATAGGCATAAGCAATCCATCACCAGAAATTGTTTCTAAAAAAAGTATATTTCCTTTGTTATCAAGCTTAGCAAAAAATAATTTTTCTTCGTCTCCAATTATTTTTGGTTTTAATCCTGCAAAATTTGTCGATGAATCAACTAAACCAGTAACATACCAAGTGTTATCATCAATTTTTATAATGTCGTTTTCATAATTTGTGCGTATATAACCATTTTGTGCTAGCTGTTGCCAAATTATATTTCTCTCCGAATTAGCTACTTGTGAGTTTTTTAATCTTAATATTGTAACTTCAGATTTTAAATAATTAGGCATGCAAGCACCTATAGGGGCATTAATATAGGTAGGGTCGCAAACTACAAATCTTTCATTATCAAGAAGATAGTACACTCCGTTAACAGTTTCTGTAAATCTAACAGCTGTAGCCATATGTCCTGGGTAATTTAATCCAGCCACAGGTAAACGTAAATATTCGTTTACTAAATAAGCATAAAAAACAGATCTGTCTTCGCAATCGCAGTATTTATAATGAAAAATTTCTTCAGGAAAAAAGAACTTTTCATAGCCAAATTGTTCTTGGTCGGTTTGATAATCAAAGGCAGTTTGAACAAAATTTAAAAGAAAATTAGCAGCTTCTGTTTCAGTCATTTCTGCAATAGCTGGCTCTATATTTTGGTCTAATGATTCTTTTACAAAACTTGATACGCCAGCGTTAAAAAATATTTGAATTTCGCCTTGTGGATAATCATCATAAAACTCAATTAGATTTTTACTGTAAGCAATATCAAATTTGTACGACTTGTTTTCATAGGTAAAGTCTAATTCTCTAATATATTTTTCAGGACCTAACAAAGGAGCTTTGTATATATTGAAATTCATAATTTTGTTTGCTTCTGGATAGTCTTGACGATAAGTGTAAATTGATTTTACTTGAGTTTCTTCTTCAAAAATATAATATTTTAAATTCTCAAGCACAAAATATGAGTAAGAATAAATTACATTAACACAAGGAACTAAAATATATACGGAATTACCACTATAGCCAACTTTTAGTTTGTATCCCGATTTTGCCAATAAAAACCAAGTTAGTAGTTTTGAGTTGTTTTTATTGTTACTGTGAATTTTTTCAGAAATTTTTTCAGCCAATTTCATATAGGCAAAATCGTTTAAATTATTTAAGTTTTTGTATTCAAGCATTTGTTCTATAGTGTTGTAATAGTCTGATTTACAAGCATCTGCCCAAAAGTTCGCAATTTGCGATTCTGATACTGCGTTTATTGTTGCTTCTTTTAATTTTTTGTGATAAATAAAATCTATGTTATTACCGTAGTAGTCCAAATTTACCATATCATAATTTTTCTTAGTATCTGAAGTAATTATTGCAGGAATTGGTTTTAATTGATAAGAACTTTCATCAACAATAGTGGGTTTTACTTCATTTATAGCTTTTGGCTTTAATCTTTTTGAAGAAGAAGCATTCAAAGCTGCATTATAATTTGGAATTTTATCAGGACCAGGAATTACAATAGGTTTATTTTCAATAAAAAGTTGATAATTTTCCCAATCAGCCTTTAAAAAATCAGCAAATTCTTTATCGCGTTCTTCTTTATATCGCTGAAAAGCCTCTTTTTCTTGTCGAATAAAATTATGATATTCTTTCTTAAATTTGTCAAAATCAATACTATCATTTTGAGAAAAGCCTGTTAGAGCAACAAAAACAATGATGAGTGATAAAAATATTCTATACATAATTTTGAGTTTTATTTATTAATAAGTACATTTTTTGTGCCACAAAGTAAAATTAATAATGATATTTTATAATTTTTTAAAATTAAGAAAAGTTTTTAAATTTTAAAAGACAAGTTTAAAATAATTGTTAGCCTAGAAAAAAGCTTTTTGTTAATCAAATTTTACTTAAACAAAATTATTAAGTGGAAAAACTGTTGTTTTTTGATGTGCGAAAATCAAATAACTAGTGCAGATTTGTCTAAAATGCTTGAAAAATATTCAAAGTCTTAAAATAAGTTCCTGAATATCAGTTAGATATGTTTGTGTATAAAAATTTATATTTTTTTTTCAATTATTTTTGAAGTATTAAAAAATTTATCACATTTACACAAAATTAATATTGATAATTATAGTTATAAAAAAATTAAGATATGAATACCAATAAACCGAAAGTAATACAAGATTTTGAAAAGTTGAGTAAGGAAATTCAAGAGCAAATAAAATTAACTTATCCAAATGGATTTAGTCAACATTTAATTCAATTTACAAATAAAGAAGGTAGATTTGTAAGTGCTTTGCCTTTCGAAACAGACGATAAGTATTATCTAGTAAGAATGACATTGGACGAAGCGAGAGAAATTATTTATTCAGACGACGATTATGATGATGACGGAATTTTAAAAGATGATGTTAAGGAAGAATTTGTTGACAAATATGCTGAACTAGATTATATGAGCGATGTTATAAGAGTTGATGATGATGACGACTTTGAAGAAAAATATGATGAGCCTTACGAAGACGAAGATGATGATGACGAGGACTAATTAATTGATAATTGAAGAATTGATAATTAAGAATTAAATCCGAAATCTAAAATCAAAAATCGTAAATCAAAAATCCAAAATCCAAAATCCAAAATTCTTAATTCTAAATTAATTTATAAAATGATGAAATTTATACTTCTCTTAATCGGAACTGTGTTTGTATTTACTTCTTTTGCAAACGATTATAAAAAATATTTAATACCAGAACCCAAAAAAATAACAGATAATTTTCAAACTTCAGAGACTTCTGCTGTTAATATTATTAGGTTGTCAACACTTTTTGAAGCTTATAAGGATAAAGATTTTGTTGGCGAATTACCACTTGTAAAATATTATCATGGTATATCTGAAATAAAATTTGAAATTGATGAAAACTTGAAGAATAATCAAGAGTATAAAATAGAAATTAGCGAAACTTCAATAAATTTATCAGGAGCAGATATGGCTTCTTTGTTTTATGCAAAACAAACTTTTTTACAACTTTTAGAGTATTGCAAATATGAAAATAAAGCACTTCCTTGCATTGTAATTTCAGACTATCCCGATTTTGAACGAAGAGGTTTTATGCTTGATGTTAGTCGAAATAAAGTGCCAACAATGGAAAGCTTATATTATATAATTGATTTGCTAGCATCTTGGAAAATTAACGAATTGCAACTTTATACAGAACATACTTTTGCATACAAAAATCATAAAAAAGTTTGGGAAAAATATAGCCCCTTAACAGCAGAAGAAATTCAAGAACTTGATAAATATTGCCAGCAAAGATATATTGACCTTGTTCCAAATCAAAATTCTTTTGGACATTTAGAATATTGGCTAAAATATGATGAATATGTTGATTTAGCAGATTGTCCAGAGCCTTGTCAAACAATTTGGGGACCAAGTCAAAAAACAAGTCTTGACCCAACTAATCCAAAGTCTTTTAAGCTAATTTCGGAATTATATAATGAGCTTTTACCAAATTTTTCAAGCAAATATTTTAATATAGGTTGCGACGAAACTATGGAATTAGGTTTGGGAAGGTCTAAAACAGTTTGCGACAAAGAAGGCAAAGGAAAAGTATATTTGGATTATTTGAAAAAACTTAATGCTGAAGTAAATAAACTTGGAAAAACTACTCAATTTTGGGGAGATATTATTATTAATCATTCAGAGTTAATTCCAAAACTGCCAAAAAACATGATAGCTTTAGTCTGGGGTTACGAAGACAGCTATTCATCAGGAAATCATTTGCCAAAATTTGTTAATGCTGGCATAGATTTTTATGTTTGTCCAGGAACATCGTGCTGGAATTCATTAATAGGTAGAAATAAAAATGGTTTCGAAAATTTAAAAAATGCAGCTTTAAAAGGAAAAGCACATAATGCAAAAGGTTATTTAATTACAAATTGGGGCGACTATGGGCATTGGCAACCTTTGTCAATTTCTATGCCAGCAATTATGTTGGGTTCTGCTTATGCTTGGAATTATTCCAAAAAATCTTTAGAAAATTTGGAATTTCTTTTAAATCATTATGTTTTTGAAGACTCTACTCAAAATACTGCTAAAGCAATTTTAAAATTAGGATATGTTGACCAAAAAACAACAGTTCCTAATGGAAATGCAAATATTTTTCATTTAATGTATTATCTGTACAAACGAAATATAGATAAGCACTACCAAGCTAAATATATGAAAGCAAACGAACTTATTGTTTGCGAAAAAGAAATTCTTGATGCCTTAGAAATTTTAAAACTTGCTAAACCTAGCACAAAAGATTCTACAATTATTATTCAAGAAATTGAATTAGCAGCAAAATTGGCTATTCATGCTACTCATCTTGGAGTTGCTAGGTTAGAGGCTGATGAGAAAAAAATCGAAAATATTCCTGCTGTAAAAAGAAAAGAGCTATACGATGAATTAAAATCGCTTATAGAAACTCATAAAAAACTTTGGATAGTAAGAAATAGAGAAGGTGGCTTGCATGACTCTGCAGGAAAAATGGAAAATTTATTAAATGCTTATAAATAAAAGTTAGAAAAATATTTTTTAATCTTTTATTAATAATATGGTATTCGTTTTTTTTATACCTTAGCAAAATATTTCTTAGCTAATGAAAAAATATGTTTTGCTTTTAATCTTAGTGCTTTTTTCTGCGAGTATATTTTCTCAGGAAAAATGGACTTTACAAAAGTGTATTCAACATGCTTTAGATAATAATATTCAAATTAAATCTCAAGAATATAATTCCAAAATACACGACATAAATTTACAAAAAGCAAAATATGGAATTTTACCTGGATTAAATGTTGGAGCTAGTGAAAATTTAACTTTTGGACGTAATGTTGATCCATATTCCTATCAATTTTCAACAGATAATTTTCATTCTGCAAATTTTCAAATATCTTCTTCTGTAACTCTTTTCAGTGGTTTGCAGCAATATAATTCAATTAAAAAAGCAGAAATTGATTTAGAAGCAGGAAATGCAAGTTTAGAGCAAACAAAAAACAATGTGATGTTGGCAGTTGCTTCGGCTTATTTGAATGTATTGTATGCTCTTGATTTAGTTGAGATTGCAGAACAGCAAAAAGAAATTACAGAATTACAATTAGAACGTACCGAAAAACTTGTGGCTTCTGGAAGTTTGCCAATACAATCAAAATATGATGTCGAGGCTCAGTTAGCAAACGAAGAATTGAATTTGGTAAATTACAGAAATCAATATGATTTTGCTGTGCTTAATTTGGCTCAGTTGATAGAATATGAAGATTTTTCAAATATGGAAATTCAAAAACCAGATGTTGATAAATTGATAGGAGAGTCTGTTTTGCTTAGTCCAGAACAAATTTTTGATGAAGCTGTAAATAATTTGCCACAAGTTAAATATGCAGAACTAAATTATTTAAGTTCTCAAAAAGCTTTACAAATTTCAAAAGGAGCTTTTTATCCTAGTTTAACAATGAGTGCTGCTTATGGTTCAGGATATTCTAGCTTGACAAAATTTGTTGAAGGAATAAAACTTGGAAATCCAATGCTCTCGGGTTTTGCAACAGATAATCTTGGCAATTTATTAGATGTTTATCAATATACTTTTGATTATTCTTATGTAAATAAACCTTTTTTCGACCAAATTAAAGATAATGCTTCAACTTCTGTAGGTTTTTATTTGAATATTCCAATTTTTAACGGTTTGCAAACGAGGTCTGGAGTAAATTCTTCAAAACTTTATTTAGAACAAGCAAAACTACAAGTTGACCAAGCAAAAAAAGATTTATTTAAAGAAATTCAACAAGCTTGGTCTGATGCTGTTTCGGCAATGAAAAAATTTGATGCTAGCGAAAAAGCTTTCGAAGCAAGTAATTTGAGCTTTGAATATACTCAAAAGAAGTATGAGCAAGGATTAGTAAATATTACAGACTATAATATTGCTAAAAACAATGTTAGTCGCACACAGATAGAAATGTTAAAATCAAAATATGATTTTATTTTTAAACAAAAAATATTAGATTTTTATAGAGGACTAAGTTTTAATTTTTAAAAATCGAAAATGAGAAAGAACAAATCAAAATCAAAGAAAAAAAGGACAAGAATTATAATTTTCGGAATTATAGGACTAATAATTGTTCTGATAATTGCAAAAAAAGCAGGTCTTTTTGGTTCATCTGACATATATGAGGTAAGTACAGAAATTGTTGAAAAACGTACAATCACAGAAATTGTAAATGCTAGCGGAAAAATACAGCCAGCAATGGAAATAAAATTAAGCCCTGACGTTTCGGGAGAAATTGTTGAACTTGCTGTTAGAGAAGGCTGTGAAGTTAAAAAAGGAGATTTTATTCTAAAAATAAAACCCGACCTATACGAATCTGTACTTGAAAGAACTATTGCTGCAGGTAATTCAGCAAATGCAAATTTAGAAAATTCAAAAGCAAGATTAGAACAAGTAAAAGCTCAATTTATACAAACAAAATTATCACATCAACGCAACGAAACTTTGTATGAACAAGGAGTAATTTCACAATCAGAGTTTGAAAATTCTTTGGCAGCTTATCAAATGGGATTAGCAGATGTAAGTGCAGCTGAAGCTAGCGTAAATGCAGCAAAGTATTCAATAATGAGTTCAAATGCATCAATTAAAGAAGCAACAGAAAATTTAAGAAAAACTTCAGTATTTGCACCAATGGACGGCACAGTTTCTTTGCTAAATGTTGAAGTAGGCGAGAGGGTTGTTGGTACAGAAATGATGGCAGGAACAGAAATGATGAGAATTGCCAAACTTGAAGATATGGAAGTTATTGTTGATGTAAATGAAAATGATATTGTAAAAATTAAACTTAACGACTCAGCAGATATAGAAGTTGACGCATATCTTAAAAGAAAATTTGCAGGGGTAGTTACAGAAATTGCAAACTCGGCAAGTTCTTCAGGTGTGTCAATTAATCAAGTTACAAACTTTAAAGTAAAAGTAAAAATTTTAAACGAATCTTACGCAGATTTAGTTACTGAAAATAATAAATATCCATTTAGACCAGGAATGTCGGCTAGCGTTAATATTCATACAAATACCGTGAACGATGTGATTTCACTACCATTAGCAGCAGTTACAACAAGGGTAGATTCTGTAAATATGAAAACTCCTACCAATGTAGAAGGAAACAAAGACAATCAAGAAAATAAAACTATAGATAAATCTGAGTTGCAAGAAGTGGTTTTTGTGTATAAAGACGGAAAAGTAGAACAAAGAAATGTGAAAACAGGAATTCAAGATTCATATTATATCCAGATTATTGAAGGAGTTGAGTTAAAAGAAGAAGTTGTTGTTGCTCCTTATAATCTTATATCTAAAATCTTGAAAAATGGAACTTCGGTAAAGAAACTTAGTAAAGAAGAACTTTACAAACCAAAGAAATAATATATTTGAAAACAGATATTTTTATATATTTTTGTAAAAAATATTAAAATGAAACTTCATACTTCTGAATTAGTAAAGCAATATGGAAAACGCACTGTTGTAAAAGGTGTGAGTGTAGAAGTAAAACAAGGCGAAATAGTTGGATTGTTAGGACCTAACGGAGCCGGAAAAACAACTACTTTCTATATGATTGTAGGATTGATAAAACCTAAATCAGGAAAAATTTTTCTTAACGATATAGAAATTACTAATGAACCAATTTACAAGCGAGCTAGACTAGGTATAGGTTATCTTGCACAAGAAGAATCTGTTTTCCAAAAGCTAAGCGTTCAGGATAATATAAGAGCAATTCTTGAAATGACAAAATTGTCGCGTAAAGAACAGCAATACAAAACCAATCAACTGCTTGAGGAATTTGGTCTTACACATATAAAGAAAAGTAAAGGATTTCAACTTTCGGGAGGCGAACGCCGAAGAACAGAAATTGCAAGAGCTTTAGCTATAGACCCAAAATTCCTTTTACTTGATGAACCCTTTGCTGGAGTTGACCCAATTGCAGTAGAAGATATTCAAACCATTGTGAGACACTTGAAAGATAGAAATATAGGTGTTCTAATTACCGACCATAATGTACACGAAACTTTAAGTATTACAGATAGAGCTTATTTACTTTTCGAGGGAGATATTTTAAAAAGTGGAACTGCACAAGAGTTGGCAGACGATGAACAAGTAAGAAGACTTTATTTGGGACAAAACTTTGAATTACGCCAGTAATTATGATTATGAAACATGTTAAATAATTAGTTTCTGACACTTTTTATGACTAATTTTGCACACTAAAAAATTAAAATCTTAGAATTACTTAGAATATGAAAAATAATATTTTCCGTCCTAAATTTTTCTCGATATTAAAACAAGGATACGATAAAAAGCAATTATCAAAAGATGTATTTGCAGGAATTATTGTTGGTGTAGTGGCTTTGCCTTTGGCAATTGCTTTTGCTGTGGCTTCGGGTGTGTCGCCCGAAAAAGGAATTGTTACTGCTATTATTGCAGGGTTTATAATTTCTTTCTTAGGTGGTTCTAGAGTGCAAATTGGCGGTCCTACAGGTGCTCTCATCGTTATAGTATTTGGAATTGTTACACAATATGGAATAGATGGATTGCTGATTTCAACAATATTAGCTGGGATTATGCTTGTCATTTTTGGAGTGCTGAGGTTAGGAGCATTACTAAAATATATTCCACATCCATTGATTGTGGGATTTACTTCCGGAATTGCACTTATAATTTTTTCCACCCAAATGAAAGACGCTTTTGGACTTGAAATAGCAAATGTGCCAGCAGATTTTTTAGGAAAATGGGAAGCATATTTTACAAATTATAGTACAGTGAATTTTGTAGCACTTGCAATTACTGTAGCAACTATCTTGATTAGTACATTGTTCCGTAGAATTACTAATAAAATACCAGGCTCTTTTGTTGCAATAATACTAATGACTTTAGTTGTATATTTCTTTGAATTGCCTGTAACTACAATTGAAACATTGTTTGGCGATATTAAAGGCTCTTTTGCAATTGATATACCGGATATTAATTGGGGAAATATTAGTTATTATTTTGCACCAGCATTTACCATTGCCTTACTTGGAGCTATAGAATCTTTGTTGTCGGCAGTAGTGGCAGATGGTATGATAGGCTCTAATCATAGAAGTAACACAGAACTTATTGCTCAAGGAATTGCAAATATTGTAACTCCAATTTTTGGAGGAATACCAGCAACAGGAGCTATTGCAAGAACAGCAACAAATGTTAAAAATGGTGGAAGAACTCCTGTAGCAGGAATGGTTCATGCTGTTGTTTTATTGCTTATTTTATTATTTTTCGGTAAATATGCTAAACTGATACCAATGTCCTGTCTTGCGGGGATATTGATTGTAGTAGCTTATAATATGAGTGAATGGAGATCTTTCGTTTCTATACTTAGAGGTTCAGCTTTTGATATAATTATTCTATTAACAACATTTACTTTAACAGTTTTAGTGGATTTAACAGTAGCTATTCAAATTGGTGTTGTACTTTCAGCATTCTTATTTATGAAACGTATGACTGACACTGGACAAGCAGCAATATTGAAAGAAAACGAAAGCGAAATGATTGAAAACTACGGACATGTTCCAAAAGGAATTGAAATCTATGAAATTAGTGGACCTTTCTTTTTTGGAGCAGCAAAACATTATGGCGAAGTTTTAAAAGGACATGCATCTTCAACAAAGGTTTTGATTATTCGAATGCGACATGTGCCATTTATTGACGCTACAGGAGTGCATAATTTTAGAGAAGCAATAAAAGTTTTACATAGTAAAAATAAGAGAATTATATTATCTGGTGTGCAACCAAATGTTCGTAAAGAATTAGAAAAATCAGAAATAGCCCAAAGAATAGGGGAAGAAAATATTTTTGATAACTTCGATGCTGCACTAGCTAAAGCAACAGAAGTAGTTGCAGAAAAACAAGAAGCCGTGACAAAATAAATCAGTTAAAAGTTTATAAAGTTTGTAAAGTTCATAAAGTTCATAAAGACGTTATATTTTTGTTACTACAAATCCGAGCGAGCGTCATGGGTAATTGGATTGCGAGCAGAGTGAGCTTGCGAACTCTGCGATGCAATAGACGCGTCAGCCTCTTTTAACTTTTAACTTTTAACTTTTAACTGAGCATAGTGTGTTCAACTTCCTCAATACTAATAGGAATTCTCTTAGAACCTAAAATTCTATTTCCAGTTTCAGTAATTAAGATGTCGTCTTCTAGTCTTATTCCACCAAAATTTCTATATTCGTTAACTTTACTGTAGTTTATAAATTCTTCGAATTTTTTATCTTTTTGCCATAAGTCAATCAATTCAGGAATGAAGTAGATACCTGGTTCGTTTGTAAGCACATGTCCGGGTTTTAATTCTCTACCAAATCTTAGGAAAGCAGTTCCAAATATTTCGCTTGGTCTAACTTTTTCATCGTAACCAACATTGGTTTGACCTAAATCTTCCATATCGTGAACATCTAATCCCAAAGCATGACCTAAACCGTGAGGCATAAATAGGGCATGAGCACCTAATGCAACAGCTTCTTGAACATTACCTTTCATTAATCCTAATTCTTTCAGACCGTTTGCTAAAATTTCGCAGGCTTGAAGATGAATATCCATATAAGTTTTGCCGGGCTTCATTAATTTTATTGAACCGTTAATTGCATTTAAAACAATTTGATAAATTTCTTTTTGCTTTTGTGTGAATTTACCACCAACAGGAACAGTTCTAGTGTTGTCTGAAGCATAAAACATTGGTGTTTGTGCACCTGAATCGTGAAGCATTAAATCGCCTTTTTGCAAAACATTATCACGAGAGTGATTGTGTAATGTTTGTCCATTTTTTGTTAAAATAACTGGGAAAGAAGGAACAGAACCGTAAGACAAGCTAATGCCTTCAACAATTCCCGCAATTTCACGTTCTACAACACCTGGATAAGCATGTTTCATTGCAACTGTGTGCATTTTATAACCAATGTCGCAAGCTTTTTCTATTTCTTGAATTTCTATTTCTTCTTTAATATTTCTTAACTTAACAATTGCCTTAATAAATTTTAGAGAAGCTTTTGCTTTTAGTTCTTGAAAACTTATTCCTAAAAGACTGTGCAATAAAATCATGTTATCATGCTTGTAGGCAGGTAAATAACTAACTTCTCTACCTTTTTTTAGAGCATCTTTAATATAGTCTGAAAGCTTTGCAAATTCGTAAGTCTCAAAAACTGAACATTTGCTTGCTAATTCTTTAACGCTTGGTTGAGGACCCATCCAAATTATATCATCAATATCAACATCGTTTGCGAAAATTATTTCTTTATCATTGTCAATATCTATGATTGCAGCCATACCCGGAAGGTTAAGTCCGAAAAAATACAGAAAACTGCTATCTTGCCTAAAATGATAGGTGTTGGCAGGATAATTCATAGGTGTATCGTTATTTCCTAAAAATAAATATAAGCCTTTTTGTAAATCTTTTTTTAGGCTTTCTCTTCTTTTTTTATAAACTTCTGGTTTGAACATAATTTTTTGAATTTTAAATAATCGTTAAATATAGACATTTTTTTTAATGAATTAATAAAAAAAATTAAATAATAATAAACACATTTATTATTTAAGCAAGATTAGATTAAAATAGGGGAATTGATTTACTTATTTTTTAATAAGTTTTTTTGAATCTAAAGTTTTTCCTTCTACAATGAGGCAAGCGAAATATACACCGGCTTTTAGGTCGTATGTAGCAATTTGGATTTCTCCTTGTCCAGCTTGAATTTGAACAGATTTAACTTTGATGCCTGTAAAATCAAAAATTGCTATTTCGCCATTTTGTTCTTCTGGTAAATTGTAATAAAAATTAGCATAATCGTTTACAGGGTTAGGAACTGGTGCAGAAATTTTTCCAACTTCAGGATAATTATCAAAGATAAAATTTGAAAAATTATGATTACTATAATTATAATAGGTATTTGCTTGGGAATTTAGCCCAAAACATAAGAAAATTAAAATCAATATGTAAAAATTAGTTTTCATCTAATTTATAACTGTACAAATATCGTTCCTAAAATCTTGTACGTAAAAAAATCAATTAAGTTACAAAATTAGTTAAAAGTTAAAAGTCGAAAAAAAATGTAGCGAAGCTTAATTTCAATTCTTAATTCTTAATTATTCAATTATCAATTGTTTTTTAACTTTTAACTGAGAGAATCATCTCTATAAACTCCCTAACAGCACCTTCGCCACCTTTTTTTGTGAGATGAATAATATTTGGGATATTTTTTATTTTTTCTACAGAATTTGCAGGGCAAGCAGCTAAACCAACTGCTGACAGTAATTCAAAATCATTAACATCATCGCCAATGTAAGCAACTTCTGAAAGGCTGATATTCAATTCTTTACATAGGTTTTTTATGGTTTCTAATTTGTTGGTTTCGCCATGAAAATGATAATCTAATTTTAACTTATTTGCTCTATTTCTATTTAGTTGGCGGTCTTCTGTTGTGATAATTCCAACTTTAACACCTTTTTCTTTAAGTAGTTTTATACCCATTCCATCGTGAGTGCAAAACTTTTTTAATTCATCGCCATTTTCGGAATAATACATTCCTGCATCTGTTAAAACTCCGTCAACATCAGACATAAAAAGCTTTATGTCAGATATTTGTGCTTTCTTTACAGCATTTTGTTCTGCTAATAAAATTTCAACAATTTTCCAGTCTATTGGTTCGTCAATTTCAATGGCGGTGCTTTCGTGCATTTCATAAATTCCAATTTGACCAGAAAGACGGTTTTTATCTTTTAAGATATTTTCAACTTTGTTTATATAAAAAGCACCATTCTCCATGAACATTCCGTCAAAATCTTGTCTGCGAGGACGATTTCTATAATCATAGTTAATAGTGTTTCCGTCTTTGTCCCAGAAAAAACGTTTCGACTTAACACAACTTAACATGGAATTTTTGCCAGAGTATGCAAATTGACGTAGAGCATTGTCAAAATCTTCACTTTTTGTCAATGGTGAAGTTGCTTGTGCAAGAACAAAAATATCTTGCGAGTTTAAATTAGCTTTTTCAAGATATTCTAAAACAACAGATTCGGTTGAAGCTGTGTCGCTTGCATTTTCCGCACTACGCATATAAATTTCTAATTTTGAAAAATTAAAAGATTTAGCAATTTCAGCGTAATTAGTAGAATCTGTTGCAAGTATTATTTTGTTAATCTCGCTTGCATTTTGCAAAGCATTTAAAACCCAAAAAAATAAAGGTTTTCCATTTAACAATTTGATGTTTTTATCTTTTATAGATTTACTGCCCGAACGAACTGGCACAAAAGCAATGGTACTCATCTTTTTCTATATTTTAACTTGTCTCTTTGAATTTGTTCAACTTCTAAAACTTCGGAACGCTTGTAGTTTAAAGCCTTATGGCTTGCCTTTAAGTCGCGAACTAATTTTGTTAATCCAGGCACTTCTAAAGATGCTGCGTGGTCGGTTCCTTTCCAAGTTCTGTCTTTTGTAAAATGCCTTTCTATCCAGCTTGCACCTAAAGTATAAGCAGCAATATCAATAGCTATTCCGAGATGATGTCCGCTAAAACCAATATCATAAATTCTGTTTCCGTATTCTGATTTAATTCTTTCAATTTCTAAAAGTGAAACATCTTCAAAAGCTACAGGGTAGCCAGAAGTACACGAAAACAAAATTAATCTTTCTTTGGCGGAATTATTTTTTTCAAAAAGTTTTACTAAGGCTTCTTCTTCTTCGTGGGTTGTCATTCCGAGTGATGCTTGAATATATCCACTGTAATTATCTCTTAAATATTCTAGCATTTCGTAATGATTGTTACAAGCAGAAGGAATTTTTATAAAATCGGGTTTTAAGCTCGCAATTTCTTTAGCAGATGTTAAGTCCCAAACCGAAGTGGCATATCCTATTGAGTTGGCTTCGCAAAACTTTTTTAATTCAGCATGTTGCTCAAGTGAAAATTCTAAAAATTCTCTATGCTCGCCGTAAGTCTTGCCGTAAGCGTGCATCTCGTTTGGATGTGGTGAGTTGTATTGCTCAGGAGTTAATAATTCTTTATTATTTCTCTTTTGAAATTTTGCATAATCAGCACCACTTAATTTTGCTAATAAAATTAATTCTTTGGCAATTTCAAAATCGCCTTTGTGGTTGCAACCAATTTCTGCAATTACTTTAGGTTCTTTATATTTTTTCATATTCATTTGTTTTTAAAATTTAATTCTTCAAAATTTACTCTTTCAAAAGCATCAATAAAAGAATTTTCAGTTAAATTAAAAATTTTTGCTTGCTTATAATCTGCATATTCTTTTAAAATGTGGTAAGATTTAAAAGCTTCGCCTAAGGTATATAAAATTTCGTGTAGTTTCACATAACGCTGTCCCATATAATCAAATTGTTTCGCCTTGATTTCCTTATCGTAAAAATGTTGGTTAAACAGTAAAACTTTATTTTCATTATCAACTTGTAATTCTTTAAGCCAAGAATGATCAACTCCAGCAAGTAAAATATTTTTAGCTTGTAAGTTTAATGCTGTGAAAATCGCTGGAACCATTATGTTGTGTGGACGAGGCATTCCTCTGAGTTTATCAAAATTTCTAAATTTAAAATTTTTAAATCCGTCAATGGGAGTGAGGTTGATATAAATAATTTCGACATTAGAATTTTTCTTTAAAATTTCTTGCCAACGCTGATGTTTTCGAGCTTCTGTTGTTATAAAAAACTTTAAATTCCAATCTGTTTTTTCAACCAAAGTGTTGAAAAGTTTATTTGAAGCTTCAAGAAAATGAGGCATAACATCATCTAAATACAAGTCATGAGCTATGGCAATATAATATTTTGGTTTAAGTTCTGTGTAAAATTCGCTTATTGCAAAATGATTAACAGCAATTAAATTGTAATTTTTTATCTTTTCTTTATGATTTTCAATAAAAGAATTTAAGCTTGGACCATTACCTAAAATTAAAATATCTTTTTCAGATTTTGCAAGGTTTTTATATTGTTTTGTTGATTTTGAAAATAGCAAAATCTTTACGCATGATGCACAAGTTTTTGCCAAAAGCCTGAACCAAGAATTTATTTTTATTAAAAAATCTCGCATTATAATTAATTTAACTACAAAGTTAAATTAAATTTTAAAATTCACACACTAATTGCAAGTTTATAATTTAAACTGATTTTATTTACGAGTATAATTTGAAAGTTTTACTTGATTTTGTAACCTTAGATAATTTTTTACGTTTAATCACTTAGAAAATTGATAAAATGAAAAAGCTATTTGCAGAAGATATTTTTGGTAACTGTTGTAAAGATTTTTTAGCTGGCGATAAAGATGCTAAAATTGTTGTAAATTCGGATATTGCTGAAACAGATTATTTATTTGCAGAGTATTTATTTAGAGAATTTGATGAAATGCCAGAACATGAGCAAAAAGCTTTATTGCAAGCAAGAGGCGATATTTTAGATATTGGTGCTTGTGCAGGTTCACACTCCTTGTATATGCAAAATATGGGTTATAATGTAACTTCTTTAGATATATCTCAAGGCTGTTGCGAGGTAATGGAAAAAAGAGGATTGAAAAATGTGGTCTGTTCAGATGTGTTTTCTTATTCAGACAAAAAATTTGATACCATTTTATTATTAATGAATGGAATTGGAATAGCAGGAAATTTACCAAATCTACCAAAACTTTTAGTTCATCTGAAAACATTGTTAAAACCAGGTGGCAAAATTATTTTTGATTCTTCAGATTTGCAATATCTATATTTAGATGACGATGGTGCTTACTCAATTCCATTAACAGATAGATATTATGGAGAAATGATATATAATTTATCCTATAAAGATAAAAAAACAGGTAATTTTAAATGGTTTTTTATAGATCCATATACAATTGAAGCTATTGCAAATGAAGTTGATTTAAAAATTCAGTTTTTGGCTTGGGGAAATCATTATGATTATTCAGCTTGTCTGTATTAATTCAGTTGAAAGTTCATAAAGTTTGTAAAGTTCGTAAAGTTCGTAAAGTT
>DHVB01000082.1:0-11232 GCA_002412425.1 Bacteroidales bacterium UBA5219 | reverse complement strand
AAGTTCGTAAAGTTTGTAAAGTTCATAAAGAAAAGCTAAATCCAAGCGAGCAAAGTAAGTTTGCGAGCTCATCGAAGGTAAAGTTGCTCATCAAAAACGCCTTGATTTTATACAAAAAAACGATGTCTTAAAATTTCTTCTAAGACATCGTTTTTAGTTTTATCTTTTAGATAAGTTTATTTTTTAAGTTCCTTTTTTTGTTTTCTTAATGCTCTTTCTGTTAAGTCATAAACTATAGGCGAAGCTAGACATACTGAAGAAAACGCTCCAGTAGCAATACCAATTAGTAAAGCAAATGTAAATCCACGAATAACTTCACCACCGAAAATAAATATTGCTAAAACTACTAAAAGAGTTGTCATAAGAGTATTTACTGTACGACCAATTGTTGAGTTGATAGCATAATTTATTGTTTCGTCTAAAGGACGATTTTTATATAGTTTTTGATGTTCTCTAAGCCTATCAAAGATAACAACTGTGTCGTTTATTGCATAACCTATAACCGTTAATATCGCTGCTATAAATGTTTGGTCAACCTCCATGTTAAATGGCAGTATATTATCGAATAAAGAAAACATTCCTAAAATTAATAAAGCATTATAAGCCAAAGCCACAGTAGCTCCAGTTGAATATTGCCATTTTGAGAATCTAATTAAAATATAGATAAACATTAGAACTAAACCTACTATAACTACTATAATAGATTTTCTAACTATATCAGAAGCTACAGAAGGTCCAACTTTTTGCGACCTTATTTTATAATCATCATTAAATTTTTCGTAGCTAACACCATCATCGATAAGAGGTTTTAAACCTACATATAATAACGAGTCAACAAGTTGGTCTGAATCTTTCTCTTTAATTTTAAATTTAGTAGTAATTTTTACTTGATTTCTGGTACCATAAGTTTTAACAATAGGTAAATCTTCATAAACTGTTTCTAGTGCTTTAGCCACTTCTTCTGGTTCAACAGCTTGTTCGAATTTTACAATATAATCACGACCACCAGTAAAGTCAACACCTTGATTTAAACCTTTAGTGAAAAGAAGTACAAGGCTTATTACAGCTAATGTGCCTGCAATGCCGTAGAAAATTTTACGGTTTTTTATAAAACCAATATTTAAGTCAACAAATAAATTGTTTGTAAGTTTATTACCAAAATTGATTTTCTTTTCTTTATTCAATAATGTTGAGAATATCATTCTAGAAATAAATAGAGCAGAGAATAAAGAAGTTAAAATACCTATAATTAATGTAGTTGCGAAACCTTTAACAGGACCTACACCAAAAACAGCAAGTACAATACCTACTATTAAAGTTGTAATGTTACCGTCTAAAATAGCAGGGTAAGATCTTTTGTATCCGTCAACTAATGCCGATTTTATTTGTTTTCCAGCTCTAAGTTCCTCACGGATACGCTCATAAATAATAACGTTGGCATCGACCGCCATACCTAGAGTTAATACAATACCTGCTATACCTGGTAAAGTAAGAACAGCTCCTATAGAAGCTAAAACTCCAAAAATGAAGAATACGTTAGCAATAAGTGCGATGTTTGCAACCAATCCAGCTCTGTTGTAGTAGAAAATCATGTATATTAGCACGATTATAAATGCTATAATAAATGACGCAAAACCAGAATCTATTGCTTTTTGTCCTAATGAAGGTCCAACCACTTCGCTAGAAATAATGTAAACCGAAACCACCATTTTTCCTGATTTCAACACATTTGCCAAGTCGGTAGCTTCGTCTAGAGTAAAGTTTCCAGAAATGCTTGAGTGTCCACCTTTAATTTCGTCGTTTACGTTTGGATAAGAATAAACTTGTCCGTCAAGAACAATTGCAATACTTTTTCCAATGTTTTCTTTTGTAATTCTTGCCCATTCTGTAGCACCAGCCGAGTTCATAGACATCGAAACGTGAGCTTGACCAGTTCTTTCATCAAATTCTTGTCTAGCATCTGTAACAACATCGCCACTTAAAGCAGCTCCGCCAGTTGCTTTACTTCTTTGTAGAACAACAACTTCGTAATAATCTATATTTCCTTCTACTGGTTTATATCCGCAAGCAAAAACAACATCATTGCCAAAAAAGCCAGCTAAATAATCTGCATTCAAATCATTTATCAATGCATCTTTGTCAGCTTTTTTAACATAACCCAAAACTGGTCCATATACGCCTCTGTCGCCAATATTAAATACCATACGTTTGGTAATACTTCTAGTTTGAGTTTGCTCACTTTTATTTGTTTCTGCATCAACAATATTAGTAGTGGTGTCAATATTAGTAGTGTCAGCAACAATATTGGTAGTGTCGATAGCAATAGCTTCTTCTTCGTTTTGAGTTAAGAAATCATCAACTTTGGCTAAGTTGTTTCTTATTTCAGTAGCATCTTTAGTTTCCCAAAATTCAAGAACAGCAGCTTGTTTCAACAAATCTTCAACACGTTCAGGCTCTTTAATACCTGGCAATTCTATATGGAAAACACCTCTGTTAGCAATGTCTTTTTGAATATTTGGCGAAACAACACCAAAAAGGTCGATACGTTTTCTTAAAACTACAAAAGCATTATCGATAGCATCTTCGTATTGTGCATTAATATAATCAATTACTTCTTGGTCAGTTGATTTAGCGTTAATTTTATCGCTATTGCTAATTTTGCTAAATAAAGCAGCTAAGCTACTTGATTTTGGAGTTTTTACTTTTGAATAAGCATCTCCAAAAATGGTGATAAAATCGGTTTCGTCATCGCCGTCAATTATTTTATTAGTTTCTTCAAGTGCTGCAAGCAAGGTTGGGTCGTTAGGATTATTAGCTAAAGATAAAATTAAATCTTCTGCCGAAATTCTTAAACTAACGTTCATACCTCCTTTAAGGTCAAGACCAAGGTTAAGTTCCCTCTTTTTGCAATCCATATAAGTATGTTTTGAAAATAGGGTTAAAGCAGGTAAATTCTCAACTGAATCAAGATAATATTTTACTAAAGAGTCAGTAATTTCTAACTGTCTAGCTTCGTCAACCTTTAAATTCATTGCAGTAAATTGAGATTCTGCATATTTTTCTGCTTTATTTTCTACTCTTTTAACAGCAAATGTGAATGTTAAATAGTATAGACAAATCAATGTCAATAGCACTGTTACTAATACAATCGCTCCTTTGTTACGCATATCAGTTAAATTTATTCATTAATTATTACTATGTTTATTTTAAAGTTTGCAAATATAGACCTTTTTTTTAAATTTTAATATGTTTTTATGTTTTATTTTATCGCTAGTTTAAGTTAGCAAAAGCAAGCATGGTTATTTGTAAGTTTTAAAAATATATTTTTATGTAAAAACATATTTGCGATTTTTGTAACTTATTGTTGTTTAATGCTTTATGAATTTTTTGATAATTAATTTCTTATTTTCAAAATCTAATACAGCATTATTAGCAATAAGAAAATCACAACCCAATATGCCAGCTACATGCGGTAAATTAAGGTTTTTATACAACTCGTTTATATGTTGCATTGAAGTAAATACTGCTTTCAAATTTTTTATTTTGTACCACGAAATCGAAAATGAATCAATGTTTCCAAAATATAATTCATCAATAACAGAGTTGAAGCCAGAACTAGGATTGTCGGTTTCTAGATTTTCAAAATCAACATTAGAAAAAATAGGATTATCTAAGTCAAATACAGTACTCGAAGCTCCAGTGTCAACAATCATATTAACTTTTGTTTTATTAATTTTTGCTTTAATAAGTACGTGATTTCCACCTCCTTCAATGTTAAGTATGTGAAGTTTACTTTGGTATGTTTTAAATTTTTTAGTCATAAAGTTTAGTAATATAATATTTTTTTGTTTTGCGTTAAACCTTTTCTAATTTTAATTGTCTATAATTCTGTAATCAAAAATATAAAAATTATGAAAACTACCGTAAAATTTTTAGCAGTAATTTTGTTTGTAACTTTTTATTCTGCAAATTTAGCTTTTTCTCAAGAAGCAAAAAAAGATTGCAAACAACATCAAAGCACTTGTCTTCACAAAGATTTGAGTGAAAGTCAAAAAACTAGTATTAATGCAATAAAGCTTGCGAGCGATAAAAAAATTGCAGTATATAAAGCAGATTTAAAAATTAAAAATGCTGAATTAGACAAGCTTTTAATTGCAGAAACTCCATCAAAAAAGGAAATTGATGCAAAAATTGATGATCTTACAAAATTGAAAGGCGATATTAAAAAAGAAAGAATTGATTGTCGTTTAAAAATTCGCGAAGTCTTGACTCCAGAACAAAGAGCAAATTTTGACTTAAAAGGTAAAGGTAAGAAAAATCACAAAGATTCTCAGTGTGAGCATCATAAAGAACAATTTCATGGCAAACACCAGCCATGTTCAAAAAGTGGGAAATAAATATATTTAATTGATTTAATGTGAACTGCTTGATAATTTTTTTGTCAGGCAGTTTTTTTATTGCGATACGGTTCATAAAATTTGACTAAAAACTTACAACTAAAAACTTTTTTTGTATCTTTACCATCTTGGAATAAATTTTGTAAGGTATTATTCTATGAAAAAGTTTTTATACATATTAATATTAATTGTTTTTGGTCAAAGTTTAGATGCTCAAGAAGTTGTTAATTCTGATTATACAAAGGGTATAGATGCTTTTGAAATTGACAAGCTCAACAATTTTTATTTTATTAAGGATAATCAAATTTTGAAAACCGATTCTGAGTTTAATAAATTGTACGATTATTCCGACAAAACTTTTGGAAATATTTATTTTATTGATGTTAGCAATCCATTTAGAGTTTTAGTTTATTATAAAGATTTTAATGTTATTGTGTTCTTAGACAACAAGTTAGCTCCGTTAAGGTCGCCAATTTATTTAGACGATTTGAATTATTTTTCAGCAGATGCAGTATGTTCTTCTTCTTTTGAAAGTTTTTTAGTTTTTGATTCGCAAAATACAAGAATAAATACAATTTCTAAAGACCTTGTAACAACTCAAAAGGGGACAAGTCTTTATAGTATTGTTTCGGAACAAAAACCTGTAAAAATGAAAGAAAGCAATAATTATATTTTTATAAGTTTTGAAAATGGATATATTCATGTTTTAGACAAATATGCAAATTATGTTGATTCATTTTTTTATGATGGATTAATAGATTTTGATTGTATAAATGATGACTTGTATTTGTTGGGAAATAATGAGCTTATAGCTTTTGATATTAACAAAGAAAAAATATTGTATTATAGCTTTGAGGCTAGTAATAGCATAGGTTTTAAGATTAAAAATGATATTTTATACATTTTAAATAAAAAATCGTTGATAAGTTTTAAAATTCTTTAGTAATTTTTTTTTGCTTAATTATTAATATTGTATATATTTATTTTTTTTTAATAATTACAAAATTTTAAGAATATGCACATAGCAGTAGCAGGAAATATTGGCGCTGGCAAAACCACATTAACCAAGCTTTTAGCCAAACATTATGGTTGGTCTCCGCATTACGAAGATGTTGACGACAATCCTTATTTGAATGATTTTTATGAAGATATGCAGAGGTGGTCTTTTAATCTTCAAGTTTATTTTTTGAATAGTAGATTTAATCAAATTCTTGAAATTAGAAAAGCAGGGAAGACTGTAATTCAAGATAGAACCATTTATGAAGATGCTTATATTTTTGCACCTAACTTGCATTCTATGGGTTTGATGACAACCCGCGATTTTGATAATTATTTTAGTCTTTTCACGCTAATGGCAACTTTGGTAGAAGCTCCTGATCTACTAATATATCTAAGGGCTTCGGTTCCAAAACTTGTGCAAAATATTCAACAACGTGGACGAAAATACGAAAATACTATCCGCTTAGACTATCTAAAACGCTTGAATGAAAGATATGAAGGCTGGATAGCAAACTATAATGGTGGAAAACTCTTAATTATAGATGTTGAAAATTTAGATTTTGCACAACGTCCAGAAGATTTGAGAGAGATTATTGATAAGATTGATGCTGAAATTTTTGGGTTGTTTTAATTTTTTAAGTGGCGTTTTATAAGTATTCAACTGCTTCGTTGCTTTCGATGTTCAAACTCAGTCACGTACTTCTGTACGCTCCTTCGTTTTCAATCTCAGACGCCTTGCATTTAAACACTTCTAAAACGCCTTGATTGTTTTTAATAAAGCGGAATTTTCCTTATAAGACCATAAAGTTAAAAGTTTGTAAATTTGAATTTTTATAAAAATGTATCATTTTTTTTGGTACGAGGCAAATTTGTGAGATTAGTGAGGGAGAATTTGAGCGGGCGTGAGTTACTTTTTTATGTTTTTATTTCTATCTTCTAATTCACTGATTTGGTCAAGTAATTCAATCCATTTATCTTTGTCGTTTTCATCTTTTAGAAGTTTGCTTAGTTCTATGTATTTATTAATTGGTTCTTTATATTCGTCTGTATCCATGAAAACTGTAAGCCATTCTAAATATGTTTGTGTTACAATTTTTTTATAATCCTTAATAATTGATTTTGCAACATCAAGCATGTCATGTCCATGTTCGTACATGCCAATTCGTTTTACTTCTTTACCAATTAGTAAATCATGTAGATAAATATTCTGGAAGGCAGTGTCAATCGTGTAAATTTTTGCTTCTGCTATTTTTCCAAGTTCAAAATAAGCAATTGACCAATTTAAAGATAATAATGAGTCTCCAATATCATCTGGAAAGTTTTTGTCAAACCATTTTTTATATGTAATTGCTCCTTTATAATCTGCAATTTTCATGTACAAATCAGAAATATAATAACGTCTTCCTGAATTATCGAAAAATCCACCAAATTTTCGTTTCTCAGCAGACAATGTAGCTCGGTTTTTCTTAATCGCTAGTTTTATTTTTTCAATCTGTTTTTCTGTCATAGTTTTCAATGTGTTTGTGGTCTTTGAACTATTGAACAAATATCTATTTTTCAAAACAAATATAAGCCATTCCTACAAATTAAACAAATAAAATTTGTGTGTTATTTTTTTAATTGTATAACACTTGGATTATAGGTTTGAGAGAGCAGGTGCGTTTTTTGAATGTCTCTTAACGGTTATCAGTGTGCTATGTGGTTGTGTCGTGTCTGTGGCAGGCTGTGCAGTAAATAGCATGTTATGTGGCGTAAATTATTTCTCTATTATAATACATTTCTTCAAGAACATACTCACTTGCTTTACTTTCAAATTCAGGTTGACTGATATCAAATCCAAATACAGACCATTTCAGTGAATCCCATTTGAATCCACGTCTAAACCATTCCTCAAAATCTGTTTGATATTCTTTATTGTAGCAATAAATGAATTTAGGAAAGCTACAGCGTTGGAAATAATCCATTAACTCCATGTATTTTGTTTCGGACTCCGTTGGGTGATAATTTTTAGCAAATTCTTTATCTGAGTTATAACGTTTCAAATTGTAAAAACCCATTTCGGAATTCATCTTGTCAAATAATAATTCATTTACATTATACTCTTCAAAATCAATATTTTCAAAATTAAAAGAATCAATCAACTTTTTTAATGGTGTTTGTGTTTGTGATACTAACTCATAATTGTCGTTATAAACTTCAGATTCCCACTTTAAAATATCTCTGCTAACTGGCGTGTTTTCATATCGATGATATAAATCAGAGTATTTGTTTTCAATCCAGTCTAGTTTTTTAATCATTTTTAATAATTCTTGTTTCCGTTCTTTTTCTAAATGTTCTTTTATAATTAGAAATTCAGTTCGAATCAATGTATTCAATTCATATGATTTCTCAGATGGCAAATTAAAAATTACGAATGATTTAATTTTTTCTTTGTTTTTTAAATCCTTGAATTTATGAAGTTCATTTAGTATTTTTTCTTTCATTGTTAGTTATTCTTTTATGTCACATAACATCTATTTTCCAAAACAAATATACAACATTCATAAATATAAAACAAACAATTTTTGTAAATAATTTTTATTGAGCAACACTCGGATTGCAAATCCGAGCGAGCGGGAGAGTGGAAGGACGAGCTCAGAGGAGCTAAATTTGAGATATTGTGTTTTATTTTTTTTGGGTTTTATTTTCTAATATTTTCAGGCTTTCTAAATAATTTTTTTCTACTTCGCTCAATGTTTTTTGTTGATATTTTTTATACTCTGAGGTAGCCTTCTCAATAGCAATTTCGTGGCTGATAGAACCGGCTCCTTGTAGTAACTTTTCACCACTCATTGTCAGGATTTTGTCCAAATGTTCAGCCCAGTCTTTCATTGTCATAGTCTGTTCTCTTTCAGCTTGACGCTCTGCAAAGTCTAGGTATCCTGATACAATTTGTCCAAGAGAACGAAGCTCCTTTTCGTCCAAATAATTTTTTGCTACTACAACGTCTTTCAAGTATGGGCGATTACCCGGGAAAGTCATCAATCCCATAAATTCTTTTTCAGCATCGGCGCGGGTATAAATAACTTCGGCTGCTGTTTTGCCGTGTACAGCATAATGAATTTTGTTTTGAACTTTTTTGAAAAATGCAATGGAAATATCTGCTTTAGGGTCATAGTCAATACTGGTTGCATAGATATCAAGCACTTGACGATAAAAAACTTTTTCAGATGCACGAATATCACGTATTCGTTGTAATAATTCTTTCCAATAACTTCCTCCTCCCAAATTTTTAAGGCGTTCATCATCTATTGTGAATCCTTTGCGTATATACTCATTGAGGCGTTTAGTTGCCCATTGACGAAATTGCGTGCCACGTAATGATTTTACACGATAACCAACAGAAATTATAACATCTAAATTATAGTAAAATGGTGCTTTCTGTTGAAATTCGGAATTTCCGAATTTCTGTGTACATTGTGTCTCTTCAAGCTCCCCTTCTTTAAATATATTCTGAATATGCTCGTTTATTGTAGATTTAGCTTTTCCAAAAAGTAGTGCCATTTGGTCTTGAGTTAGCCAAACAGTTTCATTCTCAAAACGTACATCTACTGCTATCTTGTCGTCTTCAGTTTTGAATAAAATAAAATCGGAATGTTTTTTATCCATATTATTTTTCCTTACCCAGTATTGTTAACTTATATTTTCCAAAACAAATATAAGCCATTCCTACAAATTAAACAAATAAAATTTTCTATGTTATTTTTTTTTGGGTATAACACTCGGATTACAACCGAAGTCCGCAGGACAAGCTCAACGAAGTTAAATCCGAGCGAGTTGGAGAGTGGAGGAGAAGTTTTTGAAATTTCAATCATTCTTACACTTCGTTTAGGTGTTTTTTATTCATTTATCGCTTTATTATCCAAATTATTAATTAATTTATCGAAGTCAGATTGAAATAATTGGTCTTGTATAATTCTGTATTTTTCAAATTCAGTTTCAGCATGTTCTTTTGCTATTTCATAACTTATTTTGCCGGCATTTTGCAAAATTTCTCTATCGTCATGTTGAAGAAATAAATCTAAACGTTTTGCCCAATCTTCCATTGTCATTGGAATTTTGCGTTTGGCTCTATTTTCTGCTAAATCAAGATAAGCATTTACAATCCTTCCTAATGCGTCTAATTCATCTTTTGCAAGATAATTTTTTGCAATCGTAACATCTGATTTTAAAATTTTACCGTTTGGACTGTTTTTCCATGAAGTTAATCCCATATGTTCTTTTCTACTATCTGCACGTTCAATAATTAGTTCTGCCGCAGTGTGTTGATGAATAGCATAGTGGAGTTTGTTTTGAACTTTTGCAAAGAATTCTTTTGTAATTATAGCGTCTTTATTGTAATCAATACTTGTTGCATAAATATCAGTAACTTTTTGGTAAAACCGCCTTTCACTCAATCGAATTTCGCGAATTTCTTCAAGTAAATGCTCAAAATAATCTTCATCTAAAAAAGCGCCATTTTCCATTCTTTTACGGTCAAGAACATATCCTTTTATTGCATATTCTTTCAATACCTGAGTTGCCCATTGCCTAAATTGTGTTGCACGAACTGAATTTACCCTGTATCCTACAGATATTATTGCATCTAAATTGTAGTGTTTTGTTTTATAATTTTTACCGTCTGAAGCAGTTGCCGAGTATTCCTCGGTAACTGAATTTTCGTCAATTTCTCCTGATTTGAAAAGGTTTTTGAGGTGTAATGAAATGTTGTCCACGCTGCAATCAAACAAAATAGCCATAAGTTTTTGTGAAAGCCAAATAGTTCCATTTTCGTAGCGAACTTCAATAGTTGATGTTTTACTTTGATTGGTGAAAATTAAAAATTCGGCTGTGCTATTTCGTATTTGTAGTTTTTTATTTTTATCCATTTTTCAATATTTTGTACGGCTATAAAATTGCTGTTCTTTAGATAGTTCCTGACATTCGTTCAATTTAGTATATTATTTGTTTTCTAAAACAAATATACAACATTCATATAAATTTAACAAATAATATTGTATGTAATTTTTTGTTGATTATAACTTAGCACTCGGATTATAACCGAAGTCCGCAGGACGAGCTCAGCGAAGCTAAATCCGAGCGAGTGAGGGGTACTCTTTTTTTCGTTTTTATTCGCAATAAAACACGAAAATATTTTTGTAAAAATTTTATCCTTTTTTTATTTCCAAATTACACTGTGCCTTATTCAAATGTATAAATTGTTTTTTCTTCATTAGTTGAATAGTTAATCTCTTCTACTTCTATATACTCTTTTTTTCTTGTTTTACCCTCTGCTTTTGGCCATACTGAAATCTTTCTAATGCTACCATTCCACTCTTTGTCTGTATATAATTTAACAAGTTGATAGAAGAACTCATTTTCATACTTTACTACTTTTTCAAATTCTAGTGTTTGTCGCTTTACTTCATTATCTCTTGTGTATTTAAGTTCAATTACACATAAATTATTCTTGTCATCAATTGCCAAAATATCATTTCTAATATCTCTTTTGGGCTTTGATAATTTATATTCTTTCTTGTTTTTAAATACTAACTCTGTTGTTATAAGTTTTAAATTATCACTAAATGGAAGCACTCCATTATTCCTCATAGAATATAGTATTATCCATGCTTGCAGTTCTTTCTCTGGAGTATTTCGTTTAGGTTCAGATAAAACAATTTCATTTTTGAGTAATTTGATAGCATCTTCTTTTTCTTTTAAATTTGGAACTCCTTTTTCTGCTGTTTCTTTTGCAACAGATATTAATGAAAATGAGTTTTCATTTCCTCTAAAATGCAATTTCCTTTCAATTAATTGA
>DHVB01000040.1 GCA_002412425.1 Bacteroidales bacterium UBA5219 | reverse complement strand
TATTTAAAAAATGTTTAATTAAAAAATTTATTAATTATGAAATTTGAAAATTTAAATTTAGAAAAATTCGAGAAAATCGAAAAAAATGAGTTAGGTAAACTTGTAGGTGGTGCTGTTGAAGGCTGGGAAGAAAGTGGTCCAGGTGGCGGAACAACAAATAGTGGCAAAGAATTATCTTGGTCGTGTGATTATTATCAACGTGGTCCTAGAAATGTCGGTTTAACTCGTCACATAATAAATGGTGGAGATATAGCAGAAGAAGAATTGTTACAAAGATTAGAAGTAGCAGAAAAAAGAGATAAACTAGGTATTTAAAAAGTCTATAATATCACTAGTCTTTATTATTATAAAAATAATTTTGATTAGTGATATTATTAATTGAATCTCTAATTATAAATATATGTATAAATTTTTTGTAATTGTTATACTATTGTTTTTTATAAATGTACTACCCGCACAAAAAGCTTTTGTTAATGAATTTGATAGTATTATTATTAATACCAATCAACAAAAACATGTACAAAAATATTATAACAACATTTATAAAGCAGAACAATTTATTATTGAAGAAAATTTTGATAAAGCCTCTGAGGCATATTTTGAAGCTTTTAAATATATTGAAAACCCTTTCGAAGTGGATTTGTTGCATGCTTTGGATTGCGAACAACTTCGTAAAAATCCGCAAAAGACTAATGTTAAATTTATTGTAAAAAAACTTTATAGCAAAACAGGTGAAATTCCAATGATGTTCACCGAACAGCCTTATAATGAGGTTGTTGGAGTTGATGAATTAGAAGAATATGTTAAAAATCAACAGCATAGTAGAGACTCAAATTTTATTAGAAAAATAGAATATTTTCACGAAATAGATCAAGGTATTAGAGAAGAAATTATTGCTGAACACGGGTATCCATATGATGAATTTTATAAAGATACTATACAATATTTAGATTCTATAAATTATTTCAAAATAATAGAACTAATAAATGACTATGGCTATATCTCTGAAGAACTTATAGGCGGTGCTAAAAACCTAAATTCAATACATTTGATTATTGTTCATAATAACAAGCGAAAAGAAATAATACCAGTATTGCATAAGTCAGTAATTAACGGAACTTTAGATGCGAGATTTTTTGCCGGAATTTTAGATGTTTGCAATTATAAAATTGATAATGAATTTTATATTTCACAGTCAGTTTGGTTTATAAACGAAGGCATTTTCTCAAGTCAAAAATATAGTAAAAAACAACTTGCCAAATTAAATAAATATAGAAAAAGTATTTATTTGGACAGTTTTAATACTTTTCAAGACAAAATAAAATGGACAATTAGGAATCCTCAATATTATTTCAACTTTGCGACAATGAATAATCAAATGTATCTTTCTGATGAAGAGTTTTATTCCATAATTTTAGATAACGCAAATAAAAAAAAGAGTGAAAAATTTTTGTATTTTAAGAGTGATGAGCAAGAAAAAAGGATTTTACTTAGGGCAAAAGAATGGGATTTGCAAAAGCATAATGAAAATGAAAACTAATTTATTGTAAATCGTACAGTATGAATATAGGTTTAATATTGAAAACAAAATTCTTGATTATTGCTTGCATAATTGTTTCGAGCCATTGTGGGACTTGTCAAGTGAGTGATAAGCAAGATAAATTTCTTAATGACAAAAATTATAATTTAAAAAAACCTGTAAAAGCAGAAATACTCGCAACCTGCAACACTATTATATGGAAGTGGCAGGGTTCTGATAATGCAAATGGTTATAAGTACAATTTTGAAAACGATTTATCAACTTCCATAGATATTGGTGAAGAAACAAGTTTTCTTGCAGGTGATCTCGTTTCAGATACAGAATATAAGTTTTTTGTATGGGCTTACAATGATAGCTGTATATCTGAAGTTTTGGTTTTAGAAAAAAAGACAGAAAAATGGTCTTGTGGCTGTAAGTTTGTTGATCAACGTGATATGCAAATATATAGAACTGTTGAAATTGGAAACCAATGTTGGATGGCGCAAAACCTAAATTTTAAAAGTGAACTTGGAAGCTATTGTTACAATAATAGTGAAGGTTTATGCAATATATATGGCAAATTTTATAGTTATCAGGCTGCGACACAATCATGTCCAAATGGATGGAAACTGCCGAGTTTAGAAGACGTGGAACAACTAATTAACTATGTTGGGGACTCACATAATGAACGATTTGATAAGTTAGTAGAACATGGCTATACCGGATTTGATATGAAGCTTGGTGGGCAATGTGGTCAAAGCAATACTAAGCCATATATTTTTCTTGGCACATCAGCAGGAATATGGACATCTACTACTACTACTGATATTATCCCCTCAAACTATATACTTTTTTTTGGAGATCCCTTAGGATGTAGAGTAATGAGCGCAACTACTAAAAAACTTTGTTATTTTGTAAGATGTATAAAAGAGTGATTGTTATAAAATAGATTGCAAAAGTAATATTGTTAAATTTATTTTTTCAAAATATAAAGTTTTTGAATAATCAAAAGACATGGTCGTATTATTTGTGATAACTTATAAGTAAAAACAAATAAATTTTAAAAACAAATGATTTTAATTATTGGACAACATCATGATACCACAACAGATAATGTTTGTAATTGGTTAAATTGTTTTGGAGCAAAGTTTATCCGAACTAACACGGGTACAAATAATATTGATATTGTTAGCGATATAGTTATTTCGAATGATAATATTAAAGTTGAATTAATTATTAATGGTATAAAGTATGATTTTGACAATTTTAGTGCAATATGGTGTCGAAGAGGTCATCTGAACTTTACTTTACCAAAATTAAATTCTTATAATGTAATAGATAATGATATTTTATACAAAGTCGAATCACATTTGATAAACGAGACAAATACACTGGCGAGTTTTATTGAGTATTTATTTAAGACGAAAATGCGAATAAATACAATAAGTCATTATAATTCAAATAAACTAATAGCATTGCAAACAGCGAAATTACTTGGGCTAAAGATTCCACAAACTTTAATTACACGTAAAAGCGAAATGTTAAAAAATTTCATTCTTAAATACAAAAATTCTATTACAAAAAACATACAGGATGTTCTGTCATTTCATAATGAAAACTATACTTTTGGACAATGTACAACAGATGTGAAAATTCAAGATGTTTTAACTGATAACTTCTATTATTCACTGTTTCAAAAGAAAATAGAAAAAAAATATGAATTGAGAGTGTTTTATTTTTTAGGTCAATTTTATGCATCAGCTGGAATTTCGCCAACAGACACAAAATATACCGATATTAGAACAACAAACAAATCCAATAGACACACTCCTTTTAATTTGCCATTTGACATTAGAAAAAAACTTCATGAATTTATGAAAGAAATGGATTTGGAAAGTGGCTCTATTGATATTATGGTTGATGTTAATGATAATTATTGGTTTTTAGAGGTAAACCCAGTTGGTCAATTTGATTTTTTAAGTGGCAAAAATAATTTTTATATCGAAAAGGAAATAGCAAAAGCATTAATAGATGGAAACAGAAATAGATTTAGTGAAAATTAAAGAACATTTTCCGTATAATTACCATAACATTATTATCATAAAACATGAAAAAGCATTGGTAATTGATATGAGTGATGCACTTTCGGTACCAGTTCCAAATGTGCAAAATGAAAAATCATTTTACAGGTCGTTTTATAAATCAATATCAAGATTTTTTTAGCATGATAAATAAAGAAACTTATTTAATCCCAATAAGCAGTTGTCTAAAAACATTTGGTTATTGTAGGTCAACAATAATCGACTTCCAGTTATCTGAACTAGAATTTATTCCAAATTCATTATTTGAACTTATGATAAAACATAAGTATTGGAAAATACAAGATATTATTGATTATTATGGTAAAGACCATGAAAAAAATCTGATTGAATATTTTGAGTTTTTGTATGTAAACAGGTATGCTTATTTTGGCGAAAAATACGAGACAGAACTTTTTCCAGATTTTAGTATGGAATGGGATTTTCCGGCTTTAATAACTAATGCAATTGTTGATATTGCTGATTTTGATAAATTTGAATACTCTAAATTAATAGAGTCTCTTGATGAAATACATTGTTTCCATCTTCAACTTAGATTTTTAAAGGAAATTAGGAGCAAAGATAAAATTGTAGAATTAGTGAAACTTGTTTATGAAGCTTCATTTCATACACTTAGCTTATATTTGCCTTTTGATGTGTTTGAAGATTATGAAAAAGTTTCTGATTTTATTAAAGAATATCCAAAAATTGATAATATTACAGTCTTTAGTTCACCTGAAAATAGAAAAGTAATATTAGATGAATATTTTGCTTTTATCAACTTTACTGTTAATAGTTTTGACCCAGAATCAACCTGTGGATACGTTGATACAAAGTTTTTCTCTTTGTCTGTCAATCACTTTACTGAATCACAACTCCACAACACCTGTTTAAACCGTAAAATTTGTATTGATTCTGAAGGTTATATAAAAAATTGTCCTTCGATGCAACATCATTATGGACATATAACTGAAACAACGCTTGCCGAAGCCATTGATAAACAAGGTTTTAAAGATTGTTGGTTTATAAAGAAAGACGATATTGATGTGTGTCAAGATTGCGAATTTCGACATATTTGTACAGATTGCAGAGCTTTTATAAAAGATCCTAACAATATTTATTCGCAACCTGCAAAGTGTGGATATAATCCATACATTGCAAAGTGGCAAAACGAAGAAGGTTGGATAAGTGTTGAACAGTGGAGAAAAGAAAATCCAGAATGGGAAAAACAAGCAATCGAATTGCGAGAGTTACATAAAAAGTATATTGCTATTAATGAGTAAATTTCCTCACTATCGCCAACTCGATGCCATGGAT
>DHVB01000008.1 GCA_002412425.1 Bacteroidales bacterium UBA5219 | reverse complement strand
AGGGTTTTTAGACAGTCTGACGGACAGCGGTATGTTTTTGTTGCCGATTACGAAGCACTTTCCTGTCAAGTTACACGAAAGTTTATTAGATGCAGAAACGCTGAAACCCGCACTATCTCGGCAATAAAATATACCGCATGTTACCAACTGGCCTTCTTTCTTTTCAAGCGACATATTCATCTCTGTCATTGCGTTTTTGTCTGTCGGGTTGTGTGTCGGAAAAGTTTTTTTTTTAAAGAGAGGGGAGATTTTTTGTTTTTTCGCAGGGACAGAGAAAGCATACTCTTTTGCAAGCTTTGGTTTGTTTCAGGGCTTGTGTGGCTTGCAAATGTGTATGCTTTGTGTGTTTGGTTCATTATAAATTCCCTTGTGCTTTTTCAATTAAACTTTTTATTTCTTTAACATCAGATTTTGTAAAATTTTCACCTTGAATAAACCCAAAGCCCTTACTTCGTATTTTTATTTTCGCACCAATCAAAGATGTTTCAATATCAATTTGAGTAATATTTTTCATTGGGATTGTCTTGCTGTCTTTACTAAACACACCCGTTTTCTTCTCCCAAGTAACTTCATTATCGTCAACGTAGATATGTTCTGGGAAAATAGCATCGCCACCTCTTGTTATTGATGATTTAAATTCATGTGAGCCAATTTTGGAATCTTTTTGCTCCTGTTTAACCTTTTCTTCTTTTTCACGTTCTTCCTCTTCTTCTGCTTCTCTTTCCTTTCTTTCTCTTTCTTCTTTTCTGCGTTGAGCAGCATCACGTTCTTCTTCAATTTCTTGAAGTCTTATTCTTTCTAATTCTTCTTCTTTTTTACGCTCAGCCTCAATTCTTTTTCTTTCAATTTCTTCCTTTCGTTTTCTTTCTTCTTCCTCTTTTCTCCTTCTTTCTTCTTCCTCAGCTTTAGCAATAATCATATTAATTTCTTGCAATTCTTCATCTACATCAAAACCGGCAGAACTTGCTTTGATAAAATATTCTTTTGCTTGTGTGTACTTATTCAAATATTTGCAAATAAGGGCAATAGTGCGATATAGTTTATGCCCCTCTGGGTTACTTTTTGAGTACAAAACACCCAATTCTAAAGCCTTTTCCTCTGTACCGTCATTTCTGTATAAAGAAGAAATATAAGGCACAATTAAATCAATGTCTGTTGTCTTTTTCAATTTTGATTCAAATATTTTTATTGCTTCAGAGAAATTTTCATCGTCATATAAATCTTTAAAATGGATTTCTGGATGTATTACATAATTCACTCTTTTTACATCATCAGCACAATAGCCGACCTCCATAGATTCAGCCTTCTCAAATAAATTCAATGCAGATTCAAATTCATCGTTCTGTTCATATATTTTTCCTCCAATCCAAAACCAATATTTATCGTCATTAGTAAATAGAGAGTTGAATTCTTTGTATTTTTTTATACATTTAGTAAAGTCAATTTCTTGCAATGAACTGATATAGCGTTTTATTTTGTATTTGTCGTTTGTGTCAAAAAACAGGTTCTCAAAAATACTAACTATATTCGCATAATCATCGGCATCGTTTAATGAAGTAAAGGCTTGTTCTATTTTAGTTTCATAATTTATGGAATCTTTAAAATTTCCTAATACTAGCCATTCATTTTTTGTTATTAGCTTGTCAATTATTTTGTCAATATCTTCTTGAACATCAATATCACGTGATAAGCAATTTTTGAAAAAATCATAAGCTTCAATCCATTTTTCAAGATAAGAACAGGTTAGCCCCATAACATATGAAAGAGATTCTGGATTTGCTATTTTAGAAATATAATATTTGCCCTTTTCGTAAGCGTTTTTCTCAGTGCCATCATTTCTGTACAATGACCAAATGTAATTTTTCACAAACCTATCATCACCGTGAAAATCTTCTTCAAACAATTTAATGTAAAACAAATATTTTTTGCTTTCGTAAAATTCCGGCAATTTTCCTTTTGCTATATTCAGATAATTCTTGTTTTTTCTACATTTACCTAATAAATCAAATTCACCATCATTAAGAACATTATTTACTAACAAGTCAAGATTTTCCTGTGAATCAGGTTCATTGTCCTCCAATAAAGAATAATAAATATCAAAAGCCTTATTATACTTTTTTACATTAAGATAAATTTTACCAAGGGTTGGATATATTTTCTTTAAATCAGATTTGATATTTTCTTTTAGTTTCTCACTTTGAGAATAGGCTTTTTGATAATCTTCCTTGCTTAATAATGCTTTTAAATATGCCTCTATTAAAATATAATCTAACGTTCCCAAAAGCTTTTCTTCAAAGTAATCAATTATTGTATCAAAGCTTCCTTTTAACAAATAGTCTGAAAAGGTTTTTCTCAATGGGGCGTTTATAGATGCAAGTACTTCTTCTGTTGAACTTTGTTCTTGTGTAGACTCAATAATATTCACCTTTTTTGCAGTTAACATTTTTTCTACCATTTCGGTACTTATGCCATATTCAACGGCCTTTTTTAAAAGGTATTTTTTTGTGTCAATAGTTATCGAACCTGATTTGCAAGCCTCATCAATTAGGTTCATTAATAATGGTAAACTCATATTAGAATGGAATTACTAAATAACAGATAAAAGCTAAAACTATAATACTATAAGCAATTAGCATTGGTTTATGCCAGTCTAATAATGGTTTTCTCTTTGCGATAAATGATAAACCAATTGCAATACCATAAGCCATATAACCATAAATCAATCCTAGAAGTGGCATTCCAATGTATGCACCCCAACCTTTATCATGGGTATATGCGTTTAGAATTCCGACAATAAGACCAATACCCCCATATAAGAGACCCCAAGTTAAAAAATTGAATTCATCAAAATCATCTTTCCAATCTTCAAAATTGCTTTTATATTCATATAATTTCTCTTTTTTAGCTTTTTCTGCTATTCGTTTTTCCTCTTCTTTTTCCCTTTTTACTTTTTCTTGCAACCTTCTTTCATCTGCTTCTTGTTGTTTCTTTTTTTCTTCGTTCACTTTAATGTTTAGCTTATCAACTTCAGCATCAATCATAGAAATAACAGTTTCTTTTGAAATGCCAAATGACTCACCTTGCTTAACAAGAGTTTCTCTTTCAGATGCTGAAATTTCACCATCTCTTAATGATTCTTTGATCATCATTTCAATTACTTCTAAACTCATATTTTTTTATTTTAGAATTTATGTCCCGTTTAAGGTGGAAACAATTACCTCTTATTAAAATTAAAATGAACCCCTTCACTAAATCCTTGCTTATTGATTATCTTTTTAAGTTTTTCCCAACGCAAAATATTCTCATCAATACTCAATGTATTATTCATTTTAGGAGCTGCATTTAAATTATTTGTAATAAAATCAAAATCATCTTTAGTTATTTTTACCCTTTCAAAACCAATAGTGTTGTTTTTAAATTCTTTACAAGGTACAAAACTATACATGCCATGTATTTTATTGTTGAAACTTGCACCGAAATAACAACGTACTTCTGGTTTTTCATTGTCTATCACTTGTTTTTCAATAGTTCCGCTGTATGCAGATTTAATAGTAATTTCAAAGTAATTTTCCGAAACTTTACCTTGTAATTTGCTGACAAAATTTTCTTCGTTGTATTCAATAAATTTATCAACAACAAAAACAGTATCTAAAGCAAAATACGCCTGTGGCGTATTTTGATTAATTGTTGAGCCAAACAAAATAATACTTCCTTGAGCAAGTTTTGCTAATTGTGTCGGTTTGCCAGCTCTCCATTGCTTACAACAACAATAATGAAATTGTTCGCCATAAATATATGGGTCTGTGTTCTGTCTTGGGAAAGGTTGGATATTATCAAATATTGGTCTCTGAATAAATTTAGGATAATCTCCTTTAGGTTTTTCTAAGATACTTACAATTTCAGAATCAGGCTCCCATTCTCCCCAAAATATCAATGAAGTTTTTTGTACCAATTTGTTTTCAAAAATAAAATCACCGTCAGTCATTAGGAATTTTCGCTGATGTTTTCCTTGATTCCAACTTTTGAAATTTTTACCTTTATCCGGTTGATGTTCTCCACCTGGGTGGGTAAATTGAACGAAACATAGTTTGTCTTGCATAAAATATTGTTTCAAAATTTATTTTGTATTTTTTTTCCAAGATTAATTAAATCTTCACGACTGAAACCTCTTGGATTGCCTACATTTATACTTAACCCGACAAGCTTAACGTCATTAAAATTACTTACAAAATAATTTGTGTGATTATTTTCAGCCTTATTTGTGAAGTTTCCATCAAATAATTGTTTCAAATTATTTCTAAAAAGCCTGTTGAAAATATTGTAATTCGCAATTCCAAAAACAATAATTATTTCTGGTTTAATATTGTTGATTAAATTTAAAAGAAATTCCTGTGCCCAACCAGTACTGAATAAATCATTTTCTGCAAGATGTTTTATTTTATGATAATCTTTAAGAGTAGCAAAAGGGAAAAGGTCTAAATGTATTGCTTGTTTATTCCCAGCATTATAAAAACTTGCTCCAAAACTATTAACTAATGCTTCTACTTTGCCTCCATTTTCATTACCAAACCATCTTCGATATGGATGATTAGTGAAATAATTATTGTAGCTATTAATGATTTCATGCAATTTTTGCAAGTTAGGTTCAGAAGTCAACTCATTTTTATCAAAAGTATAGAATCTTTGTTGTGATTTTGAAAGATACGGCAATTTGTCAACTGGTATTTCCTTTAGAGTAGTATTGTTCCCATTTAAAAATTCGCTTCTTGATGGATTGGCTCCAATTGTAATTATTTTTGCTTTGTTATTATTATTACCAAACCATAAGACAGGTGGGGCAAGGCTGAGTAATTCATCTTTCCAACCGTTTAATAAAAAAAGTTCGTTTTGCTTATTGATTGCTTTTTGCAATAATTCAATGTATTTGTCCATTATAAAATATTGTAAGTGAATTTTATTTCTTCATGTGGGTGAGCAAGAAATGGCTCTTTGACTTTTGCGAAGCGTTGATTTGTGTGTCGGGCAAAAGGCAATGTGCCATTTGTGTGGCGGCTCTTAAAAAACAAAAAATGTGTGTCGGCAAAAAATAAAACTTTATCGGGTCGGCTGGTGTGGTCGGCAGTCATTCCGATTTGTCTTTCCTTTCTGTCTTTGTATGTCGTCTTGTCAATTTTCATGTCGCTGTCTTTTTTTTAGGCTTGTTGGTAACATCTAATTTACGCAACAAAGATACAACATTCGTATATATTAAACTTATAACATTCGTATATTATTTTT
>DHVB01000079.1:26688-26889 GCA_002412425.1 Bacteroidales bacterium UBA5219 | reverse complement strand
TACCTCGTTATGAGACAGCCTCTTAATCACATGTTGCCCTTGCGGGCAAAGCGTTGTAAATAGCAAATTAATTTTCATCAATTTTTCGCAATTAACTTTCACCACTTTATCAAAAGTTTTTCCCGCTCGCTCGGATTTGTAATCCGAGTGTAACATTACCAAGCACTCGGATTGCAAATCCGAGCGAGCGTCATGGGTGTT
>DHVB01000079.1:21727-26510 GCA_002412425.1 Bacteroidales bacterium UBA5219 | reverse complement strand
CATGGGTGTTGGGAGCGAGCGTCAGAAGTGTTGGAGCGAGCAATAGTGATGCTAGGAGCGAGCTGGTGGGTTGTCCGTGAGGACACTTCAGTTAAAAGTTTATAAAGTTCAAAGTTTATAAAGGAATGCCAAGCAAAAAGACAACTTTTAACTTTTAACTTTTAACTGATTTGCCTTGCCCATAGGGCAACACAATAAGTTTTGTGAGAAATAAATCTCAGTAGTTTTTTATTAAAATATCTGTTTTTCACAAAATGAATATTATTAAAAAAGTGGACACAGTTGTTTGTATAATTTTTGTGTTTGTAAGTCTTTGATTATTTGTGTTTTGTAAAATATATTCACTTTGTTAGACGAGATTTTTAAAAATGTATTATCTTGCATAATCTTTTAACTATAAACTTAAACTAATGAAATTCAAAACTACTATTTTACTATTTGCTATTGTGTTAGCACTATTTTCATGTTCGCAGTCAACAAAAAAAAATGAAGCTGAGGAAGAAATTAAGCCTTGTGATTACGAGAATGATATCGAATTGACAATTACTGATTATTATTATTCTATGTCGGATACTTTAGTTGTTGAAAACTATAAGTTTGAGGTAAAACAATCTGAAATGGAATGGATAAATGATACAACTATCAGTTTGAAATTAAAGAATTATTCTGAAGAGGAATTTAATGGGCGACTTGCTGAAAATCAATACGATATACTTATTGGCATAAATGCTAGACAAGGTAAAAAAATTAGCGATGTTTATTATGCTTATTTAGATTATCAATCTGGCTTGTGGTGTCAGGTAAATATTGTTACATGTTTTGGCGAAGTTTATTTTAATTGGTTGTCTGGAATGCCTGCTCAAGGAGGTATTACTATTGATTATGTTGACAAAGATAATATTTGCGGAGTGTTTAATTTGAATGTAGAAAATTTAGATTCGCCACTTATTGGAATAGTTAAGCTAAACGGGAAATTTACTCACACAAAGGATTAATCAAATACAATATAATCGCCTATTTCGATATTATATTTGTCGCAAAGCCCGGCATTTATTTCAATTACATATTTAGCAGGCTCTTTAGAAGGTAGCGATGTCTCGTCTTTAGGTTTTGTGTTTTTATAAATATCAACAATTTCCATTTTTGAGTTTACATAAAGTATATCTAAAGGAATTAAAGTGTTTCTCATGTAAAAAGCTTGAATTTCATCTTTTGGAAATAAGAAAAACATTCCTTGATTTTCGAGCATTTCTTTCCTAAACATTAAACCTCTAGCTCTTGACTCATCAGTGCTTGCTACTTCTGTTTCTATATGAAATAATTCTTCTTGAGTATTGCTGTCATAAAATCTTAAATCTCCGTCTTTTCTAAATTGTGGAGGATTTTCAAAATTATAATCTTGAAATTTTAATTCTCCAGTGTTTTTTGCCATTCCATCGGGTCTTTTTGGCTTATCATTAGAACCACATGCAACTAAAAGTGTGCAGATTATTGAAAAATATATTAATTTTCTTTTCATAGAAGTTTTATTTTAGTGCAAATATAATTGTTTTTCTTGAAAGATTATCCGTTTTGAATATTGTTAAGTTTATAATACATTCCTTTTTTTGCAATAAGTTCTTCGTGTTTTCCTGTTTCTACAATTTGTCCTTCGTGAAGAACGCAAATTAAATCAGCACGTTTTATTGTGGACAATCTGTGGGCAATAACTATTGAAGTTCTATTTTGCATTAAATTATCCAAAGCTTCTTGCACCAAATTTTCCGATTCTGTGTCTAAAGCAGATGTAGCTTCGTCTAAAATTAAAATAGGAGGATTTTTTAAAACTGCTCTCGCAATACTCAATCTTTGACGTTGACCACCAGATAGTTTGCAACCACCATCGCCTATATTTGTATCATATTGATTTTCGCTTTCTAAAATAAAATCATGAGCATTTGCTACTTTGGCGGCTTCTTCTATATTTTTTTGTGATACATTTTGTTTTCCAAAAGCAATATTATTTGCAATACTATCATTAAAAAGTATTGGAGTCTGGTGTACATAGCCTATTAGTTCTCGCAAATTTGAAAGTTTATAATCTTTAATATTAATTCCGTCTATTAAAATTTCGCCTTCTAAAATATCATAAAATCTTGGAATTAAATCAACCATTGTCGATTTTCCAGAACCGCTTTGACCAACTATTGCAACGGTTTGTCCTTTCTGTATTTTTAAATTTATATTTTTAAGAACAGGAATATCTTCGGTGTATGCGAAGTTTACATTTTTAAATTCTATACTGTTTTTAAATTCGGTAATTTCTGTAGCACCTTGTTTTTCAACTATAGGATTTGTTTGGTCTAAAATATCATTAACTCTATCAACAGAAGCCATGGCTTTTTTAATATTAAACCACGAAGATGACAAGGTTTTAGCAGGCGAAATTATTTGACTAAAAATAACTAAATAACCAATTAATGCAGCAGGCGAGAGCAATGCATTGTCGCCTAAAATTAATGTTCCGCCATACCACATTATAACAACCACAGCAATAGTAGCTAAAAATTCACTTAATGGACTTGCTAAAAATCTTTTTTTATTCACAAAGTTCATCAAGCCAGTGTAGTCTTTATTTGTGTCTTTAAATTTGTCGGAAATATGTTTCTCTGCATTAAAAGCTTTGATAATTCTCAAGCCACCAATCATTTCTTCGATTTGAGCCATCAAACTTCCCATTTGTTGTTGCCCTGTCATTGAAACTTTTCGTAAGCTACGTCCTGTTCGTCCAATAATTAAACCAACAATAGGAAGTAAAATAAACACAAAGCTTGTCATTTGCCAACTAATGATAAACATTGTGCCAAGATAGATTAAGATTTTAATTGGGTCTCTGAAAATCATTTCTAAAGAGCTCATTATTCCCCATTCAATTTCTTGCACATCGTTTGTCATTCTAGCAATAATATTTCCCTTTTTTTCTTCTGAAAAATATCCTATTGGTAAACTTATAACTTTGTCGAATAGCTGATTGCGAATGTCTTTTACAACTCCATTGCGAAGTGGAACCATAAAGTGATTTGCCAAATAAAAGCATAGAGTTTTAAAAAAAGTAGCAATAATAACTAATACACCCATGCTTATCAGAGCTTTTATTTCGCCATGTTCAATAATAATATTGCTTAACCAATAATTGAAGTTATGTTGTAAACTAGAAACGCTAGTAATGTCTAATGCAGGTTTTTCAGTAACTAATGCTTGAGTTTTGAACAAAATTCCTAAAAAAGGAATTACAATAGCAAATGAAAAAACAGAGAATATTGTTGAAAGAACATTGAAAAAAATGTTTAAAATAGCCTGTACCTTATACGGGAAAATGTATTTTATTATTTTATAAAAATCTTTCATTATTTTTTATATACCTGTATAATTATAAGGTGTTATTTTTCTCAATTGTTCTTTAATTTCTTCTTTTATATCTAAGTTGTTTATAAAATCAATGAAAGTTTGCTGAGTAATTTTAGTGTTTGTTCTGGTAAGTTCTTTGAGGGCTTCGTAAGGATTTGGATAATTTTCTTTTCTAAGCACAGTTTGTATAGCTTCAGCAATTACTATCCAATTATTTTCTAAATCTTTATTAATTTGTTCTTGATTTAGCAGAAGTTTTCCAATTCCTTTTTTTATTGATTCAAAAGCTATTATAGTATGTCCGAAAGGCATTCCAATATTTCGCAAAACTGTTGAGTCGGTTAGGTCACGTTGCAAGCGGCTGATAGGAAGTTTTTCAGCTAAATGATGAGCTATTGCATTTGCTATTCCAAGATTTCCTTCTGCATTTTCAAAATCTATAGGATTTACTTTATGTGGCATTGCACTAGAACCAACTTCACCAGCTTTAATTTTTTGCTTAAAGTAATCCATAGAAATATATGTCCACATATCGCGACAGAAGTCAATTAATATTGTATTTATTCTTCCAATACATTGAAGTAAAGCTGCTAGGTTGTCGTAATGCTCGATTTGTGTTGTTGGAAAACTTCTATGCAAACCTAAGTAATTATTTACAAAATGGAATCCAAACTCGTTCCAATCAATATTTGGATAGCTCACAAGATGTGCGTTGAAATTTCCTGTAGCACCACCAAATTTTGAACTAAAAGGAATTTGTTCCATTTGGGTTAGTTGCTCTTTTAATCTAGTTGAAAAAACTTGGATTTCTTTTCCTAATCGAGTAGGAGAGGCTGGCTGTCCATGTGTTCTTGCCAAGATTGTAACATCTTTCCATTCATCAGTTAAATCGTCTAATAATTTTATAATATTTAATAGAGAAGGCGAATAAACTTCGTTCATGCAATCTTTAACACTTAAAGGAACAGCAGTATTGTTTATATCTTGTGAAGTTAAGCCAAAATGAATAAATTCTTTGTATTGATTTAGCTGTAAACTATCAAATTTTTCTTTTAAAAAATACTCTACAGCTTTGACATCGTGGTTAGTAGTTTTTTCAATCTCTTTAACTCTTTGTGCATCTTCAATGGAAAAATTGTTGTAAATTTCTCTTAGTTTTTCAAACTTTGGTCTAAAAAAATCTTTTAGTTCATCTAATGGAATTTCGCAAAGAGCAATAAAATATTCAACTTCAACTTCTATTCTATATTTTATTAAAGCAAACTCAGAAAAATAATCTCTAAGAATTTCAGTTTTAGCTTTATATCTTCCGTCAACTGGACTAAGAGCGTTTAAACTTTCTTTATTCATTTTAATATTAATTTTATAAAATTAGGCGGTGTCTCATAAGTGTCAA
>DHVB01000079.1:0-21498 GCA_002412425.1 Bacteroidales bacterium UBA5219 | reverse complement strand
AACACTTCTGAAACACCTTGAAAATTCATTGTTTTAAAATATGTTTTGAGACAGCCTCATTTCGAAACTATTGTCTAAAATACTCTGGGTAATAAGTTTGGTACTTTTGCATAAAGTCTGTTAAACTAACTTCAAGTTCACTTAATAACTCATCTCTTTTATTACGTTGTGCCACTCGCCATACTCTGTTAAGAGTTTCCATTGAGACTTGAATTTCAAATAAGCACGAATTTCTTTTGTTATTGTCTAATCCAAAGAAAAAGTTTAACTCTTGCGAAGAAATTTCAATAATTTCTTTTAAAAACTTATCTCCTCTTTCGTTTTCACCAATAGAATAATAAGCATTTGCGAAATCTACGTCGTACAAATTAGGTCTAAAAATACTTGTTGGCATTATTTCTTCGCATTTAGCTAGTAAATTTTTTGCTTTAACAGTATCGCCAACTTTTGCAAATTCTAATACTAAGCTTGAAAAGTTCTCTCTAATTCTAACAACAGTAGTAGTCCTGTTTATTGTATGGTCAATATAGATATTTGGGTCATTCATATTTCCCCATCTATATTTATTCATTAAGTTGTCATACATTATGTCTTTATCAATTCTTCCTCTTGGACTTGATTTGATAGGCACTAATCTAAATGCAAAACCTTCATTTTGGAAATAATTATCAAGTCCAACAGCATTAGAGCTACCTATAGATGTGAAATATATAGGTCTATCCCAATCGTTAGTACGTAAAAAGTCTAATGTCATCATTTCGTTTTTGACAAGATATCTTCTGTTCAAATCAGCGTCTATTCTTGTGCTTATTAAACCAGCATCTTCGGGTTTTACAGTTTCATTATCAACAACTTTCGCACTGTCAACTATCATATAATATTTATTGCTAGGGTAAATATAATATGTATCATCATTATATTTGTATGTGGCAACATTATCATTAGCGATGAAGTTTAGTAAGCTATCAATAGATATAGGTACTTCATCTTTACGAATGTCTCTATATGCATATTGAACTACATCTCTAACAGAAGGTTCATATTTTGGTCTTTCAAAAGTTAGTGGCATAGGTGTTGCATCGTAACTAGCTGCTTTCATTTGATCTATATACCAATCTGATGCGAAATATGGCAAACAACAGACTTTAACGTCAGGTCTAACTCCTTCTACTTCTTGAGAATACCAAATTGGGAAAGTGTCATTGTCTCCAAAAGTGAATAGTATAGAGTTAGGTGCGCAAGAAATCAAATAATTATATGCAAAATCTCTTGCAATATATCTGTTGCTTCTGTCGTGGTCGTCCCAATTTTCTTTAGCCATTATATAAGGAACAGGTAGAGTAATTAAAGTGGCTACAGAGCCTGCAACAACTCCAGGACTAACTTTTTTAAATAGTTCATAAATTCCTAAAACTCCAAGTCCAACCCAAATGGCAAAAGCATAAAACGAACCAGCATAAGCATAATCTCGTTCACGCGGCTGTTCTGGAGTTTGGTTTAGGTAAACTACAATAGCTATTCCTGTTAAAATAAACAATAAAGTAACTATCCACCAGTCTTTTATGTGTTTAAAGAGTTGATAGCCTAAACCAATTAATCCTAAAAGTAGTGGAAGCATATAATATTTATTATTTGCTTTGTTTTCTTTTAGATAGTCGGGCAATTTATCTTGATCGCCGAGCCTATTATTATCTATAAACTTAATTCCAGAAATCCAGTTCCCATGAATTACGTTTCCATGTCCTTGAATGTCGTTTTGTCTTCCTGCAAAATTCCACATAAAATATCGCCAATACATCCAATTTATTTGATAATTTACAAAGAATTTTATGTTATTTAAGAATGTTGGTCTTCGTTGAGTGTTTTTTATTCCTCCAAATTCTTTGTAATATTCAATATGTTTTGGTTCAGGACTATACATTCTTGGGAAAACAGTACAATCGCTTTTTTTGTAAGTAGGTTTTTGTTTGTAACTAACAATTTGATATTCACCATTACGTTTTACATAAACTGGTGTAGTTTTTTCATATTTTTCGAATCTAGCATTGTAATATTCACCATACATTAGTGGACGGTCACCATATTGTTCGCGATTTAGATAATATAGCAAGTTAAAAACATCATCAGGACTGTTTTGATCCATTGGCGGATTTGCATTTGAGCGAATTACAATAATAGCATAGCTAGAATAACCAATCATAACCATAGTAAAAGACAACATGATTAAGTTGAGAATTTCACGTTTTCTTGATGCTAAATATACAATTCCTGCTATGCAGGCTCCAAGTATTAAGATGTTAAGTATAGTGCTGTCGGATATAAATGGTGCTCCTATTAAAATAATAGCTAAACTAGGAAAAATATAATTTAAAGTTTTATTCTTTGAGTATTGTGACGTGTAAATACTTATTCCCAAACTTGCAAAAGCTAAAATAGCCCAAATAATTAAGCCTGTATTATATCCAAATCCTAAACTATTTACAAAAAACAATTCAAATTTTGAAGCTACAATTGCAACTCCAGGGATTATTCCCCACATTAACATTGCAATTATAAAAAGTGAAATTATTGTGGTTATTATAAATCCAAGAGTAGATGGTTTGAATTTTTTATAGTAATAAACAAAAGCAATTGCAGGAAGAGTTAGAAGGTTTAATAAGTGAACGCCAATCGACATTCCCACTAAAAGTGCAATTAATACTATCCATCTATTTTCTTTTATGGGGTCTTTTTCGTCGCTCCATTTTAAAATTGCCCAAAATACTATAGCAGTAAAGAAAGATGAGAAGCCGTAAACTTCAGCTTCAACTGCCGAAAACCAGAAAGTATCTGAAAAAGTATATACTAAAGCACCTACTAAACCAGCTCCAAGAATAGCAATAGTTTTTCCAACTGTATAATCTTCGTTAGGAGCAATCATTCTTTTTGCAAAATAAACTATAGACCAAAATAAGAACATTATTGTAAATGCTGAAACTATTGCAGTAAACGAGTTGACCATAAGTGCAACTTTATCGGGTCCGCTGGCTAACATTGCAAAAGTTCTCGCAATTAACATAAAAAATGGCGCTCCAGGAGGGTGGCCTACTTGTAGTTTATTTGATGAAGAAATAAATTCTCCACAATCCCAAAAGCTAACTGTAGGCTCAATAGTTAATAAATATACTGTTGCAGCAACAAGGAAAGTGAACCAACCGACTGCATAATCTAGTCGTTTAAATAATTTTTCAGTCATAGTTTATATTTATTTTATGAATTAAAAATAAAAGCGTAAAAATAGTAATTTTATTGTAATTGAGAAGTTTATTTTGTTAAAATTGTTTAAAAATTAAGACTAATTTGCATTATAAGATAAACTTATTTATATTTGCAAAAAGTTTCTTTTATAACATAAACTTATTGAAAAATTAAATTTCTTTCTTTTATAAAATAAACATATGCTAAATACTGTTAAATATCGTCCTTATTACTTCTCAAAAATTGAGCCTTTTATCAATGATAGGTTAATAAAAATTCTTGTAGGACAACGCAGAGTGGGCAAGAGTTATATTTTAAAGCAACTTAGTCAAGAGATTTCGTCTCGTTATCCTGATGCTAAAATCTTATTTATTGATAAGGAAAAATATGAGTTTGATTTTATCAAAGACTATAATGATTTGATAGTTTATATTCAGGAAAAAGTGAATTTGCAAGTAAAAACTTATCTTTTTATTGACGAAGTGCAGGAGATTGAAAATTACGAATTGGCACTACGAAGTCTTCAATCTGATGGTAATTTTGATATTTATTGCACAGGTAGTAATGCAAAACTTTTGTCTGGAGAATTAGCTACCGCATTAGCCGGTCGGTATATCCAGTTTCGCATTCATTCGCTTAGTTATAAAGAATTTTTAGATTTTCACAAATTGTCGGCTTCAAATCAAACTTTGTACGATTATATAAAATATGGTGGAATGCCACATCTTGTAAATTTGCGTAAAAATGAAGATGTATATTACGAATATCTCAAAAATATTTATGATAGTATTATTTTGCGTGATGTTGTAGCTCGATATAATATTAGGAATGTAAATTTTTTGCATAATCTAATTGAATTTTTGGCAGATAATGTTGGCAGTATTGTTTCTGCGAAAAAAATTAGCGATTATCTTAAATCGCAGCAAATCAACATTATACCACAAACTGTTTTAGATTATTTGGTCTATTTAGAGTCTGTATTTTATATAGAAAGAGTGAAAAGAAAAGAAATTGGAGGTAAAAAGATTTTTGAAGTAGGCGACAAGTTTTATTTTGAGGATTTAGGAATGCGTCATGCTATTATTCCATTTCAACAGAAAGATATAAATAAGGTACTCGAAAATTTAGTTTACCATCATTTGCGTACTCATGGATATAGGGTTTTTGTTGGAAAAGTTGGAGATAGCGAGGTGGATTTTATTGCCGAAAAACAAGGCAAAACCACATATATACAAGTTGCATACATTATTGTAGATGAAAAAACTCACGAGCGGGAGTTTGGAAATCTATTAAAAATTCCAGATAATAATCCCAAATATGTTGTTTCAATGGATGAATTTGCTGAAAATACCTTTAAGGGAATATTCCACTGGTCGATTATGAAATTTTTGTTAGAGTTTGAGTAAAATAAAAACTTGTTTAAAAATAAAATAAAAAAGGGTAAGCTACTTATATCGCACCGCTACGACCGCCTACCCTTGCTTCATTCCTGACCTGGGGGAGTTCAGCGGGAGCTGGTCGTATAAGACTTACCCGATGCAAAAATATATAAATTATTTTAAAAACAAAAAAAATAGTGAGTTTTTTAAAAAATCTGAATATCTTTGGAGTTTAATTTAATTTGAAAAACATGGGAAAGAAAACAAAAATGATTTTGAGCTTAGGTGCTATTATTAGTTTACCTATTATTTTAATGAGCGTTATTGCTTATGCTTTTGATCTTAGCGATGCAAAATGGTTTGGTTGGATTAGTATGTTGGTTTTTGTGCTTAGTATTGTTTTTGTTCAAAGGTATTATCGAAATAATTTTTATGGTGGTTATATTTCATATTCTAAGTTGCTTGGTGGCACTATGCTTATGGTGTTAATAGCATCTGTTATAATGTTTATTTATACTTATGTTTTTTATGAATTTATTGCTCCTGAACAGTTAGATAAAATGCTAAACTTAGCAGAAGCAAATTTATATGAGCAAGAACTTAGTAAAGCCCAAATTGATAGTTCTTTGGAGATGATGAAAAAATATGTTCTTACTCCAATAGCTTTGTCAATATCTACTGTTTTTTCAACTTTTATTCAAGGTTTTATTGTTGCTTTGATAAGTTCTGCTTTTATTAAGAAAAATACTGATGCTTTTGCAGAAGCAATGAAAGGTGTGGAAAATGAATAATGAAAAATTAGATATTTCTGTTGTAATTCCTCTCTTAAACGAAGCAGAGTCTTTGACTGAGCTATCGGAATGGATAATAAGAGTTTTAGAAAACGATAAAAAGTCGTTTGAAATAATTTTTATTGACGATGGTAGCACTGATAATTCTTGGGAAATTATTGAAAATTTGAAAGAAAAATTTCCACAAATTAGAGGAATAAAATTTAGACGAAACTATGGGAAATCTGCTGCATTGCAAGTAGGTTTCGAAGCATGTAGAGGTGATGTGGTTTTTACTATGGATGCAGATTTACAAGATGACCCCGATGAGCTACCCGAACTTTATAAAATGATTGTAGAACAAGATTATGACATAGTTTCGGGTTGGAAAAAAGTGAGGCACGACCCAGTTTTGTCGAAAAATATTCCAAGCAAGTTTTATAATTTTGTAGTTCGCAAAATGACCAAAATAAAACTTCACGATATGAATTGTGGTCTTAAAGCCTATAAAAACAGAGTGGTTAAGAGTATAGAAGTTTATGGCGATATGCACAGGTTTATTCCTGTTTTAGCAAAATGGGCAGGATTTAAAAAAATAGGCGAAAAAGTTGTTCATCATAGAGAAAGAAAATACGGAAGAACAAAATTTGGACTAGAAAGATTTATTCGTGGTCCGTTAGATTTGATGTCTGTAATGTTTATTTCTAAGTTTGGAAAAAGACCAATGCATTTTTTTGGTGTTTTAGGAACAATAGTCTTTTTTATAGGATTTGCTATTAGTTTATATTTAGGCATCAATAAGTTAGTTGCAGTAAATCGAGGAATTGTGATTGAGAGAATTACTCAAAATCCATTTTTTTATTTAGCATTGGTATCTATGATTATAGGAACTCTTTTATTCCTTACAGGATTTTTAGGCGAACTTATTTCACGCTCTGCAAATGATAGAAATGTATATTTAATTGATAAGAAAATTTAAAGTATTATGAAAAATCAAGATAAAGAAATTGATATTTTAACACTGATAGCTAGAATTGTAAATTTTATAAAAAAATATTTTTTAGTTTTAGTGATATTTACTATACTAGGAGTAATTGGAGGATTTATTCATTTTTATTGTTCTAAAGAAGTTTATAAAACAAAACTTATTGCTTCAAGTCCTATAGTTGACAATAGAATAGTTTATGAATTGTTAGAACCTTTAAAAATTCATATTAAAAACAATCAAAATGACAGTGTTGCAAACCAATTAAATATAAGTATAGAAGCAGCTAACGATATTCATAAAATTATTTTTGATACAACTGTAAATCAGGCTGTTATTGTGAATTTAGAAGTGTATTCAAAAAATAGTATAAATGAGATTAGCGATGGGCTTATTAATTACTTAAATAATTTAGATTATGTTAAGAAATATATTACAAATACAAAAGCAAAACTGTCTTCGTTTCTAAATGATTTAAATCATGAAATTGATAAACTTGCAAAACTACAGCAAGCAGTATTAAATAATGTTGAAAACAATTCTAACTCTAATTTATCAATTAGCAATACTTATAACGAAATGCTCATGCTTTACGAGCGACGAAATGATATTGAAAATGAGCTAAGTAGAGTTGAAACCTTTAAAATTGTTAAAGGAAATATTGTTTTCGAATCTTCAAAATCTATAGTAAAAAGTGTATTGATATTTTTGTTTTTAGGAATGTTCCTTGGATTTGGTTTTGCTAGCTTCGTAGAAGTTAAACGAAAACTTAAGCAATTAACAAATAGATAATTTTTAAATTATTTCGTTTAGGTATTTTTCTAAAAAACTTAGAATTTTTTCGATATTTTTTGTGTCGCAAGGGATATTGACCACATGCTTCGAAGCAAAATTAGCAATTGGATACTTTTCTGGAAACATTCCCCATTTTTCAAAATTATTCTGAATAGGATGTATTGGTGAATTAAACCAGTCTCCAAGTTCGATTTTATGTTTACGTGCAAGTTCGAAAAATCTTTTTCTATTTTTAACAAAAATAGGATATTTTAAAAAAGAATGATTTGCGAATAAGTCTTCTTTGACATAAGTTTTTTTATGGTTTTTTAAAAAATCGGTATAAATAACAGCATTCTCTTTTCTTAATTTTAAAAACTCACTAAGATTTTTAATATTTTTAACTCCTTCTTTTGCTTGAGTTTGCGAATAATCCATAAAAAACTTTTTTGGAATTTTTATATCAGAAATCTCTTGACCCGAAGAAGAACCGGTTACAATATTATTTTTACTGAGCCACCTATATAGTTTTAGCAATGTCCAGTATGTAGTTTGATTTAAGAAACATTTTTTTGCAAAAAATAGAATCTTTAAATTTAGTTTAGTTGATAAATTTGCTTTTAGCTTTTCTTTTTCAATTTTATTGATACTTTCAATCAAATTGTCGTTATTAATTATCATAAAACCACCAATACCACTAGAAAAAGGCTTATTCCATTGCATTGAGTAAAAAGCGGCATCGCAATAAGTTCCATTTGGCTTTCCTTCATATTGCCCACCGAAACCATGAGTGCAGTCTTCAATGCTGTATAAATTGTATTTTTTCGCAATTTCAACAATTTTGTCCACATTTGCAGACAGTCCATAAGTGTTTTGGCAAATAATTACTTTAGTTTTATCATTAATTTTTTGCTCCAAATAACTTAAATCCATGCATAAGTTATCCTTATCAATTTCTATATAAACTGGCTTAGCCCCTAAATAAATTATTGGATTTGGGACTACTACACAAGTATATGCAGGTATTATTACCTCGTCGCCCAAGCCAACTCCCATTGCTTTTAATATTGCATAAAGAGAGGCTCTGCCCTTATTGTGGAAATAAATATTTTTAGAACCAAGGTATTTAGATATTTCGGTTTTAAGTATTTTTATATGATCAGTCATTTGATTAATTTTTTGATGCTAAAAATGGGAGTCTAAAAACTCCAAGTAGAGACCCTGTCCCATAAGAAAAGTGCAGAATTAAAAATGTGTATATTAAGCTATAATAGCTAGTGTGTTTATCTTTCATTTTTGAAGAAACGAAAAATATAAGAATTAAATATAATGTCAGCGAAGTTAAGCTTAAGAGAGCATACTGCCAATAAAATATTGCAGGAATTAACGGCAAAAGAATAGACAAAACAAAAATTAAAGGTACAAAATGCCTTAGTGATAGCGATGAGAAATCTTTAGTATAATAAACAGTAAGGATATTCCACAAACCGTTTTGGAAATTGTTTTTTGCAATACCATTAAATGATTCGCGCGCATAATAAATAGAATAGGCATTTGGTACAAGGTAAATTTTTCCACCGCCATTAATAATTCTTTTGTTAAACTCTATATCTTGATTTCTAGTGAGCTTTTCATTAAAAAGACCAAATATTTCAAAACATTCTTTTTTATAACAACCGTATGCTACTGTGTCTACTTCAACAACTTCTTTTGTTCCTGTTCTAAAATTTGCATTACCTACACCAAATTTATTGCTTAAAACTTTAATTATCGCATTTGTTTTTCTGTTTATATTTTTAATTTCTGTTTTCATAAGCCCACCAATATTGTATGCCTCAAGTTTGCTGTGCCATTCTATAAGGTTTTTAACATAATCCTTACTGTATTGTGCATGTGCACCTATGATGATTATGAAATCACTGTGGCTATTTTTTATTCCAATATTAAAGGCGTATGGAGCAGTGCGTTTTGGGTTGTCAATAAGTTTTATATTCGAAAAATTATTACAAAACTCAGAAATAACAATTTCTCTAGTTCTGTCGATACTCATTCCGTCAACAATAAAAATTTCTAATTTATCTTTTGGATAATTAAAGTCTAAAACAGAATGAAGACAATCTTTTATATAATCTTCTTCATTATAACATGGTATTATTATTGAAACAGTTGAATTCATTTTACAATATTTTTATAAAATTCAATAAGTTTTTCTTCTTGGCTTTGCCAATTAAATTCAGTTTCAACAGCTTTGCGTCCGTTTTTGCCCATTTCAATTAGTTTGTCATCATTTGAAATTAATGCTAATAGCTTGTTTCTAATTTCTTCGTGGTTTGTTTGGTCAACACAAATTCCACATTTGTTTTCATCTATTATGCTTTTCCATAAAGGAAAGTTTGACGCAACTACTGGTAAACCTGCTGCCATATATTCAAACATTTTTATTGGTAACGAAACTATATAACTAGGTGTTGCTTCTAAAATAACCATTCCAAGTCTAACTTTTTTTAATAATTCATTTACTCCATTTCTGTCTAGGTAACCGTGAAACTCAACTTGTTTCCATGCTGGATGTGATTTGCACTCTGTTTCTAATTGAGAGTGTGAAAAATTACCAGCCAAATGAAGTTTTATATCTGTATTATTGATAGCATCAAGAGTTTCAAATATGCCTCTTGTTTTAAAAATGCCACCAATATATCCTATTGCAAGTTCTCTATTTTCCCAATCAGAGTTAAATTTTATATCTTCTATTATAGGAAAATTATTAATATCAACAGTGTTTTTATTAATTTTTAAAAATCTATCTCTTATATGTGGAGTTGCAGCAGCTATGCCGTTTATCTTTTTAGAAATTTTATTTTCATAATTTTCTATAATTCTTGAAATAAGTTTTCTTAAATATTTAGGAATATATGTTTTATTTAAAATTTGTCTTGGTAAATCTTCGTGTGAGTCGTAAATAATTTTAGCACCAAATTTTTGTAATTTTAAAGCTATTCTTAGTAATTCAGGATCATGCAAATGATATACGTCTGCTTGTATTTCTTTTGCTTTAGATAGTGCTAACTTGCTGAATTTCAAAAATCTATCTTTTCGTGTTTTAGGTTTACCTAGGTCGTGAATAATTACATTGTTTTTAGTTTCATCTCCTAAACCATCAGCAATGATAAGATGAACTTCTTTATAGTTTTTTGCTAGAGAAACACATTCTTTAAAAAAAATCCTTACATCATAGCGTGAATGAACTGTACTTATATGACAAATTTTCATGTTTTTTATTTGAAATATTTTACTATTTTATCCAAAATGAATTCTGAAGCGTGTCCATTGCCAAATATTTCGGGGAATTGGATTTCTGAGTTTGATAGTTCGTTATAAGCCTCTATTATGCGATAGTAGTCAGCATCTGCCAATATACCTGCTTTGTGCTCAATAATCTCTATCCATTCTGTTTCTGGACGAAGGATTATACATGGTTTGCTAAAGAAAAAAGCTTCTTTTTGCACACCACCACTATCGGTCATTATAATCTTAGAGTTTTTTTCCAAAGCAATCATTTCAAGGAATGATGCAGGTGGAAGTAGTTTTATGTATTTAGAGTTTTGTAAATATTGATATGTTTCGTTGTTGAGATTTATTGGCAACAATTTAGTGGTACGAGGATGAAGCGGTAGAACTATCGCTATTTTTTTACTTTCAGAGATTTCTAATAGAGCTTTAAAAATACTGTCTAGGCGAGTTTTATCATCTGTGTTGTTGTCGCGATGAATTGTTGCTAAAATATAGTTGTTTTTTTCTAAATCATTGTCGTGTAAAATTTGCTCGGCTTCTAGGCTCATTTGAGCAAAGTGCAGACTATTGTCGTACATAATGTCTCCGCTGTTGTAGATTTGCCTTTGTTTTCCGTTTTTGAATTGTGGCGAAATTTGGAAGAAGCCCTCGCGACGTAAGTTTTCAACTCCTGTTTCTGTGGGCGAAAATAGAATAGACGAAAGTTGATCGCATACAATACGATTAATCTCCTCTGGCATAGCCATGTTAAAACTCCTTAACCCTGCCTCTATATGGAAAATAGGTACATGTATTTTACTTGCAGCTATTGCTCCTGCTAGAGTAGAATTTGTGTCGCCATATAGTATGATCCCATTAGACTGTTCAGAGCTAAGAATATTTTCTATTCCCGCAATCATTTTTGCTGTTTGCTCGCCATGCGAACCCGATCCAACACCTAGATTAAAGTCTGGCTTTGGTATGTTTAGCTCTTCGAAAAATACCTGCGACATATTCTTATCGTAATGTTGCCCTGTATGTAGTATTTTTTCTTGAATCTCTCCTGAGAAATGTTTTTTTATACTTCTAGAAATAGCCGCAGCTTTAATTATTTGAGGTCTGGCACCAATTACTGTTGTTAGTTTTATCATATTGTTTTCTAAATATTCTAATTTACTATTTTAGAGTGCAAAGATACAATATTTAAGTCAAAAGTTTAAAAGTTGGATTTAATAATTGAACTTAAATTCAAAAAAAATATTGTTAATCTTTTTGATTAGTTATTTTTGTGAAATATTTTTAAAAGATGTTTAGACAGATTTCTAAAATAATTTCTCCAAAGTCGGAATTTTCAAAGAATTTTTTTATTCTTTTTAAGGGGACTATGATAGCACAAATCATTCCTATGTTGTTGATGCCTGTGCTTACACGCATGTATTCTCCAGATGACTTTGGTGTTTTAGAGCTTTTTGTTTCAGTAACAACAATTTTGGGAAGTATTGCAAATTTACGTTATGAGCTTTCCATTGTTTTACCCGATAGAAAAGAAGATGCATGGAATATAATGAGTCTTGGTTTTCTTATAGCTTTTGTGTTGTCTATAATTTTGCAGATTTTAATAGGCTTTTTTGCCGATACTATAGCTGGTCTGTTAAATAATTCACAAATAAAATTTTGGTTGTATTTTGTCCCAATAACTGTGTTTTTGCAAGGAGCATATAATATGTTAAGTTATTATAATACTCGCGAAAAATCATATAAAAATATTTCATCTGCCAGTATTTGGAGAGCGAGTACCAGAACTGGAACTCAGATAGGTTTAGGCTTTTTGTCAAAAACACCAATAGGTTTAATTGTTGGACAAATTATAGGCTATCTTGTTTCTATATTCCCTTTAATGTCTAAAATTAAACTCAAATTATTTATAAAAAAAACCTCTTGGTCTAATATGAAAATGCAAGCAAAACGATATGTTGATTTTCCAAAATATCAAATGCCTGCAACTTTAGCCAATGTATTGGCTGTAAATCTTGTGAGTGTTCTAATCTCTATGTTATATAATGTTACTCAGGTTGGATATTATTCTCTGTCAAATAGAATTTTAGGACTACCAAGTGCAGTTATCGGAACTTCTATGCAAAATGTGTATTACAAAGAAGCTCATGAACAAATGAAAAAATATGGACATGCAAAAGAAGTGTTTTGGAGTACTTTAAAAAAACTTAGCTTGATGGCAATTCCAATAATTGTAGTAATATTTTTCTTGGGAGAATGGCTTTTTGCTTTAGTATTCGGTGAAGAATGGCGTATAGCTGGTTATTATGCAAAAATATTAATTCCTTTAATTATGATAAGGTTTGTAACTGCACCATTGTCAATTAGTTTGTCGGTTTTTGAAAAACAAAAAGTAGCTTTATATTGGCAAATTGGATTGTTAGTTCTTACATTGTTAGTTTTTGGAATTGTTAAAATTTTTGACTGGGATATGATAAGTTTTATGATTTTGCTATCGTCTGTTTTGAGTTTATATTATCTTTATTTTTTATATTTGCTATATAGAGTAGTGGCAAGAAAATTATAATAAATGCAAAACTTTAAACTTAAAAGAAAAAAGTTTGTGCAGAATTTTAATACTTTGCTATATTTGTAGAAATTTCATACACAAATTATGATTAAAATTTTTATTCAAAATAAGTTTGTCGCCGAAAAAAAATATGTTCTGAATTATATTTTTGGTGAAATTTATAATACTGAATATGAAATTTTAACAGATAATGAACCTCTTTATAGATTTGTTTCGGATAATTATAGACTAATAATTGACGATGTGTTTTTTTCTAATTTTGAAGATGGCTATAAGTATTTTCAAAATATTATAAATATTCCTACAGATGTGGATTTTATGACTTGTGAAGGTTTTAGTTTTGCAATTCCCATTCTGTTTGGCAAAGATGAACTTAGAAATGAAGATGGTCTTATTTATTGTGGAAATGACATTATAGCAGCTATATTTTTTATGCTTACTAGGTGGGAAGAAATAGCAAATAAAACTAAAGATAAGCATGACAGATTTGATGAAAAAGAAAATCTTTCAATAAAATATGGTTTTCATAAACGTCCTATAGTAAATGATTATATAAGCGTTCTAGCTAAAATGTTAAATGATGCAGGCATAGAAGTTGCCCCTTCGCAAAGAGATTTTCGATTGTTTTTAACACATGATATTGACTTTTTTGCTAGATATGATAAATTTGGAAAAATTGTTAAGGCACTTTTAGGTGATATTTTTCGTAGAAAAAATTTTAAAATATTTTTTAATACTTTAAAAACAGTTTATAAGCAAATTTTTAAAAAAGCACCTGATGTTTATGATAAATTTGATTTTTTTATGGACATCTCTGAGACAAAGAATGTTAAATCTGAGTTTTACTTTATACCAGGGTTAAAAGGAGAAGAGGGTATTACTTACAGTATTTTAGATAAAAAAATAAAAAAAACTATACATAATATAAAAGAAAGAAATCATATAATAGGAATTCATCCTTCATACTCAAGCTATAACAATGTTTCGCAACTTAAAAGAGAAGTTAATAGATTGTATAATTTAAGAATTGATGTCTCTCAAGGACGGCAACATTTTTTAAGATATTTAATACCTCAAACTTTTAGAGATTGGGAAGTTTGTAACTTAAAAATTGACTCCGGAATGGGTTTTAATTCCAATATTGGTTTTAGATGTGGAATATGTTATGAGTTTCCACTTTTTGATGTTGAACTAAGAAATCAACTACAATTAAGAGAACGTCCACTTATTGTAATGGACAAGGCTCTGCGAGCAAGATGTGAAAACCAACAAGATTGTGTAAACGAAAGTGTAAGACTAGCTAATATTGTAAAATCTTATAACGGTGATTTTGTTCTTTTATGGCATAATAGTAATTTGGTTGTAAATGAATGGGAGGGGTGGGATAGTATTTATAAAGAAATTGTAGAGGGAATTTAAAATGGAAGTTATTTTTACAATATTTTATCTTTCAGGAATAATAAAAAGTTTTTTGATTTTTTACAACATCCCTTTTCCTATTGATTTTACTTTTCTTGCCTCTTTCTTATTATTGCTTGCACTTATAATAGAATTTAAAAATGAAAAAATTTCAGTTAGTTTTAACAAAAATATTTTATTGTCTTTTGTTTTTTTAATTCTATTTTATCTGTGGATGTTGCTGAGTTTAATATGGACACCGTCAGAAAGTTATTCTTATAAAAAAGTAATACTTTTTATTCCAAATATTATTGGTTTTGGATTTCCACTTTTATGTAAAAGATTTGATATTGCTAAGTTTTTTAGAATAGTGTCTATTACTTTAATTTTTGTGAGCATATGGTTTTTAAAAATTTATTTGGACTATTTAGATGATGGTTATTCAAAAAAAACTTATTACGAGCCAATTTTAGGATTATATCTGTCTTGTGCGAGTTTTATGGGCTTGAATATTTTGGTAATATTGGGAGCTAAAAAAAGAATTTTTAAAAATTTATTTGTTTCAAGTTTTGTAGTTACTCTTACTATTATTTTATTGTTTTTACTTGGAGCTAGAGGTCCATTTATTTTTGTATTATTACTTTTAATTCCACTTTTTATAATAAAATATATTTACAGTTATTATTATAACAAAGTATTGCTTTCAGATTTTAAAAAAGCTTTATATAGTGGATTAACGGTATTATTGTTTTTTGTTTTTTTCCTTATTTTTGAAAAGGAAGTTAAAGTTTTACTTGATCGTTCAGTATTTAGAATAAGCTTGCTGATGCCTTCTTCTGATAGTGAAACTAGCAGTGTGCCTACAACTTCTAATACAACTAAAAGCAGTAGTATAAATACTTCTGTCGATACAAGAATTGATCAATTGAAATTTAGTATGGATTTAATAAAAAACAATAAGTTTGAATCTATTTATGGATTTGGTGTTGGTAGTTTTGGAATTCTTTATTTACAAAAAGATTTTAGAGCTTATCCTCATAATATTTTTCTTGAAATTTGGGTAGAACTTGGTTTAATTGGTTTGATTTTATTTTTAATATTTTTATATTTTGTTTTTTCAAAGAACTTAAATGGTACAAATTATATTAATTTGTTGGTATTGGTCTATATAATATTAAATGTTTTAAAATCAAGTTCTTATGTTGATATTAGAGTTTTCTTTGCTGTTTTTGCAATGTATATGCTAAGTTCAAATGATAAATCCTTGAATAAAGTTGCGAATTAAATTATGTTTAAAATGTTCCCAATTTTACAGAAATAAATACTCCTGGAGAAGAAAAAGCATCGGTAGAATACAATGTTGGAAGTTTACGAAAATAACTGTATTGATATTCTACGCCAGCAGCAATTTTTAAAACTTCGGAAATATCATATTCTATTGCTAATGAAGGATTAAAACCCCAGAAAACTTTTTTGTCGTGGTGTTGCCAATTTGTATCTATTACTTTAGTATTTCCAATACTGAATTTCATTTCTGCAAGCCCATGTAAGGCATGTTTTTTAAAAAAAGGATAAGCAAACCACAAACCGCCTTGAGTACAACCAATTTTCATCGAAGAAACAATAGAATCATTTTTAGTAAAAGATTTTGCCATTCCACTAAAAAATGCACCTATTCTAAAGTCTTTAACAACAAAACCTCCGCCACCGCCTGTATATAAAGCGAAGTTTTCATCTGAACTTCTAAAATTTAATAAAATAGCCCCAAAACCTCCACCTCCAGGATTATCTACTGGTTCTTCAACTTGTGAAAATAGTGGCAGTGTAAAGATAGATAAAACAAATAATATAAAAATTTTCTTCATTTTTAAGTAAAAATTTAAGTGTAAAGATATAAAAAAAAATAATTATGTTCTTTTATAAATTTGATTTGTTATTTTTGAAGCAAAATATTTTATTATGAAAACTACACTTTTTGTATATTTATTATTATTGTCAGGTTTTTTATTTTCCCAATCTGTTCTTTCGCCTGCTTTGGTTTCGGAATTAGGAAAACATGAAGGCTATTATATTAATGTGAATATTTATTTTCAGTCGCATTATGATATAAATGAATTGGCAAGAAATTTAGATGCTAAAAAGGCTTCTTTTGATTTTAGAACAAAATCTGTAAATGATTTGTTGAATAAAAATGCAGAAATTTCTTTAAGCGAATTTGCCGTTTGCTTAGATTTTATTTTAAATCAAGATTCAAGAGCTGTCGGAAAAATAAAATTTTTTCGTGCTGCAAATGCTTTAAATATTGAGATAAAACCAAATTTTGTTTATTATTTAGCAGATCAAAAATCAATTCGTTTTATTGATATAAATTCAGCACGTTATAAAATTATTGGTACCGAAAGAGTTTTGTCTTCTGAACCTAAGCTTGTAGGGGGCACAGAGCCTGGATTAAAAGCAATAAATGCTCACAAACTTTGGGAAAAAGGATACACAGGACGAAATATTTTGTTTTTGAGTATGGACACAGGTGTTCATGCAACACATCCAGCTATTTCTGATAATTTTGCAGGAAATTACTTGCCTTTAAGTCAATGTTGGTATGGAATTCGTAATCCTAAACCTGTTGATAATGCAGGTTCAAGTCATGGAACTCATACTACAGGAACAGTTTTAGGTTTGGATAAAACTACAAACGATACTATAGGTGTAGCTTTTAATGCGAAATGGATTGCTAGCGACCCAGTTGCAAGTAGTGATTCTGATTTGTTAACACCAGCAGATTTTATGGCTGTTTTTGATTGGGTGTTAAATCCTGATGGCGATGAAACTACTAGTGATGACGTTCCACGAGTAATAAATAATTCTTGGGGCTATAATTACGATTTAGCACTCAACTTTGGTGCTTGTGATTTACCTGAAGCAGAAATTTTAGTTACTATAGAAACAGCTGGGATATGTTCTCCTTTTTCTGCTGGTAATGAAGGACCTGGAGCTGGAACAACAGGTTTTCCAGCAATGTTAGCTTACAATATTGTGAATCCAATGTCAATAGGAGCTGTTAATGGAAATTCTGAAAATTTCCCTATTGCTGACTTTTCGAGTCGAGGACCTTCACTTTGTGTTGAGGAAGAAGGACGATTAAAAATTAAACCAGAAGTTGTTGCCCCTGGTGTTAGTGTTCGTTCTGCTAGTGGTGCTAGCTCTTATTCTTATTTACAAGGAACTTCTATGGCTTGTCCACATGTTTCTGGTGCTTTATTGCTATTAGCCGAAGCATTCCCAATGGCTTCAGCTTATGAACTGAAACTTGCTTTATATGAAACCGCAATAGATCTTGGCGAAACTGGAGAAGATAATATTTATGGAAATGGAATGATTGATGCACTAGCAGCTTTCGATTATTTGTCAAATATTTATACTCCAGCTCCACCTATTACAAATGAATATGATTTGAGTTTAGAGTTGACATCTTCAGAAAAAAGTTTTGTCTGTCAAGATGAAAAATTTCTAAATACTCAAATGAAAATCAAAAATCTTGGTGAAAATCCAATAAATGGCTTTAATGTTAAAGTTTATCTAAATGAAGTAATAGTTTGTGATTCAACTATTAATGAAAGTATAGTTGAAGGCAGTAGTTTTGAGTTTTTATATCCAAATTTAGAATTGTCAGCAGGAGAAAATTATATTCATGGAATAGTAAAACCATTGGAAGATTTGTCTGAATACGACAGGTTTAATAATGGATTCAATCATAGAGTGTTTTTGTTAAGTGAAGTTGATAGTTCTTATTATCAAAACTTTGAAAATATTTCAAATTTAGATAATTCAGAATTTGTAATAATAAATCCCGACTATAGAACTACTTGGTCAATGTTGAATTGGGGCGAAAATGACGAGCATAAAGCTATAGGTGTTAATTTCCTTGAATATACTCCCAAAAATTGGAATATAGATGATTTATATTTGCCAGAAATTACTATGCCAGCAGAAAATGATTCTATGTTTTTAAGTTTTACTTATGCTTATAAACGCAGAACATTAAATCTTTATAAAGATAGTTTAATAATAGAAGTTAGTACTGATTGTGGTTTGAGTTTTGATAAAATTTTGTTTGCAGAAGGAGGAGAAAATCTTGCAACTGTCGAAGGAAATTCAAACTACAAGTTTTATAAACCTATAGAAGCCTCAGAATTTGATACAATAAATATTAGTTTAAATGAGTTTAAAGGCGAAAAACTTGTGATAAGATTTAGAACAAAAAATGATAATGGTTCGGTACTTTATATTGATGAAATGAAAATAGGAGTATTAGATAATAGCTCAATTTATTCAAACAAGCTTGTCGTGCAAGAGCCAGAAATTTATCCAAATCCTACTTCAGATATTATTTTTGTAAAAATCTATGAAAGTGAAGAATTTGTTAATATATATGATTTGACGGGAAGATTGGTGTTAAATCAAAAAGTTTATAATGAAATAAGTAAAGTAAATCTTGGCGATTTAACCGAAGGAGTTTATTTTATCCATTTTATTAATTCAGGTAAGACTAAAAAATTAATAAAAAAGTAAAAATCTTAAATATTTTGTTTTGAAAATAATAATTTTATAATACATTTGTATTTTACATTAAAAATGATTATTTTTGAAAATATTTTAAAATAGAAATTTATGAAAAAAGTTTTTGTTATTAGTGTTTTAATGATGATAGTAGGCTTAGCTTTGCAATCTTGTGGTCCTGAAGATACTCATGGTCCAAAAATTTACATTTTAAATCCTGATGGTAAAATTTTACACGGTGAAGCTAAAGATACAACCTTATTATTGTGGAGTAAATATGTAGATCCAGGAGTTTTTGTTGAAGACAATGCTTCAAAAACAGAAGATATTGTTGTTACACTTGATACAACAGTTTTACCTCTCAACAAAGAAGGATATTTGAGAGCCACTAGAGGAACAGTTGAGGAAATGTTGAATTTAACTTACACAGCTACAGACTTAGCGGGTAATGTTTCAACAAATGTGCGTCCTTTTAGAGTTGCTAATGTTTCTGAAGTGTTTGCAGGCTCTTATCTTATAAGCCGAACAGCTATGCATGTTAACGATACAAATTATACTTCAACTATTAGTGCTGATGCAAGAGTTGCAGGACGTTTAAGATTTAATAAAGTTTATGCACATAGATGGAGTGGTAAAAACACATATTTTAAAGTTAATGCAGATTTATATTCTTCCGAATTATCTCCAGCATCTTTTGATGAAAGATATGGCTATCTTTGTAAAAAAGGTGATCCAGGAGTTTGTTATTATTCTGGGTTGACTTATACACCAGCTAAAGAGGGAATTTATGATTATTATTATTTAAAAATTGATGCCCAAAATTATGAAGACTCTTTAGGTAATGTTGTGTATATTAGAGGAATAGAAGATGTGAACGATCTCCCACTTTCTAAAATTGAGTTTTTAGGAGATACACGTACTATAACTAAAATTATTTTAGAATTAAACGTTACCAAAAACGGACAAGTTGATAAAGTAAAAGAAGTGTATATTCCAAGATAAGAAACTATTGTGAGAATTATTATAGGGCTGCTTTAACAATGTTGGAGCAGCTTTTTTTATATATTAATTTCCCCTTCAAAAACGTGTTCTGCATCGCCACTTAAAATAATATTTTGGTAAAAATTATCTTTATACTCAAAACTTACTTTTAATCTACCACCTTTTGCAATTAAAACAATCTCGTTAGATTTTATTTTGCCAGAATGATGCAAAGCTAAAGCTGAAGCTACAGAGCCAGTTCCACAAGCAAGAGTCTCATCTTCAACTCCTCTCTCAAAAGTGGCTATACGAATATTGTTGTTTTTTATTTCAACAAAGTTTACATTTGTTCTCATTGGTGAAAATCTTGACTCGTCAGCAATTTTTCTGCCTTCTTGTTTTACGTTTATTGAATTTAAATCATTAACAAAATTAACAAAATGAGGCGAGCCAGTATCTAAAAAATAGCCATCTTCAAAATCTTGTATTTTATTTACATTGCTCATCGAAAGGGAAACAGAGCTTCTAATTATATTTGCCTTATGTTTTCCATCTATAGCTAAAAAATTTACTTCCGAGCTAGAAATTTTATTTAAATATGCATATTTTGCAATACACCTTCCGCCATTTCCGCACATGCTTCCTTCTTTTCCATCTGCATTAAAATATTGCATGTAAAAATCATAATCATCATTTTTTAGCACTAACATTAAGCCATCTGCACCTATTCCAAATCTTCTGTTGCATAAAAATTCAATTTGTTTTTGATTAAGTTCAATCTTATTATTCATCATGTTTATAATGATGAAATCGTTGCCAGCTCCTTGATATTTTGAAAAATGTAATAACATGATATAAATTTTATGTAAAGTAAATAAAAAAATATGTTTATTTTAAAATTATGTGTTTTTATTTTGGTTTGCGACAGATTGCCAAATACTCCAATCTTTATTTCCCCATTCATGGTATATGTGCAATAGTTTAGGGTAGAAGTGGGTTTTAAATCCATCTTTTGTATATCCTAAGTTTTTATCCCAAGCAATATTATTGTTTGCAAACTCACAAATCCAATTAAACTCTTCCGGAATATTAGGGTGATTCTCTAAGCCAAATTTCCAAACACTTAAAGCCAGCGTTCCTTGATCGCGGGTTTTGGTGTAGGGATTTGAAAATTCTTTAATAGTAGTTTCGTGCCAAAAATTTAAGAACTCTTCTGATTTTTCATTAAATAAAAATACTCCACCATTCCAATGTCGCCAATTATCAGGAATTTTTATTCCATATTCTTTTTGTAAATATTCACTAAGATGAGAACAGCTAGGTGCCTTAAATTCGTATTTTTCTCCTTTTCTATTTTCCCATAAATTTTCTTCAAAATTAAATATTATTCCTGTTTTGCCCCATATTTTTTTTTCATAATATGGATAATCAAAAAGAATAGCTTCGTTATCAGAATTATACCAACATTTATCAGACTTGAGAAATTTAAACTGTTTAAGTTTAAATTGTTTTATTGGTAAAATATATCTTTTTATGAAGTACCTTAAATCCGCAACTAATTAT
>DHVB01000053.1:23547-26523 GCA_002412425.1 Bacteroidales bacterium UBA5219 | reverse complement strand
GCGTCAGTTCCTTTAAACTTTAACCTTTTAACTTTTAACTCAAGTGTACGCTGCTTCGTCCTCAATTTCAGCGCCTTGCATTTTAACACTTCTGAAACACCTTGAAAATTCATTGTTTTAAAATTTGTTTTGAGACAGCCTCTTTAATTTTATCTAACTAGTACAATTTCTCCTTGTTTTTTATGTACTGTTCCATACCAATCTTTAAACTCGGCATACCAGTAATACACACCATTCGCCATAACTTTATCTCCCTTATTTTTATTTCCTTTATAAGTTCCGTCCCAAGCTCCGTCAGAACAAGCCTCGCAACCAACCTTAGGGTCAAATTTATCTGTTTCAAAAACAAGCATACCAAATCTATCATAAATTACTAAAGAAAAATCGTTTTTATCAATACCATTTCCACAAGGTCTAGCACAGTCGTTAAGTCCGTCTCCATTAGGAGTAAACGAATTAGGCATATAAAATGCAAATTCATTTCTAACGCCTATTGTTCTAACAGTAGTATCTGTACAATACTTATCTGTTTCAGCAACAAGCATTACTTCATAATCTCCAATATCTGTATATTTATGGCGTGGGCTTACAAACATTGAACTGTCTCCATCTCCAAAGAACCAATAATAATTAGAAGCATTAGAAGAGTGATTTATAAATTCAACTTCTGAATTTATGAAAGACACTATTGCTGGTGATGCTTCAAAGTTAGCTGTAGGACCTTGATATACTGTTATTAAATCTTCAATTTCACGTGTAAATTTACAGCCAAACACATCTCTAACTTCAAGACTTACAGTATAAACTCCTGGTTCTTTATAAATATGAACTGGATTTTTCTCAGTTGAATATTTTTTGTCTCCAAAATTCCATAAATATGTTTGTCCGAGATGAGGATTAAGTTCATTAAACTGAGCTGCGAATGGTGGACAACCGCTAACTTTTTCAACTGTAAATAAGTTTACTGGTTTTGGTCTAGCATTTATTAAAATAGAATCCATAACTGTAGGTGTTCCGCACATATCAGCAAGTGTAATATAATACATTGTTGTTGTATCTGGATAAACTATAAATGGAGAAGGAACAACTCGTCCATCTTGTAAAGTCATTAAATATGGTCCGCCATTGCCACCTTCCACATCAACATGAATTATTGCTGGGTCGCCAGGACAAACAGTATCATTGCTAGTTACAATAGAATTTATTGTTAAGCCTGGATTTACAAAAATAGTTGTACTAACAGGACTGCTATGACAGCCATGAGAGTCAGTAACCACTAAAGTATAAGTAGTTGTTGTTTCTGGAGTTACAGTATATATATTAGAGTTCCAAACACTTCCGTCACTGCCTTCCCACCTAAAGTCATAATATGGAGTTCCTCCTGTAGCTTGATTATTAAGGCTTACCGATTGAGTTTGACAAATTCTCATATTACTCATTGGCAAAACTATAATTTTTGAAGGCTGAGTAATTTCAACATTTGCCACAATGCTACAATTATGATCATCTAGAACTGTAACGGTATAGCTTCCTGCTGTTGTTGTAATAGTTTCTGTACCTGGTCCTGTGGGCCATGTGTAAGTATAAGGAGTTACACCACCTTGAACAAAAATAGTAGCTTCTCCATCGTCGTAGCCAAAACAAGTTGCAGGCTCCACTGATGTAGAGTAAGTAATTTGTGTTGGTTGTTCTATCACAAAAGTATTTGATACACTACAACCAATAAGGTCAGAAACTGTAACTGTATAAATACCTGCACATAAACCTGAATAAATATGATTATCTGAACCCCAAGAATAATGTAAAGGAGCCAAACCTCCGTGCATAACAATTTCGGCGCGTCCATCACAAGATTGATAACATCTATTATGCTTAATTAACATAGTATCGATTATCATTTCTGGACTAACTGTAACTTTAATTGAAGCCACATTACTTTCACAACCGTGAGCATCTCGTACATAAACTTCATATATTCGTGTTGTGTCTGGGCTTACCATATAAGATGAAGGACCGACAATATAAGCAGAATCTTGAGAATATCTCCACATATAAGAGTATGGAACAGTTCCGCCCATACCGGTAGCTTGAAGTACAGTTTGACTTCCTTCGCATATAGCTACATTTGGAGAAACAGTTACTAACAATTCTGCTGGTTGAGTTATTGTTATACACTCTACAAGGAAACAACCGTTCTCATCTGTAATTGTTACACAATATTCTTGTGCTGATATATTTTCTCTATTTGCAGGTCCAAAGCCTATATCAGACCATTGATAAGTTAATTCACCTGTACCTCCCACGGCATCGATATAAATATTTCCATCATTAGATTGATAGCAAGTTAGGTTATTAGAAGTTATATCATTTATAACAAGTTCTGTTGGTTCGTTTACAACAAAGTTCTCACCAGTAGTACAACCATTTGCATCTGTAACAACTATAGAATAAGTTCCTGCACATAAATTTGGCAACACAGGATTATGTGAACCCCAAGAATATTCATAAGGTTCTGTTCCTCCAGTAGGGAATACTTCAGCTCTACCTCTACACGAAGCAAAACACGGATCATTATCTACAACTAAACTGTGTTCCAAAAGTGCTGGATTTAAAATATTAACTAAAGTATCTGGCGAAGAACATCCATTTTCAGAAACGGTTAATCCTACATAATGCATTCCTGGTTCTGCCCAATAAATAGTATAAGGTCCTATTCCGCTTCCACTTACAACTGTTGCTCCGTCAAAATCCCAGTTAAAGGTAGCTGTTGCCGACATGTTTCCAATATAATTTATTGTTGTGTGGTCTGCATTACACATTACTTGGTCATAAGTAAAAGTTGTTGTTGGAATGGGCCAAAACTCAATAGTAACAGTAGCAGTATCTGCACAAGTTGGATTATTCATATATACTTCTATCCATTCAAACTCATACACTCCCCACTCACTTACTGTTACTGTTGCATGAGGAGAGTTT
>DHVB01000053.1:0-23530 GCA_002412425.1 Bacteroidales bacterium UBA5219 | reverse complement strand
GGTAAAATACAACAAGAAGGATCATCTATAGACAAAACCTCTGCAGTTGTAGGAATACAATACGAACAACCAAAATCATCTGTTACACAGAAATTATATGCTTGTGTACCTGATGCAATTGGAATTGCTGTTGCAGTTCCTCCAGAATTTGCTCCTAAACCGTCACCTGCCCAAGACATACCAGTTGAAGAATAAGTATGAGAATATGACCACAAATAGGCTGGAAGTTACTGCTTAGGAGCAAAGCTAATATCAACAGAAAACAGAGTTCCATCATCAGACACCCCAGTCATCAATAATAACAACACACCACTCACCATTTATAGGACAACCTATTAAATCTGCGAAATTACCTGTTGGTAAATAATTACCTGGAGGAACAGAGCCTGAATTATCTTTGACACCATGCAGTATGGGAGGTGTGCTGCATTCATTGTCCAACAATAATCCCAACCAGTACCTGGGTTGCAGTTATCTGCATGATCTGGTAGAACCAAAAAATTCTCCTGAACAAGGGTTGGAAGAACTATAATAATTTATCTCTGCCTGTTGTCCATTTGGACATTCAATATATATCCAAACATCTGCTATCCAAGAGTGTTCAATATTTAAACAAACATGTTCTAAGTCATTAAGTGAAGTAATGGTTTGTCCAGGTTGAAAAGCATTAATATTCCAACAAAATGACTGCACAACTCCCTGATCATCTGTAATACATTCTTGAACTATTTGTTCGTCAGCAATAACAATTTCCCAAGAATTTGGGGAAACATGTCCAGTTAACTCAATTGCATCGCTTATACATCCACCCACTGCCGGGTCAACAGAAAGGTTAGGCGGTATTGAAACCCTAACTCTAATTTGCTCCAAATAGTGTTCTATACAACCATTTTCATCTTTTGCCATCAAACCTATGAAATAACCACCAGGTTCATCAAAAGTATGAGTGAAGGTAGTCATACCTAAACCATTAGCCTCAGCAGAGGCATTATTAGAACTTGCTGTCCAATACCAGTCTGTAGTAGCATCAGATTGAGCGTAGTTAGCATTATTGTTTGGATATGTGCCTGCTGCGGTAAAAGTAATACTTTCTCCTAGACAAACATTAATCCACATTGAATCTAAAGGTTGAGAAAATGGGAGGCTAGTACTAATAATATCTATTTCAAAATCTTGACAAGGTGGCAAACAAGAAATTACTGCAGCAAAACCAGGACGAGTAATAGATCCATCAGTTTGCATATGCAATGTAAGGCAAGAACCTGTAGAAGTAAAAGTTTGATTTAATAAAGTTGTACCACCAGCATTAGTAACTAAAGCGGGACTTGTAGTGTTAGGTCCATCATATATTGATAATTTATCATAAGTTCCTGATTCAAATTCAAACTGAGTAAAGTTTAAAACTAAAAAATTCCCATCTTCAGAACATATAGTTATTGTATAATTTTCACTACTTGAGTAATTTCCATTTGGTCCACCCGAATCATACAAAGTACCTTCACAAGTAGTAATAGTTCCACCTTGGCTAATTAAATATTGCTGTCCAAAGCTAGTAGCACCTATAAGCAAAAATATGCTTATAATAAATATTTTCAAACTATTGATTTTCATTTTTATATTGATTATAGTTTTTAGTTAGTTTTTTTTGAGAATAAAAAGCGATAACATATCCAGTATTACCAATTCTATAAGCCGATTCCTTGTTATAAAAAATCTCATAAGAACTTAAGAGTGGGTTAAAACTTTCTTCGTCAATTGCTAATATTTTATTTTTCTTCTCCTTAGTTTCCTTATCTATTTCATATAAATAAGGCAAGGTTTCAGCCTTTTCTAATCCCACAAACGCAACGAAATAAGAATTGTCTAAGAACCAATTAAAATATTCAATTTCATTTTCTAGATTTGCGTCCAAATATTCTTGAGAATATACGTCTAATAATCGTGGGTCGGGAGTAATTGTTTGTGCTTTACTAAAGCCAAAACATAACAAAACAAAACTTATTAATATTATTTTTCTCATAATTTTAATTCTTTTTTTATGTAAACGAAAAACATTTATATTGGTTGCTAAAATACAAAAAATAAAAAATCTCAAACTTAAAGATATAAAAAAAGTGCAAGTTAATTGCACTTTTTTTATATTTTAGATTATTATTAAATTTCTTTTCTTGCCGAATAGTTAATTTTCAGAGCTGAAGCTTTTCTCAATTCTTGTTTAATATCGGTTACTATCCCCATTTTAGTATCTTGATGTACTTTTAAAGAGGTAGTCATAAACGGTCTTTCAGCTTCATCTCTCATTTCGCGTTCAGCCAAAATATATTCGTAAATATCGGATAATTCGGCGAATGAAGAATTTAATTGGATTCTAGGTTCTGTTCCATACATTCCAACATATTCTTTTAAAGGTTTTCCTACATAGATATAACTAACCAATGATTTTTTCTCTAGCTTTTTAATTTCTGTAGCTTTTGGTAAATCACTAGATTTTACTTGTACTCTCAATTCAACTTCTCTCATTGTAGTTGTTGCCATAAAGAAGAAAAGAATCATAAAAACTACGTCTGGTAAAGAAGATGTATTTATTGCTCCAACTTTTCTTTTCTTTTTATCACTAAATTTTGCCATAATTATTTTCCTCCAATATTTTTAGGTTCAGCTTCTGAAATTCTTTGCGGAACAATTTTTCTAACTGCTTCTTTTTGATCATCACTTAAGTTATCAAAACTTTTTTTACCAAAATACTCATAAGCAGCTTCGTCACGCAGTTCATTTACTGCAGCAACTAGCTCATTTTGAACCATAATATAAGTTCCATAAGATGTTCCTCTATCATTCTGCAAAGAAATAACGCCTTTACCTACATCAACTCTTTTATTTAACTGTTCGATATATACAGATTCTAGCTCAGGCATAGAAGGGTCGTCTGGATTTGATTTCACAAATTCCTTTGTCAACTCCCGTAGTTCTTCGATTTTTCTTTCTTTTCCATTTACCCTTAGAACATTTTCTGAGTTTATTAGTACGATAAAAATATTTCTTTTATTAATATCAACTTCTGTTATATCAGATTTTTCGGGGATAGGTGGTAATTGACGAGCAATACCAGTATCCACGTCCATTGTTGTTGTTAAAAGCCAGTAAATAAGCAACAAGAAAGCAATGTCTGCCAACGATCCTGAGTTTACTTCTGGTGTTTCTCTTTTCGCCATAATTTATTTAATTATTTTATGCGTTATTATTATTTCCAAAATTTAGCAATTTCGCTATATATAGCTGCACAAATTGTTAAACCTAAAGTTATATATAAAACATATAAACCAGTATCAATAAGCCTACATGTTTCGCCTGTAACTTCTATTTTATCAGAACCTAAGAAAAATGGGACTTCACTTGAGGCGAAAACAAAATAACATAATAAAACTATTCCCACTATCACTGCAAGTGTTATTAAAATTACAGGAGCTTTTGATTTATCGTCAATAATTGTACGAACTACTTGCCAAATTAATGCACCCACAAGGAAAATAGCTGCTAAAGCAAATAAAACAATAGCAAAATATAATATAGTAGCACCCCAGTTTATACCTATTTCTTGCATTTTAAAGGCTTTTAGATCAGATGGCAAATCTGCTGTTTCTGCAATCTGAGTTTCTAAAGCACCTAGGTCGAAAATAAAAAAGTGGAGTGTTACTAGTGCTACTAATACTAATAATGTAATTCCAAATATTTTTGATACTTTTTCTAACATATTATTTTTGTTTAAAAATTATTTTTGTTTTGCTTCGTATTCTACTAGAATGTCTATCAACGAAATAGAAGCGTCTTCCATGCTATTAACTATTCCTTCAATTTTTCCTAAAATATAGTTATAGAAAATCTGCAAAATCATAGCAACAATAAGACCTCCTACAGTAGTGATAAGAGCAACTTTCATACCTCCTGCTACTAGAGATGGGTTAATATCACCAGCTATTTGGATTTCGTCGAAAGCCATAATCATACCTACAACTGTTCCCAAGAACCCTAACATAGGTGAGATAGCAATAAATAAAGAAATCCAAGTAAGGTTTTTTTCTAACAATCCCATTTGTACGCCACCATAAGAAATAATTGATTTTTCAACTATGTCTATTCCTCCTTCATGTCTATCTAAGCCTTGATAAAAAATACTTGCTACAGGACCGCGAGTGTTTCTGCAAACATCTTTAGCAGCTTCGATTCCACCTTCGTTTAAAGCTTCTTCAACTTTAAGTAAAAGTTTTTTAGTATTTGTGGAAGCAAAGTTCAAGTATATAATACGCTCAAATGCTAAAGCTAAACCTAAAATCAAACAAATTATAATTGGTGCCATCCACATTGGTCCACCTTCAATAAATTTAACTTTCAATTGTTGATGCATTGGAACATTTTCTCCTGATGCTTCAGCAGCATCTCCTTCGTCAATAACCGCCACTTCTTCTGCAACAGTTTCTTCAACTTGTTCTGTAGTGTTTTCATCAGTTTGTGCCTCGTCTTGTGCATAAATAAAAGATGAACCCGCAAATGTTAGCATTCCTGCTAAAGTTAATAATGCAATTAGTTTTTTCATGACTATTTTTTTTGTTTAAATTTTAATTTTAATTTATTTTAATTCAATTATTTCAAATTTCAATATGGCGGAGAGAGTGGGATTCGAACCCACGAGACGGTTTCACGCCGCCTACACACTTTCCAGGCGTGCGCCTTCGACCGACTCGGCCATCTCTCCATTTTGACCTTTCAAAATGTTTCGCAAAATAATAAATTAATTTAGCTTAAAAAAATTTTTTTTAATTAATTTAAAAAAAAACGCAATTTTTTTGAATATACCTATTTATATATGTAAAAGATTTCTCCTTTATTGAAGTTTAAAAAGCGTTTTGGCATTTTTAGTTGTAATACTAGCAACTTTTTCAAAATCTATATTTTTAATCTTAGATATATATTTCACAATTTCAATAATAAAAGCCGGTTCGTTACGCTTACCTCTATGAGGGACAGGACTTAAATAAGGAGAATCTGTTTCGGTTAATATATATTCCAAATTTATGTTTTCAACTACTTCGAGCATATTATTATTTTTATAGGTTAAAATTCCACCTATGCCCAAATAAAAACCAAAATCAACTATTTGTTTAGCTTCTTCTAAATTCCCTGGGAAACAATGAAAAACTCCTCTAAGTCCTTTTGGTAAATAAATTTTTAAAATATCTAAAACCTCTTTTAAGGAATTTCTACTATGAATAATCACAGGCAAATCGTTCTCACAAGCATAATTTAGTTGAAAATCAAATGCTTTTTGTTGTTCTTTAAAAAAAGTTTTATCCCAGTATAAATCTATTCCTATTTCGCCTATACCTATTATATTAATAATATTAGTATAGTCTTTAAAAATTTTTGACAATTCCTCCTCATAATCTTTTTTAACAGAACATGGGTGTAAACCTATTGTTGTAGAAAACAAAGTTGCATTGGAATTATAAAGAGTAAACATTGGGTTAAGGCTTTCTGAATCAATATTTGGAAGAATTATCTTTGAAACACTTTGAGCCTCTGCTCTTTTAATAGTTTCATCAATATCTTGTTCAAATTCTGGCAAATATAAATGGCAATGTGTATCAATCAACATATTTATTTTATTTTTAAAGAAAATAGTTTACCAGGCAAAGCTCTCACAATATTTTTAAACTCTAACTCCAACAAACAAAGGCTCAAAATATTATTATCCATATTTGTTTGTCGTAGTAAGTTATCTATATCAAGATATTCGTATTTTTTTAAAATATTTACAACTTTAGCTTCATTTTCATTCAAATCCGAAATTAAATCTAATTTTTGTTGCAAGCTAGATGGTTTTCCGTCAGACCAATTCATAATATATTCCAAATCTTCTATTGACTCGATTAAATTGGCTCTGTTTGTTTTAATTAATTTATTACAGCCTTTACTATAAGAAGAATTAATGCTCCCTGGCAAAGCAAACACGTCTCGATTATAGTGATTTGCAATATTTGCTGTTATCATAGAACCGCCTCTTTCTCCTGATTCAACAACTATAAGAGCATCACATAGTCCTGCAACAATTCTATTTCTTTTTGCAAAATGAGCAGGGTCAATTTTTCGTCCATGAGGATAATCGCTTAAAATACAGCCATCTTGTTCTAATATTTTTTTTGCCACTGATTTATGCGAAGCTGGATAAATAAACTCTAAACTATGTCCCAAAACAGCCCAAGTTCTTAGATCACAATTTAATGCAAATTTATGAGCTGCAACATCAATGCCGTATGCCAAGCCACTAACAATAACAGCTTCGGGATATTTACTTGCAATAGATGATGTTAAAGTTTCAACAAAGTCAATTCCATAATTTGTTGCTTTTCGCGTACCTACAATACTAATTATTTTTTGAGCATTAAAATCCGACAAACCTTTGTAATATAAAACCATTGGAGCATCATCACATTCTTTTAATCTAAAAGGATAATTTTTATCTCCAAAACAAACAAAATCAATTTCATTTGTATAAATATATTCTAGTTCTTCTTGAGCCAGTTGCAAGGCTTTGTCGAAACTTGCATAAAGAGTTTTTGCAGTAATTTCTCCAATACCTGCAACAGAGCTTAATTCTTTAATTTTTGCATCAAATATTGCTTTTGTACTAGAAAAATATGATATTAATTTCTTGGCGTTTATATCCCCAATGCCGTCTAAAAAAGATATGGCTAAATCGTATATGCGCGAATCAGTCAAAGCAAAAGTCGTTTTCTAAAGCATTAAAAATTTAATCTATATTCAAATCTTCTTTTATTTTTTTCAATTCCTCTTTATTTAAAATAGAAATATTTATTTTAGGATATTTTGCAACTCCTTGAGGTGTTCTAGAATACAAAACTAAATTTTTACGTATTCCTAAAACTGATTTTACAATTTCGGCTTTTACAAAATCTTTTTTTTGAAATTCAATAGAAAATTTTCCTGAAGACAAAGGTTGTAATGAAGTGTAACGTACAATTATTTTTGGACCATCACTACTATACCAAATGTAGTTGTAATTTTTCAAAAAAACAAAAATAACCCACACTACAAAAACGATTGTCCAACAAAGTTCAAACAAATGAGTTTTTGACCATCCCAAAACTAAACTCATAACCAAAATTGCTGCGTAAACTAAAAACGAAAGCATAATTACAAGTTTTAAACGAGCAGAAATTTCTTTTTTATCAATTACCATAATAAAATTTATAAAATCTGTACAAAATTAAGGCAATTTTAATTAATTTTGAGTATTATACCATTTACTTTTTAACAATTTTTAAAATATTTCATTTTAAACCGAAAATTTATTAACAAAAAAGTGGGTTTTTTTAAACATTTTACTATTTTTGTAAAGTTTTTATGATTTTTTGAAAGTTTTTATGATTTTTTTGAAAAAAAATAGGATTATTTGAAAAATATTTTATTTATTTGTAAATAATTTAAAAATTGTTAATTTTGTAAAATTGATAAAGTAAGCAATATATATTATGGATGCAAAAAAATACTTAAGTTTAGTGTTGTTAGGAATGATAGTTATCCTTCCGCTGTTCACTACTAGTTGCTTTAAAAAAGGCGACGAAGATCCTTTTTTCTCAATTTATACTAGGAAAGCGAGAGTTTCAGGACGTTGGATTTTAAGCAATTATGAATCTACTATTAAAAGGACTTATCAAAACAAGCCTGACCAAACTCTTACTGTAACAACAATTGATGGTGAAGACTGGAGTCGAAATATTGAGATTTTAGGTACAGATAGTGTTGTTGATATTAAAGGTAAAATAGTTACAGGAAGAAACACCATACAATATTATAGCGATGGACGTTTCACTGAAATATTAGAATATGAATATAAAGTTATAGAAGTTGACCCAATTACTGAAAATGAAAACGTAACTATTTACAAAGTTCAAGACGAACTCAGTGGAACATGGAACTTCTTAGCTAACATTGATGATTATAAAAATAAAGAAAGGCTTTCTTTAGTAATAGAGCAAAACAAATCTAAAACATTCGTATATTTATTGCAACTTAGTGAAGATGATGAAGCTACACCAATACCACAACTGATAAATACTGTTAGCTCTTCTAGAAAATATGCTAATGGCGAATCATCAACTATTTGGACATTAAGAATGTTGAAAAATAAACAAATAATACAAGACCAACTTGTTGACAGATTTGTTGTTGAAACTGTGAACGGTGTTGGTGATGTATATACAGAAGTAGGCTCTGTTACTAGAACTTTAAAGGCTGAATCTACAAAAGCAGAAACTTCACCACAACAATAATAAACACATTTATAAAACGAAATAAAAAAAGGTCAGGCTAATAGCTTGACCTTTTTTGTTTTACTCATTTATTTTTACAAATTTGGGCTAATACATAAAATTGGAATTTTAGACTTATTGATTAATTTAGTTGCCATACTACCCACGAAAAACTTTTGAATTTTTGTTTCTTGACGTGTCATAATTACAGTTAAGTCTGCATCTATATCGTCAGCATAATCATTGATAGCATTAGCCATTATCTCAATGTCGTTTGAAGTTTTTAATATTTTTGTTTTTGTTGGGATATTTAATTTTTCGAAAATAGAATTTACATAATCTAATTGATCGTTTAGTTTTGCTAGTTCTGTTTCGTTTGTAAAGTTGGTTGCCGACACAATATGTACTTCAGAATTGTAAATTTTTGCTAACTTTATTGTGTGATCCACTTTTTGTTTAGTTTGTTTGGTTAAATCTAAAGGTAATACTATTTTTTCGCAACCCTTTTTCTTAAAATTTCTAAGAAAAATAATAATTGGACACTCTACACTATTTACTAACTTTAAAGTTAAAGAAGAAACCTCACCTTTTGAGACATCTGAACCTAAAAATATATATGAAGGTTTTATTTCTTTTTCTAACATTAAAATTTGTTGAAGTACTTTTCCAACTTCTATTCTAGTTTGAGCATTTTTCCCAGTTTCTTTAAAGTATTTTTCTGCTAAAATAGACAACTCTTCCTGAACTCTATCAATATTAGAGCTATTGCTATTTATCATCTTTAAACTTGGTATTACATGAAAAAGAATTATATCTGCATCTGTCTTTAAAGAAAACAAAACGCTTTGTTCAAAAGCAATTTCTGTTTCACTAGTAAAGTTTGTTGGAACAAGTATTCGTTTTTTACTCATAATTTTATATTTTTTTTGAAATATTAAAATTTTTGCTTAGTTTTACAAAGATAAATTAATTTTTTTAAACTATGCAACCAATAGCAGAATCAGAACTTATTATTAATAAAGATGGTAGTATTTTTCATCTACATTTAAAACCAGAACAATTAGCCGACACAGTTTTACTTGTTGGCGACCCAGGAAGAGTAGCAACAATTTCGGATATGTTTGATAAAATAGAACATAAAGTTCAAAACAGAGAATTTGTTACTCATACAGGAACATATAAAGGCAAAAGATTTACTGCCTTAGCAACAGGAATTGGAACAGACAATATTGACATTGTCCTAAACGAGTTAGATGCTTTAGTAAATATTGATTTAAAAACAAGACTACCTAAACCTGAACACAAAACATTAAACCTCATCAGAATAGGAACTTCGGGAGGCTTGCAAGAAGACCTAGATGTAGATAGTTTTTTAATGACAGAAACCGCAATTGGCTTTGATGGCTTATTAAATTTTTACAAAAAGCGTAACTCTGTGTGCAAACTCGATATAGAAAAAGAATTTAAAACACACATGAATTGGAATCCTCTACTAACAAGCCCATATTTTGTTGACGGCTCTAAAGAATTGCTAGAAAAACTTGGAGACGGCATAAGAAAAGGAATGACTATTTCTGCTCCAGGATTTTATGGTCCACAAGCTAGAGTAATTAGACTTGATATTCAAGATCCAGACATAAACGATAAAATTCGTTCTTTCTCTTACGACAATAAAAAAATCACAAATTACGAAATGGAAAGCTCTGCTCTATTTGGCTTGTCTGCGTTGCTAGGACATAAAGCTGCAACAATTTGTGTGATTATTGCAAATCGTTATGCTGGAAAATACAGTAAGGATTATAAACCTGCTGTAAAAAAATTAATAGAAACCGTTTTAAACAGGCTTGTTTAAAATTAAAGTTTTTCTAAAACTATTTTTAAAGAATCTCGCCAGTCAGGAACATCTATTTTATAAGTTGTAATAATTTTCTCTTTATCTAAAACGCTATATTTTGGACGTTTTACTTTCGAAGGGAATTCTTCGCTTGTAACAGGATTTACTTTAATATTAATATTTTTAATTTTAAAAATTTCTTTAGCAAACTCAAACCAAGTACATTTTCCAAGATTTGAAAAATGATAAACACCTGATTTCCAATAATTTTCCTCAAAATATTGCATAGAAATTTGCAAAATTGCTTGTGCCAAATCTCCAGCATAAGTTGGACTACCGACTTGATCATTAACCACAGATAATTCTGTTCTGCTTTGTGCTAAATTCAACATTGTTTTCACAAAATTATGACCATACTCGCTATAAAGCCAAGCAGTTCTGACTATAATGGCATCTTGTAAATTTTTTAAAACTAAATTTTCGCCTTCTAATTTTGTACTACCATAAACAGATTGTGGCGAAGTGAAATCACTCTCTAAATATGGTTTTTCACGCTCCTTGCCATCGAAAACATAATCTGTAGAAATATGAATAAATTTAGAATTGTGAACATTACAAGCTTTTGCTAAATTTTCTGGACCTAAAGCATTGATTTTAAAAGCATTTTCATAATCATCTTCCGCTTTATCCACTGCTGTATAAGCTGCACAATTAATTACTATGTCTGGTTTTTCAAATTTAAAAAAATCAAGAACAGAATTAAAATTTGTAATATCTAACTCGTCTAAATCTGTAAACGAAAAACTAAAACTCTGAAAATCAACAGACAGGTCTTTTATTTTTGAACCCAATTGTCCTTTTGAGCCAGTAACAAGAATTTTCATTTTAAAAATTATATTCAGCGGTTTTAAAACAAGGAGCTGCCATGTCCTTGTTAGAAATTATCATTTTATCGAAAGGAACTTGCCAATCAATATTTAAAAAATTATCATTATATGAAATTGCCCTTTCATGCTCTGGGCTATAGTATTCATCGCACATATATGAAAAAATTGCAAAATCCGACAGTACTGAAAAACCATGAGCAAATCCTTTAGGAATAAAAAATTGCTTTTTATTTTCTTCTGACAAAATTACAGAATAATATTTCCCAAAAGAAGGAGAATTTTTGCGTAAATCAACAGCTACATCTAAAACTTTTCCTGAAATTACTCTAACCAATTTAGCTTGAGAATATGGAGCAAGTTGATAATGCAAACCTCTCACAACCCCATAAGAAGATTTAGATTCATTTTGTTGAACAGGTTTAAAATCCAAATTATTCTCTAAAAAAACTTTATTATTCCAAGATTCTAAAAAATAACCTCTTGAATCGGTAAAAACTTTTGGTTCAAGCACTAAAAGTCCTTCTATATTGGTTTTTACAACTTTCATAATATATCTTCGTTTAAAATCCGTTTTAAATACTGCCCATATTGGCTTTTGCTAAGTGGTTCAATCAATTTTTCCAATTGTTTTTTATCAATAAATCCACGGCGATAAGCAATTTCTTCAATGCAAGAAGCTTTTAATCCTTGACGAGCTTCGAGAGTTTCCATAAAATTAGAAGCTTGCAACAAACTTTCTGGAGTTCCTGTATCTAACCAAGCAAAACCACGTCCTAAAAGTTTAATTTTTAATCTGTTTTCAGAAAGAAAAACATTATTCAAATCTGTAATTTCATACTCGCCACGCTTAGATGGTTTTAGTGTTTTAGCTTTTTGAACTACATCATTAGAATAAAAATACAAACCAGTAACCGCATAATGAGATTTTGGATTTTGTGGTTTTTCTTCTATGGAAATTACTTTACCATCTTTGTCAAACTCTGCAACACCATATCTTTGAGGATCGTTCACATAATATCCAAAAATCAATGCTCCATCTTCAAGTTTTGCAGATTCTAACAAAACACTGCCAAACCCTTGACCATAAAAAATATTATCTCCAAGCACCAAACAAACACTATCATCACCAATAAATTCTTCTCCAAGTACAAAAGCTTGAGCTAGTCCGTCTGGCGAAGGTTGAATTTTATAAGAAATTTTCATTCCTAATTGTGAGCCGTCTCCAAACAAACGCTCATAAGAACCAATATCAGTTGGTGTAGAAATTATCAAAACTTCTTTAATTCCTGCAAGCATCAAAGTAGAAAGAGGATAATAAATCATTGGCTTGTCGTAAACCGGAATTATTTGTTTTGATATACTAATTGTCATTGGGTGCAAACGAGTTCCAGCACCTCCGGCTAAAATTATTCCTTTCATAATTTAATAGTTTTTTTAAAACATTCAATAGTTTTTACTAATCCTTGTTCTAAATCAATTTTTGGTTCCCAATTATTCAAATGTTTTTTTGCTAAACTAATATCTGGTTTTCTTTGTATTGGATCGTCTTCGGGCAGTGGATAAAACTCTAATTCACTTTTTGAACCAGTAAGTTTTATGATTTTTTCGGCTAATTCTAATATTGTAAACTCACCGGGATTACCAATATTAATAGGTCCTATAACTTCGTCTTTAGTATTCATCATACGAATCATAGCTTCAATTAAATCATCAACATATTGGAAAGAACGAGTTTGAGACCCATCTCCATAAATTGTTATTGGTTTGTTTGTAAGTGCTTGAACAATAAAATTAGAAACAACTCTGCCATCGTTTGGGTGCATTCTTGGACCATAAGTGTTAAAAATCCTTATTAGTTTAATTTTTACATTATTTTGTTTATGGTAATTTACAAACAATGATTCTGCACAACGTTTTCCCTCATCATAGCACGACCTAGAGCCTATAGGATTAACATTTCCCCAATAAGTTTCGGGTTGTGGATGAATTTCAGGATCTCCATAAACCTCAGAAGTCGAAGCTTGCAAAATTTTCGCTTTTATTCGCTTTGCCAAACCCAACATATTTATAGAACCCATTACTGAAGTTTTAATAGTTTTTATTGGATTATATTGATAATGAATAGGCGAAGCAGGACAAGCTAGATTATAAATCTCATCAACTTCAATATAAAAAGGCATAGTGATATCATGACGAATAAGCTCAAAATACGGATTGTCTAATAAATGTATCACGTTTGCTTTAGTGCCAGTAAAGTAATTATCCAAACAAACAACTTCGTTTCCTTCGTTCAATAATCTTTCGCACAAATGTGAGCCTATAAAACCAGCACCACCAGTTACAAGTATTTTTTTCATACTATATTAAGTATTGAATTTGTGATTGTAAAAATAGCTTATATTTTTCAATTCTGAAAATTTAAAACACAGACATTATAAAAATTTATTTTTTCTAATATCTAACAATTTTTGCATTTTAATTAATTATTATTATATTAGAACTATTTTAAATTTATAATTTTATAAATACTTATAGACTATGAAAGACATTGACATTGCAAAAGCTGCTAAGCTAGAACTTATTGATGAAATTGCTGCAAAACTAGGAATTAGTAAAGATGATATTGAACATTACGGCAAGTACAAAGCAAAATTACCTTTGCATCTAATTGATGAAGAAAAAATAGAAAAATCTAAACTAATATTAGTTACTGCCATAACTCCAACTCCTGCGGGCGAAGGTAAAACTACTACTTCTATTGGACTTGCTCAAGGTATGAATAAAATAGGACATAAAACAACAGTTGTTTTAAGAGAACCATCTTTGGGTCCTGTTTTTGGAGTTAAAGGTGGAGCTACAGGAGGTGGTTATGCACAAGTTGTTCCAATGGAAGATATTAATCTGCATTTTACTGGCGACTTGGGAGCTATTGAAAAAGCAAATAATTTACTCGCCGCTTTAATTGATAATAACATTCAAAGCAAAACTCGAAATCTTGGTATTGATCCTAGAACAATCCAATGGAAACGAGTAATGGATATGAACGAAAGAGCTTTAAGAAAAATTGTTATTGGATTAGGTGGACAAACACAAGGAGTTCCAAGAGAAACAGGATTTGATATTACTGCTGCTTCCGAAATTATGGCTATACTTTGCTTATCTAAAGACCTTGAAGATTTAAAAGAGAAAATAGGAAATATTTTTGTTGGATATACTTACGACAAAAAACCTATTTATGCAAGAGACTTAAACGCTCAAGGTGCTGTGGCAACATTATTAAAAGATGCCATTAAGCCAAATTTAGTACAAACTTTAGAAAATACTCCTGCAATTATTCATGGAGGACCATTCGCTAATATTGCTCAAGGAACAAACTCTCTTATTGCAACAAAAATGGGTCTTTCTCTAAGCGACTATGTTATTACAGAAGCTGGTTTTGCTTCAGAACTTGGAGCAGAAAAATTCTTAGACATAAAAGCTAGATATGGAGGCTTAAAACCTGATGCTGTTGTAATTGTTGCAACAATTAGAGCTTTAAAATATCATGGTGGAGTGGGACTTAAAGAATTAGCAAATCCAAATCCAGAAGCTGTTAAAATAGGTTTAGAAAATCTTGATAAACATATAGAAAATGTTCAGCATTTTAAAATTCAACCTATAGTTGCTTTAAATCAATTTGTTACCGATTCAAAAGCAGAACTCGAAGTGCTAGAAAATCATTTAAAAGCTAAAAACGTAAAATACGCTTTAAATTCTTCGTGGGCACATGGCGGAGATGGTGCTTTAGATTTTGCTAAAGTTGTTGTAGAAACCGTTAATGCTGGCAAAAGTAATTTTGAACCTCTCTATGAATTAGACTGGAGCATGGAAAAAAAGATTGAAACCATAGCAACAAAATTATACGGAGCAAGTGGAGTTGAATTTACAGCAAAAGCAAAAAAAGACCTTAGAACTATTGATGAATTAGGTTTGAGCAAATTGCCTGTATGTATTGCAAAAACACAAAACTCTCTCTCTGACGACAAAAACCTAAGAAACCGTCCTAAAGATTTTGTTGTTAATATTAGAGAAATTGAAATTGCCTCAGGAGCAGGTTTTGTTGTTCCAATTTCTGGCGAAATCATGAGAATGCCAGGACTTCCAGAAACTCCTGCTGCAGAAGCTATAGATATTGACAACGAAGGTAATATTGTAGGGTTGTTTTAAGAGATATAAGATATAAAAGCTGTCTTAAAATTATTCAACTAGGATACTTACGAGACAGCTTCTTTTTTTGTTCTTTTAAATTTCTTGCTTAACCAATGTGGAGCTAAAACCGCACCTATTATTAAATATGGATAGTAAGTAAATAATCGCCAAACCAAAGCCATAATTATTGCAAATCCGGCAATTCCAACAAAATCGGACATTAAACTTGAGAAAACTCCTTCTACAAAACCACTTCCGCCAGGACTTGGCATAACCAACATTATTATCCACATTATCAGCTGTCTAGCAAAAATCAAAATATGATCATAAAAACTTAAAGTATAATTGCCAACGGCTAAAGCAATAAATAAAGCGTTTAAAACTAAATAGCGTGCTGTCCATGAAATAAATGTGGCAAAAAATGATTTTATCCAAAAAACAAAACTTTTATTTTTAAATTCTTTATTTGCTAAAACGTAGTCGTCTGCTACTTTTTCGGCAGATGCTCTCCATTTTTTTAAAAATCTTATTCTAAATATTTTTTTCAAAAAATTTGATATGAATTTAGGACTTACAAATAAAGAATATCCTATTAATATTGTCCAAGCTAGTTTTAAACAATATCCAGCTATTGCAAACCAAAATAGTTTTTCTAAAAATACATTTTGTTCACCTACAAAAATTTGTGATTTTCCTACAATTAACAAAATTAAAGGGAACATCAGGCTAAAATACAATTCATCAAGAAAAGATGTTGCCAAAACAATTGCCGAGCTTTTTCCAACACTCATTCCTTCTTTCCATAAAAAAATTGTTGCTATTGCTGTTCCTCCTACTGCAGAAGGTGTTATCGCTGAGCCAAATTCCCACAATAAAACTATTTTCAGACTTTGCATCCACGACAATTCGCCACCAGACAAAACTCTAATTCTCAAAACATAACCAAAATCACGAAAAACCAACATTACAAAAGCCAATATCAAAAATAGTAAGGTGTATTTCGTAAATTTGAATAAAGAAAAGTCAATTTGGTTAAAATCTCTTAAAACAAAATACAACACTACTCCCAAACCGAGAACTATTGGAATAGCAATTTTCCACCATTTAAAAAACCTAGAAGTATCTGTATTTTTATTTTCCATAATTTCAAATTGCAATATTTGCAAAAATATATTACAAACAAAATAAATTTTAGTAATTTTATGCAAAATTTTATTTTATGGAATTTATTGCAATTATTCCTGCTAGATTTGGATCAACGAGATTCCCTGGAAAACCTTTGGTTCAAATCAATAACAAATCAATGGTACATAATGTTTATGTGCAAGCATCACTAGTTTTTGACGAAGTTTGGGTTGCTACAGACGATGTTAGAATTGTTAATGAAGTAGAATCTTTTGGCGGAAATGTTGTATTAACAAAAAAGAAACATAAAAGCGGAACCGACAGATGTGCAGAAGCAATAGAAAAAATTCAAACTTTAAAAAATAAAAAATGGGATGTTGTAATAAATGTTCAAGGAGATGAGCCTTTTATAAAAACAGAACAACTCAAAGAAATAAAAAAATGTTTTAAATCTAAAAGGACACAAATCGCTACTTTAATAAAACCTATAAATAATAAAGAAGATATTTTTAACACAAATAAGCCAAAAGTTGTTATAAACAATAAAAATGAAGCTATTTACTTCAGTCGTTTGCCAATACCATTTTTGCGAGGAGTTCATGAAACAAGATGGGTTACTAAACATTCTTTTTATAAACATATTGGCTTATACGGATATAGAACAGATATTTTGCTTGAAATAACTAAACTTGAAGTTTCTAAATTAGAAAAAGCGGAGTCGTTAGAGCAGTTGAGATGGATAGAAAACGGTTATAAAATCAAAACCGCATTTACCGAACACGAAAGTATTTCTATAGACACGCCTAAAGATTTAGAAAAAGTTAAACAACTTGGACTTTTATAATGAATATTGCAGTAAATACTAGACTACTACTAAAAAATAAGCTCGAAGGAATAGGTTGGTTTTCATATGAAACCTTAAAACATATTGTAAAAACACATCCCGAACATAATTTCTATTTTATTTTTGATAGAAACTATGACCCTTCTTTTATTTTTGCAGATAATGTTAAACCAATTGTTGCTGGTCCAGCTACTCGACATCCATTTTTATGGTGGTTTTGGTTAAAATTTGTAATACCTAGAGTATTAAAAAAAGTTAATGCAGATATTTTTCTTTCAACAGATGGTTTTGTTTCACTAAATACAAAAATTCCACAAGCTGTTGTTATTCACGACATTAATTTTTATCACAATCCTCAGCAATTACCTTTTTGGGTAAGAAAATTTTATAATAAATTTTTTCCAAAATTTGCTAAAAAAGCTAAACATATAGGAACAGTTTCTGAATATTCAAAAAAAGATTTGATAAATGTTTTTAAAATTGCTCCCGAAAAAATTACTGTTTGTTACAATGCTTCAAACGACATATATAAGCCAATAACAGAAAGCGAAAAAATTAAAGTAAAAGAAAAATATACTGACAAGCAAGAATTTTTCCATTTTGTTGGAGCTTTAACTCCACGTAAAAATATACCAGGGCTTTTAAAATCTTTTGATTTCTTTAAAGAAAATTCCAAACTACCACATAAATTAGTTATTGTCGGCTCTGCCATGCATCTCACAGGCGAAATTGATAAAACATATAAAGAAATGAAATTTTCTAAAGATGTTGTTTTTACTGGACGATTAAATATTGATGAATTGCATTTAATTTATGCCTCATCTACCGCTTTAGTTTATATTCCATTTTTTGAAGGCTTTGGAATTCCTTTAGTTGAAGCAATGTATTCCGAAATTCCAATTATTTCAGGGAATACAACTTCTTTACCAGAGGTTGTTGGTAATGCTGCTATAATTTGCGATTCAAACAATCATAAAGAAGTTGCTCAACACATGGAAAACATTGCTTTAAACTCAGAGCTTAGACAAGATTTAATAGAAAAAGGGAAAATTCAAAGGCAAAAATTTTCTTGGGAAAAATCTGGTGAAAGACTTTGGGAATGTGTCGAAAAAGCAATACAAGCAAGTAATCATGCTTAAACAATATTACTTAGAAGGACAAATTGAAGCTGGCTGCGACGAAGCTGGTCGTGGTTGTCTTGCAGGACCTGTTTATGCGGCAGCAGTAATTTTACCTCCTGACTACAAAAACGAAATCTTAAACGACTCCAAACAATTAAGTTCAAAAACTCGTGAACAACTAAGAATTGAAATTGAAAAAAATGCAATTGCTTGGGCTATTGGTTTTTGTACAAACGAAGAAATAGATAAAATAAATATTCTCAATGCAAGTTATTTGTCAATGCACAGAGCAATAGAAAAACTAAAACAAAAACCTGAGTTCCTGCTTATTGATGGAAATAGATTTAGACCATATCCAGAAATTAAACATAAATGTATTGTAAAAGGTGATGCTACTTATTTGTCGATTGCTGCTGCTTCGATACTTGCAAAAACACACAGAGACCAATTCATGCTTAATGTACATGAGGAATTTCCTAATTACGACTGGAATAAAAATATGGGCTATCCTACAAAAAAACACAGACAAGCAATTTTAGAATTTGGAATAACAAAATATCATAGAAAAAGCTATAAGCTTTTAGATAAGCAACTAAAACTTTTTTAAAAAAATAGACGGTGTTTCATAAGTGTCAAACTGCTTCGTTGCTTTCGATGTTCGAACTCAGTCACGTACACTTCGGCTTTGCTCAGTGCACCGCTTCTTGTACGCTCCTTCGTTCTCAATCTCAGACGCCTTGCATTTTAACACTTCTGAAACACCTTGAAAGCTTGTTGCCTTAACTCTTATTTTTGAGACATCTCTTAATCACATGTTGCCCTACGGGCAAATAAGCCTGCTCGCTCGAACTTATAATCCGAGTGTAACATTTCCAAACTCTCGGATTACAACCGAAGTCCGCAGGACGAACTCAGCGAAGCTAAATCCGAGCGAGCGAATGTTGTAAAATTATTTCAAAAAAAAAGAGGCAAAAGCCTCTTCTTTAAAAATCATTTTCAAAAATTTCATTTTTTAATAGCCACCTTCTTTAGAAAGTTTGTCCATTTCTTCGTTGAAAATTTGTTCAAATTTCATTTTGTCATAATCAACTCTTAGCTTTTGATCTTTAGAAAGACCTTTTTCAATTCCATTTATCATAGCATCTTTGCTAACTTCAACTGCAATATAAGTAGTATATTTTCCAGTTGCTTCTTGGAAATTTTTCTCACAAGTAATAGCAACATCTACTAATGTTTGATTAACAACTTCACGAGTTAAATTTTCAAATTTTGCTTCGAAATCTGAATTTTGATTAACTTCTGTTTCGTTAACATAACGATCTGTTACAGATTTAATTTTTGAATTAATCAAACTTGAAACTCTTTGTTTTGCAGCTAAAAGAGCTTTTTCGCGAGATAAACTCATGTCTTGTGAAGTTGCGTTTGCATCTGCTCTGAAAAAATTCTTGTCAGAACGACCTTCATCTTTACATGGAATTTCAATTTCAACCGCTTTCTTTCCTCCTGGTTTTGTATTTTTTTTGCAAGAAGAAAAAACCATCGCTGTGCTGATTATTGCGATGACTAAAATGCTTTTCATTAAAGTAACTGTTCTCATACTAATAATTTTTAATTTTTACTACTTTTAAATTTTTGTTAAAGATAAATAAATATTTTTTAATAACGCAAAAATAAATATTAAATTTCTTTTTTTATATTTGCAAAAACAATACCAAAAATGAAAAAAACTCAGAAAAAAAACTCCAAACAACCCGAAACCAATTCTCTAAACAAGAAAACCTTAACTTCACAAATTTTAAATATCTTTACTAAATCTCCACAAAAAGAGTTGAATTACAAACAAATTTCTTCAATGCTGTCAATAAATGATTCTCACAATAGAGATTTAGTTATAAAAGCTCTTGACGAATTAGTTGGCATAGGTAATTTAAAAATTGTTTCTAAAGGGAAATACAAACTCAAATCTAAAAGCAGTCATATCATTGGAACTGTTGATTTGAAAAAGAGTGGAAAAGCATTTTTAGTTAGCGACGAACTTTCTGAAGATGTTTTTATTCCTTTTACAAAATTACGCTCTGCTCTTAATGGCGATAAAGTTAAAGTTTGTTTATTTGCTCTTAGAAGAGGTGGCAAAATGGAAGGCGAAGTTGTAGAAATTTTGGAAAGAGCAAACACAAGATTTGTTGGAGTTATTGAAAAATCTAGCACTTATGCTTTTTTAATTCCTGACAACCAAAAAATGCCTTTAGATATTTTTATTCCTAACAACTATTTAAACAATGCAAAAGAAGGCGACAAAGTTGTTGTTGATGTTGTGGAATGGCACAGAAAAGGCAAAAATCCAACAGGAAAAGTTGTTGAAATTCTTGGTCGCCCTGGAGAGAATGAAGTAGAAATGCATGCAATACTTGCAGAATTTGGTTTGCCACATAAATTTCCAGACGCAATAAACAAAGCTGCCGAAAAAATATCAGATAAAATTACTCAATACGACCTTGAAACACGCGAAGATTTTCGTTCTCACACAACATTTACCATAGACCCCGAAGATGCAAAAGATTTTGACGATGCTCTTTCAATAGAATTTTTAGACGAAAACTTATATAATATAGGTATTCATATCGCTGATGTTACAAACTATATTAAAGAAAATTCTGAATTAGACAACGAAGCCTTTAGTAGAGCAACTTCGGTTTATTTGGTTGATAGAGTTGTGCCAATGTTGCCAGAAAGAATTTCAAATTATTTGTGTTCTTTACGCCCAAACGAAGATAAACTATGCTTTTCTGTAATTTTTAAAATGAACGACAAAGCTGAAGTCTTAGACTATAGAATTGTAAAAACAATTATCAATTCTGATAGAAGATTTACTTACGAAGAAGCACAAAAAATTATTGATACTGGCGAAGGCGATTTTGCAAAAGAAATTCAAACTTTTAACAATTTAGCTAAAATATTACGCAAAGAAAGATTTAAAAAAGGAGCTTTCAACTTTGAACATTCAGAAGTAAAATTTATTCTTGGCAAAAATGCTGTACCAACAGGTGTTTATTTCAAAGAGATGACAGATTCAAATCATTTAATTGAAGAATTTATGCTCCTTGCTAATAGAAAAGCTGCCGAAATTTATGGAAAAATAAAATCTCCAAAACCAATGGTATATAGAGTTCATGCTGAACCCAACATGGAAAAACTTATGAATTTTTCAAATTTTATTTCACGTTTTGGATATACTATTGACCAAAAAAATAAAATTTCTTTGGCAAAATCTATTAACAATATTGTTAAAGATGTTAATGGAAAAGCTGAACAAAATATTATTGAAAATTTGGCTATACGAGCAATGGCAAAGGCTGTTTACACAACTAAAAACATTGGTCATTACGGCTTAGCTTTTGATTATTACACACATTTTACTTCTCCAATAAGGCGATACCCCGACATTATGGTTCATAGGTTGATTTTTGACTATTTACGCAAAAATAAACCCGATACTGAAGAACTTGAACAAAATTGTAAACATTGTTCTTACCAAGAACAACAAGCAAGTTTAGCCGAACGAGCTTCGATAAAATACAAACAAGTTGAGTTTATGCAAGATAAAGTTGGGCAAGTTTTCGATGGAATTATTTCTGGCGTAACAGAATGGGGATTTTTTGTTGAATTAAAAGAAAATGCTTGCGAAGGATTGGTGCATATACGAACATTAACAGATGATTTTTATGAGTTTAATGCAGAAGAATATTGTATAGTTGGAAGTTACACAGGAAAAGTTTTTCAACTTGGTAACGAAACTAAAGTAAAACTTGTAAATGTAAACTTACAGAAGAAACAAATAGATTTTGAATTAGATTATTCTGAAATTGTAAAGGAAGTTTGAGCTTAATTAAAAAAAAATCAGTATTTTTATAAAAAATAAAAATTATGACCGAAAAGCAAAAAACCAATGTTTTTATTCCTGGTTCTGTATATTTACCACAAGAAGAAATGTTGGAGTTAGTTCAGGACAAGAAAAAGTTTAGAATAGGAATGCCAGCTGACAAAACTGGTAATGAGCGAAGAGTTCCTTTAGCACCCCTCGCAGTAGAAGTGCTTGTAAACGAAGGATTTGAAGTTGTAATTCAAGATGGAGCGGGAAAAGGGGCTTATTTTTCTAATCACGAATATTCAAAATATGGAGCTGAAATTACAACAAATCTTGCTGATGTTTTTAGTTGTGATATTATTGTTAAAATTTGTCCTTTAACAATAGAAGAGATGGTCTTACTTCGTGGAAATCAAATTATTATAACATCTTTGCACTCCACATATCAAACAAAAGAATATTTTCAAATATTGATGAAGAAAAAAGTTACAGCTTTAGCTTTTGACATGATGCGAGATAGCAAAGGAGCTAATCCAATAGTAAGATCAATGAGCGAAATTGCTGGTCGTTCGGCGGTGCTAATTGCTTCGGAATATTTGAATAATATACATAAAGGAAAAGGCGAAATGCTAGGTGGAATTACAGGCGTTTCTCCTAGCGAGGTTGTTGTTATTGGAGCTGGAATTGCTGGCACTTTTGCAACACAAACAGCTATTGCTTTAGGTGCTCATGTAAAAGTTTTTGACAACTCCATTGCTAAACTTGACAAATTACAAAGTTTAATAGGTACAAAAGTTTTTACAAGCACAATTTATTCTAAAGTTTTATTAGCTGCAATTAAAACCGCTGATGTTGTTATTGGTGCGGTAAGAATTAATAATAATAGACCTAATATTATTGTTACCGAAGACATGGTTATGCAAATGAAAAAACAATCTATAATTGTTGATATTAGCATTGACCAAGGCGGAATTTTTGAAACAAGTAAACCAACAACTCATAAATCTCCTGTTTTTACTAAACATGGTGTTATTCACTATTGCGTGCCAAATATTGCCTCCCGAGTTGCCAGAACAGCTTCTTATTCAATAAGCAATATTTTATCTTTTGAGTTGCTCAAAATTCAAACAGCGGGAAGTATTAATTCCTATCTAAAAACAAATGCTGGAGTTAGATATGGAGTGTATATTTATGATGGCATATTAACAGACGAAAATATTGGTCAAATTCATGGACTTATGGCTAAAGACATTAATTTGCTCTTAGCAGCTATGTAAAACTCAGTTGAAAGTTGAAAGTTAAAAGTTAAAAGTGGCTGTCATGTCCTAAAATAGGTTTA
>DHVB01000020.1 GCA_002412425.1 Bacteroidales bacterium UBA5219 | reverse complement strand
AACACTTCTGAAACACCTTGAAAATTCATTGTTTTAAAATTTATTTTGAGACAGCCTCGTTTTTTTTATTTAATATTTTTATTTTAAACCTCTGCCTTCAAGCAAAGCGTCAATTTTTGGTTCTCTGCCTCTAAAGTTAACATACATTGTCATAGGATCATCTTTATGACCATTTGAGTAGATATTATCTTTTAGAGATTTTGCAGTTGCAGGGTCGAAAATTCCTTTTTCTTTAAATAAAGCAAATGCGTCAGAATCAAGAACTTCGCTCCAGATATAGCTATAATATCCGCTTGAATATCCGCCTGCAAAAATATGTGAGAAATATGGACTACGATATCTGACAACTATTTCAGGTATTAGACCAATAGCTTCTAGAGCTTCTTTTTCGGCAACTAATACATCACTAAAATTCATTTCGGTTAGATTGTGATAATATAAATCTAAAAGAGCAGCAGCTAAAAACTCAGTAGTAGCAAATCCTTGATTGAAATGTTCTGCATCTTCTAATTTTTTGATTAATTCATCTGGAATTGGCTCATTAGTTTGATAATGACGAGCATAAGATTTCATTACTTCAGGTTCTGATGCCCAATGTTCCATTAGTTGTGAAGGAAGCTCAACAAAATCGCGAGGTACGTTTGTTCCACTTATTGAAGGATAAGTACATTTTGAAAGCATTCCATGTAAGCCATGTCCAAATTCGTGGAAAAGAGTTTGTGCTTCGTCAAAAGTTAATAGGGAAGGAGCAGTGCTTGTTGGTTTTGTGAAGTTACAATTAATTGTAATGATTGGAATTACATTTTTACCTTCATAAACATATTGTCCACGATAATCGTTCATCCATGCACCACCGCTTTTACTTGGACGTGGGAAATAATCCATATATAAAACAGCTACTACTTCATTATTTTCATCTTTAACTTCGTAAGCTTCAACGTCTGGATGATAAATAGGAATTTCATTAGATTTTACGAAACTTAGACCAAACAATTTGTTTGAAACATCAAAAACACCATCTCTAACATTTTCTAATTTAAAATATGGTTTTAGTTCTTCTTCGTCTAAATTATATTTTTCTTTTCTTACTTTTTCAGTATAATATCTCCAGTCCCAAGCTTGTAAATCATCTTGAATACCATCTCTTTTCATCATTTCTCTGTAAAGTTCAGCTTCTTCTTTAGCAAGTTCAAGGGCTGGTGTCCAAAGTTGGTTTAAAAGTTCATAAACTGCTTCTGGAGTTTTTGCCATATTGTCATCTAAAATATATTGAGAATGATTTTCATATCCCAAAAGTTTAGCTCTTTCTATTCTTAGCTCAACTAATTCGAGAATGATTTTTTTGTTGTCATATTCGTTGTTGTTGTTACAACGATTTATATAAGCTTGTTGAATGTCTTTTCTTAATTCACGATTGTCGGCATATTGTAAAAATGGCATTACGCTAGCATTGTGTAAAGTGAACATCCATTTTCCTTCTTCGCCATTTTCTTTTGCAGTAATTGCAGCAGCTTCTCTAAGTCCTTCAGGCAAGCCAGCTAAGTCTTCTTCTTTATCAATAATAAGTTTGTAGCCGTTTGTTTCTGCTAATAAATTATCGCCAAATTGAAGAGCTAATAAAGACAATCTTTCGTTAATTTCCATTAAACGTTTTTTGTCGGCATCGTTAAGTTTAGCACCACTTCTAACAAAATCTCTGTAAGTTAATTCTAAAACTCTTAGTTGTTCTTTGTTTAAGTTGCTATTATCTTTATTTTTATAAACTTCCTCAATTTTAGCAAAAAGCTCAGGATTCATTATAATTTCATCGCTGTGGTTTGAAAGTTTTGGCGAAATTTCTTGAGCAATTTTTTGAAGTTCTTCATTTGTATCAGAAGATAATAAATTGAAAAATACTCCAGCTACTTTTGATAAAGTTAAACCGCTAAATTCTAAGGCAGCGATTGTGTTTTCAAAATTTGGAGCTTCTTTGTTGTCAATAATTTTTTGGATATTATCCTTTTGCTCTTGCATTGCAGCTTCGAGAGCAGGTTTGTAGTGTTCGATTTTTATTTTATCGAAAGGAGGAACACCATAAGGCGTATCCCATTCTTGAAGCAAAGGATTATCGCTTACTTCATTAGTTTTTTGTTTACACGACATAGTAAATAAAATAATACTTGATAATAATAAAATTGTTGTTTTTCTCATATTTTAAAAATTTATAAGTTTATAATTTGACGTAAAATTAAAAAATTTATTTGAGAGTAAACTCAATTTAACAGTTTTTAACATTAACGTTTATTTTAATTCTACTCTTTTTTCATTTTTATAGCTTGGAACAGTTCCTAGGTTTTTTAAGTAATCAATCATATTCTCAGCAGTAGTAACAAATTGTCCTGTTCCTGGATCTGCATGTTCATAATTATAAACAGATGCCATATAGTTATTCATAGCAACAGAATATGTTTTTTCCATATCTAAATCTTCGCCTGATTCTGTGTAAAATATTACGTCTTTAATTGTTTTTTTATCTTTCAAAATATATTTTACTTTTATTCCAGAAGGGTAGATAGGTAAGTATTCATCTATTGTAAAGGCTGATAAATACATAGCTTTTATTTCGTTTCCTGTCAGATTAAAAATCACAGCTTCATTTCCAAAAGGATCCATTGAATATACGTCTCTGACGTTAATGTCGCCTTTGTCGAGTTTGTCGATTCTTACACCGCCAGGATTTACAACAGCTATATCTGTGTTGAGATTTAACCTTAAAGCATCTCCCATTAGGTATCCAACTTGTTCGTATGAGGTAAAATCATCTTCAGCTTCAGCAATTTTTTCGTTTAAGAATGGACTATCGTTATATTCATCAACTTTTTCTTGAAACTCCGCAAGCATTTCTCCATTTTTATTTATAGGAATTAGCTTCATGGATTTTTTTACAGAATAATCTTTTTCTACTTCAAGCTCAATAAGAGTGCAATATTTTAATTTATTTCCAGCTTGAGTAATTAAAATATCATTAAAAATTTGTTCTTTTTCAACAACAGTATGGGAATGTCCGCCAATTATTAAATCAACTTTTCCTTTTGGGAATTGTTCTGCTAATTCAACATCTTCTTCAAAACCAAAATGGTTTACAAAAATCAATAAATCATGCTCATCTTTTAAATAAAGATAATCTTTTGCGGTTGAAAATGGATCGGTAAATTTTATATCGGTTAAATTATTTGGATGAGAATCTGGAATGCCATTTTCGTTCAAGGAAATTACCGAAGTAAAAGCAATTTTTAGTCCGTTAGGCATTTTTATAGTTTTAAAAGGCTTAATATTTAGTCCTAAATTTGAGCTAGGTTTTATGTTTGCACTAATATAATCAAATTTTGAATTATCAATAATGTATTTGAAACCATCTTGTTTTGTGTCAAACTCGTGATTTCCGACAGCACATACATCAAACTTAATCATATTCATAAGTTCTGTTATTGGCATTCCTTTTTGTGGATATTGGTCGTTTGCAGGATTTCCACTTTGATTGTCACCAGCAGAAACTAATAATAAATCGGGATAAATTTCTCTTAAGCTATCAACAATAAACGCAAAACGTGGGAAATTGTCAATATTAGCATGCATGTCATTTACTGCAAGAATTACCACTTTTTTATTTTCTTCTTCTACCTTAGGTTTGCACGAATAAGTTTGAAATATTGCTAAAATAATTGCAATGCTGAAAAATAATCTGTAAGTTTTTTTAATATTCATAGTTTTAAAATTTAATAAATAATGATTTGTTATTTCTTAAACGACCATCAAATTCAAGTCTGTTACCAAATTTATCTTCTACCACAATTTTATCTATTTCAAAGTCCTTACCAATCTCTGTAAAATACATTCTTACAGCATCAATTACTTTCGCTCCTGAAAAAATTTGAAAAGACTTATTGTTAATTTGTATATTCATAAAATTTAACTTGCGATAATCGAAAACAAAGTTATAAATAAATTTTACAAGAAAAAATGTTTTATGTCTTTAAAACTACTTATAGTTAAATATTTTATGATAAATACATTTTATTTTATGTTTTATACCATTTATTAAAATATAAGTAGTATTTTTGCACAAAGAAAAAAAGTTATTTATGAGTACATTAAATTTTAAAGAAATACACAACAAGGTTGATGCAAATCTTAAAGAGTGTAAAACGCTGATAGTAAATGCGGATAGAAAAACTTTAATCGGTGATGCGGTAAAATATCACGAATGTATAGTTTCAAAAGTCGGAAATCTTGCAACTTGGACAGCTCCCGATTCTACAGGACGTAGCCCTAAAGACACATTGTTCGTAAAACGTCCACAAAGTCAAATTCATATTGATTGGAATTCTCCAAACAATTTGCCAGCAACAGAATCTTTGTTTGAAGAAATTTTTCAAGATGCAATGGAAAAAATGCGAAAATACGAACGTATTTATATAAACGACAGAGTTATTGGTGCAGATTCTGAGTACGCCTTACCAGTTAAACTTATCACTCCTCAAGCTTTAACTTCTGTTTTTGGCGACAATATGTTCCGTCCTGTTCCAAAAGATTTGAATAACAGTTGTTTTGCAGAAAAACCTTTTTATTTAATATCACTGCCATTCGATAAATTAGATGAGAAAAAATATGAATGGAAATTACGTAAGTTGCCAAACGGAAAAACTACAGATAAAATAGTTTTAATGGATTTTGATAATCGTATCGGAATTATCATAGGTTCAGCTTATTTAGGCTCGGTTAAAAAAACTATGTTTACAGTTATGAATTATTATTTACCTTTCCAAGATGTGTTGCCATTGCATTGCTCTGCAAACGAAGGTAAAGACGGAAAAACAGCTTTGATTTTAGGTCTGTCGGGAACAGGAAAAACTACTTTGTCGGCTGACCCTCGCAGAGCTTTATTAGGCGATGACGAACATGGCTGGAGTAATAAAAGAGTTGCTAACTTCGAAAATGGTTGCTATGCAAAAATGATAAATATTAATCCAGCAAAAGAACCAGATATTTTTGAAGCAGTAATGCATAAAGACGATTACTTGAACCATGGTGTAATAGTTGAAAATGCAATGATATATCCAAATGGAGAATTTGATTTTGATGACGAAAGACTTACACCAAACTCAAGAGCTTCGTATCCTTTAACATTTTTAAATAATATTAAAGAATCAAGTGTTGGAGGACACCCATCTACAATTTTATTCTTAACAGCCGATGCTACAGGTGTTTTACCTCCAATTTCACGACTTGATAGAAATCAAGCAATGCTCTGGTTCTTAATGGGTTACACATCTAAGTTGGCAGGTACAGAAACAGGAGTTGTAGAGCCTCAAACTACTTTCTCAAGATTCTTTGGCGCTCCTTTTATGCCTTTATTACCAAAAGTTTACACAAAAATGTTAGGCGATAAAATGGAAGAATACGACACTTCTGTTTATTTGATAAATACAGGATGGTCGGGTGGTAAGTATGGTGTTGGACAACGTATTGATATTACAGCAACAAGAGCTATGGTTGAAGCTGCTCTTAACGGCGATCTTAGAAATGTAGAATATGAGTATGATAGCCTTTTCCATTTGAATATTCCAAAAACTTGTCCAGATGTGGATTCAAGCATTTTATTCCCAGAAAATACATGGACAAATAAAGAAGAATATAGAAAAACTGCAAAAGCACTTGCAAAAGAATTCTCCGACCACTTTGATAAAACTTACGGAAAAAATGACATCGCTCCAGAAATTATAAGAAATTGTCCTGGAAAATAAAGTCAGTTAAAAGTTAAAAGCGATGCACTGAACGTAGTTGAAGTGTTAAAAGGGGCTGACGTGTCTGGAAGATTTTAGTTAAAAGTTGGTAATTCAATAAATTATGCAGTATAGTAGAGACGGCGATTGTTGCTGTCTCTTAGCTATACAACCCTAACTCCGCCAAAATTTCACGCTTAATTTAAAAAAAACTTGATAAAATGTTTGTTATATCATATTTTTTATATATCTTTGGGCAACCTAAATAAGTTGCTTATGTATTTACCAGAATGGGCTCAAAAATTTAAAGAGCCAAAAACAGAAATTAGAATAATTGGTGGTCATTGTTACAAATATCAAGTAGAATACCGCTATAACAAAGAAAAGAAAAGGACAGATAAAATAACGATTGGACTACTCGGAAAAATCACTGAGCAGGATGGTTTTATTCCGTCTGATAAACACTTACTTAAAGAACAAGCAAAACGCAGTGTTGATCCAGCAAATGTTGATATCAAAACGTTCGGTGTGTACGGTCTGTTCAGCGAGCTTTTAGAAGATGAAATTGCTGAAATGAAAGCATTTTTCTCCCCCGAAGATTTGGAAGTCTTGCTCTCGGTTGCCATGATGCGTTTTGCTCATGAAGCCCCTATTGAGCGAATGCAATACCTACACCACCATGACTACTGTTCATTGTTTTGGCATAAAAAAGCATTGACCGATAAAATCATAACCGATACGCTACGGTACATCGGAGAAAATCGTCAGTTGATTTTGGAATGGATGAAATCACGTATTCCTGTTCTAGAAAATCCGAACAGCTCAAAAACAGAGTATGTAATGATAGACTCTACGCATGTAACTACTACCTCTAACCACTTGCATGTTAATGCTCCCGGATATAATCCTGCAAAGAATTTTGACGAACAAATTCGCCTAATGTATATGTTTGCATGTGAAATTAAGGAACCTGTTTATTACCGCTTAATAAATGGTAATATCAATGATGTTAGCTCAATGAAGCTTTGCTTGGAAGAAATGAAAATCGATAAAGTGATTTTTGTTGCGGATAAAGGATTTTACAGCAAATCAAATATAAATGTGCTGAATAGCAATAATTTAAAATATATTATTCCACTCTATCGAAATAACAAGTTGATTGATTTTTCGCCGTTAGAACAAATTGATTTCAAGAAAAACAACAAATTTTTTGTTTATCAAAAACGAGTAATTTGGTATTATTCATATCAAAAAGAAGGCCAAAAATTCACCACTTTTTTAGATGAAAAACTTCGAGTAGAAGAAGAAGAAAATTACATTTTGCTAATGGGTACACATCCTGAAGAATACGACAAAGAAGGCTTTGATAATAAACTTCATAGCTTTGGAACACTAACGTTGACAACAAATGCTGAAGTGTCTCCACAAGAGTTATACGAAACTTACAAGCAGAGAAACGAAATAGAGGTAATGTTTAATTCATACAAAAATTTTTTAAATGCCGACCGTATGTATATGCAAGATAGATGGGTGCTTGAAGGCTGGCTTATGGCTAATTTTATTGCAATGATTGCGTACTACAAATTATACGATAAAATTAACAAGGCAAAACTATTGAGCAAATATTCACCGAAAGACATTGTCGAAATTTCTAAAACAATATTCAAAATTAAAATTAACAACCAGTGGCACACTGCCGAAACAACTAAAAAAATAAGGGAATTATTTGAAAAAATAAATATAGACTACCTAAAAGGACGGAGTTAGGG
>DHVB01000065.1:15245-18750 GCA_002412425.1 Bacteroidales bacterium UBA5219 | reverse complement strand
ACAAACTGCCGTTAGCGTTCATTGTAAAAAGACAAAACAGACGACAGAATGAAAAAGGAATTTTTGCTGCATAAAGACCAGAAAGAAAAAGGAAAATCCACCCACATTCAGGCACATTTGGCTGCCCAAACGCACAGGCGACCGCTTCGCAGCCAAAAGAGCCTTCATTTTTGCCTTTGCTCAAAAATAAATAACTTTGTAAAAATTAATTTTATGAATATATTCCAGAAAATCGAAGCTTTTGTAGCAAAGACTTTTAAAACAACATTAGAAATATTTTTAGAAGCATTAAAACTTAGTCCTAATGCTCAAGGATATGTAAGTGGTTCTATCACTGAACTTCTATTGAAGAAAAAACTTGAAGATTCAGGTTATGAAGTAAAAAGAATAAGAGAAAAGTGGGAAGGAAGAAAACATCCCCAACATCATGGCGATTTTTATTTTCGAAAAAGTGACCAAAGTCCTTGGTATGTGTTGGAATCAAAAGGAGTGAAATCAAATACTGAGGATTGGAATAAGCTTTACAATTATCCAAGACTAAAGAAAATGTTATATGATTACCATGAGATTATTAATTGGATAAATCAAGAAGAGGAAATTGAACATCAAATTGAAAAATGGATAGATGAAAATTTACCTGGATTAAAAGATGTGCCAACACTATACTCATATGAAGAAATTCAAGGTTATCTAAAAAATCCTCCGAAAAGAGAAACAGATAAACTCGCAGCAATGAGATTACTTGCTGATAAGACCAGAGAAGAAATTGATAAAATGATTGATGACCAATTGGCTTTTGTAATGAGCAAAGTAATGGTACTTGATACACACTTTGTTTCTGGAACATCTGGTGCAAGTAACAGAACGCAAGCTACTCCAAGAAAGGACGAGTTTAACTTAATTTCAATAGACATTGTTTTAAGGTACAATGAACACAAATTCTTATTTGCTAACCCAAAACACTTAGATTCTTCTGGAAAAGATTCAAATCATTTGCAACAGAACTATATTATGGGATTTGTTTTCCCTCAAACTGACGGCTCTTTAAAACTTGACCTGACAGACGAATGGTATGAGGACTTTAATGAAATGTATGAAACCCTTGATATTGCTGATGCCGTTAATGAAGAAGATATGCAAATTGACAACAGAAACATAATTGTTGAAAACTAAATTTGCTGAATTACACAAATGTGTATTATCTTTGCCACAAATTTGTAATTATGGATACTTTGTTTGACATTCAGCTTTCCAAGGAAGACAACCTTTTAAAAAGGTTTGAGGAAATTCACGACTTCATTTATGCCAATGACGGCTTATCGCCACAGCAAACATTGGAAGAGTTTGTGAAAATTTTGTTTATCAAAATTTTTGACGAAAACGAAAAACTGAAACAGTTTTCTGTTTCTTCTATTGAATGGAACGATATAAAATTAGGTAAAAATGTTTCTTCGTTTTCCGAACGAATAACTGCATTATTTGACAAAACACAAAAAGAATATCAAGACATTTTTGATACGGACGACCGCATAAAACTAAGTCAAAATGCACTTAGTTTTACCGTCAATAAATTGCAAGGGATTTCGTTGCTTGGTTCTTCGCAGGACGCAAAGGGTTTAGCATTTCAAAAATTCTTATCTCACCACGAAAAAGACGGTCGTGGACAATTTTTTACACCTGAACCCGTAATTGATTTTTGCATTGGGATGATGCAACCTAAACCCGATGATACAATTATCGATCCTGCCTGTGGCAGTGGTGGTTTTCTTATGTCCGCATTAAAATATTTGCAAGCAAATCATCAAAATTTAAACACTGCAAAAATTGTTTCACAAAACATTTTCGGCTTGGACATCAACCGAAGTATTGCCCGTATTGCGAAAATGAAGTTGCTTTTGGAAGCTAATGGAAAAACAAATATTCTTTGCACTAACTCATTGGAAGATTTAGACAGCATTAAACTTTTATTAGGACAAAAAAATGGGTTTGATTTAATTTTGACTAATCCGCCTTTTGGTGCGAAAATTACGCAGTCTTCTATTTTGTCAAAATTTGATTTAGGTTATAAATGGACAAGCCATGAAAACAAATTTTTCAAATCAAGAACTGTTTATGCCAATCAAAATGCCGAAATTCTTTTTATTGAACGTTGCTTGCAACTTTTAAAGGAAGGTGGAAGAATGGCAATCGTTTTGCCAAACGGAAATTTTGAAAATCCATCTTTGGATTATTTACGTTATTACATCAAGCAAAAAGCAAAAGTCATAGCGATTGTAAATCTACCACAAGAAACGTTTATCCCTTACGGAACTGGCGTAAAAACTTCGCTTTTGTTTTTAGAAAAAGACAGCAAGAACGAAGAAAAACAATATCCTATTTTCTTCGGCAGAGTTACAAAATTAGGTTATCAAGGTAATAAAAATGGAACGCCACTATACCAAAAAGACAAATACGGTCAGACCATAAAAGATAAAAACGGTCAACCGATAATAGACGAAAATTTTACGACCATTATTGAAGATTATAAAGTTTTTCAAGAAGGTAACAAAGTTGAAAATGAAAATTCATTTTCAATACAGTTTAATGAATTAAACGGACGTTTTGACTTTGATTTTTATTCGCCTGAAAATCGCAAATTGTTTTCCAATCTGAACAATACAAAAGCAGTACGTTTGGGCGACATTTGCGAAATAGTAAAAGTAAAAAGTAGAAAACTAAAAGACCCAAATTTATCAGTTGAATACGTTGAACTTTCAGACATCAATACACATTCTTATGAAATCATCAATTCAACAACTTATCTGGTTCACGAATTACCAAGCAGAGCAAGTTACGAAATAAAGCAAGGGGATATCATTACAGCCATTGCAGGAAATTCCGTAGGGACACGAAAACACGCAACAGCATTCGTAACAGAAGATTATGCAGGAAGTATTTGCACCAATGGTTTCCGTGTATTGCGAAATTTCAAGATTGACAATTACTATTTGCTTTATTATCTAAAATCGGAAATGTTTTTAAAGCAAATGTTTATGTATCGTACAGGTGCCGCAATTCCAAACGTTTCAGACATTGACTTAGCAAATATTGTTATTCATTTGCCCGACAAAAAAATGATAACTGAAATCAGCGACAAAATGAAAAAAGCCTTTGACTTGCGACAAGAATCAAAACAACAAATTGAAAGTATAAATTTAGAACTTGCATAACTCAACGCTTCGTAGTCAAGCACATTTGCAGGTCGCACCAGCCAACGCTATTACCAAAACCTGCAAAAGAGCTTGCCTACCCAAACGCACGGACAGAAAGACAATGCAGCAAAAATGAAAGAGAAATAACGAGAAAAATGAACAACGAAACGCTAACAAAGTGTATATGCCATAAGGGTTTTAGTGGGTATTCAAGTGTTGTAGCCCGCTCAAACATTCGTGTCGGTGGACAGGAAACTACTCCGCAATCCCTTACGGCACATACACTCGAACCGTTATAATTGCGAAAGGAAACA
>DHVB01000065.1:0-14935 GCA_002412425.1 Bacteroidales bacterium UBA5219 | reverse complement strand
TAATAAAAGGGGACACTTAACTTTAACATTCAGCTAGTCTTTTAAATATTCAGTTTTTTATGCATTATGCGGAAATCTAATTCTGGATTTAGCGAATTTGAAATAGTAAATTTTTTAACATTGCCTGGGAGACAGTTGTAGGTAAAAAAGCAATTTGCGAATTATTAGTTTTAACAGTAACCGATTAGTAGAAGTTAGTAAACAATTAATAAAAAATTAGATATGGAAAGCGGAACGGGAAAACAAATTCAAAATTTATGTCAACAGTTTGTGACTAAACTCTCATTGGAATATAAACCTCTTACAAAAGAAGGACAAATAGAGGTATTAATTTATAATTCTTTATTATCTCTTTTTTCAATTCAAAATAGAATGAATAGTAAAGAATATGAAGTAATTTCAGACGAAGTATATATATATCTTATCAAAGAAATATCGTATATTAAATTAAATTTGACTGTTGAAGATATTGTTGAATTCATCCAAAAAAGATTTAATTTATACAAAAATGAAATTTATAATATGTTTGAGGGGGATAGGTATAAAGTGCTTGAAAAATCATACTATTATTTCTATATAAAGCCTCTATCTGTAACTGATGAGAATATTTCTAATAACATTGAATTGGTTAGATTTACCAATAAAATTATGTTCCTCTCTTATAAATTAAGAGATAGCATTAATGAATTATTTTTCGGAGAAAACAATAAACTTAGTGCAGCAAATGCTAGAGAGCAAGAATGCGGTTTTATTGATTTAGGTGGGCAAATTTGGATGGCAAAAACTCTTCGCGTAAAATGTTTCAAGAATGGTGATCCGATTCAGGAGGCAAAAACTTGTGATGAGTGGTATGCAGCAAATCAAAATAATATTCCAATTTGGGGATCTGATATATTAGATCCAAAAAAAGAAAAGTTATTTTATAATTATTCTGTTATTTCGGATCCTCGTGGAATTGCACCAGATGGTTGGCACATCCCCACGGAATTTGAGATTGATATAATGATAGATAATATTAATAAAGACAAAACTATTTTTGACAATTTTAAAAAAAATTTTGAACTTGATCCTTTGTTAAATCATGTTAAATATTGGACAAATTCTAATTGTGGTAATAATAATATTATTAGTGTACTAATAAACTATAATAATAACATATTTTCACATATAAAGCTTGGTAGACCAGAAAATGATTGCAGAATATTGTGCATAAAGGATGTTCCTATTGGTAAAATCAATATGTCAATCCCATTAAATAAGCCTAAACTTCGAGATGAGTATAAATGCAATTTATTAAAAGATGCTGAAAACAGAACAAAATTAAAAGACTATCATGGAGCAATTGAACTTTATAATAAATTATTGGATTATGATGATTCCGATTTTGAAACATTCTACAAAAGGGGCATCGCTTATTACAATTTGGAGGGAGATGAAATAATAAATGCTAAAAGTGATTTTCACAAAACTATATTGCTCGCTCCAGATTATACAGAGGCATATTACTATCGAGGTTTATGTAAATCCGTTCTTTTTAGATCATCCACTGATTTTTTTTCAAGATCAATTGTTGACTTTGATAAAACAATAGAGTTAGATCCAAATCATGGTTTAGCTTATGCTGCGAGAGGTATGCAAAAGAAAAGAATAGGGGATCATAAGGGTGCTTTGTATGATTTTAATAAAGCTATAGAATTATCGCCAACAATCTATGAAAAATTGTGTTGTGACAGAGCTCGCTTAAGTTTAGCATTTGGGGACTATGAAGGGGCATTGCAAGATTACAATAACTCAATTAAATTATACCCTCATATATCCGCATTGTTTACCGGTAGGGCGTGTGCGAAATCTCACTTAAATGACAAATCATTATTTGATGATATAGAAATAGCAATAGAGTTAGACCCTGATGACGAATACATATATATGCAAAGAGGATTTTATAGATATGAATATAAGGACTATTTGGGAGCACTTGCAGATTTTGATTTTTTTATCGATAAAACTGGTGGATGTGATGGGAATGTTTTTCTGAATAGATCAAGAACAAAATTAGAATTGAAAGATTATAATGGAGCTCTTACTGATTTTAATGAATTCTTAACATTTGTACCTAGTATTACTATTGATATGTTTTTTGAAAGAGCAAAAATTAAAACTTGTTTAAATGATTATTATGGAGCAATGCTTGATTATAATCATGTTATTGCAGAGAATTCTAATCATAGTGATGCATTATGTAATTTGGGGATAATATATCATAGAATAAATGATAATAAATCTTCGATTAGCTATTTATTAAGAGCAGTCAAATTAGGCAATACATTAGCAAAGGAATATATCCATAAATTTAATCTTAATGCAAGTTTGATTGAGACTAATAGTGGTGTTATGGGTAAAAGTGATTTTTCAAAAAACAATAATTCTGGATTGCCGAATAATAATAAAGACGGACAATCAAAAAATGATTTTTTGACATCATATGAGGTAAAAAAGACTTACTACCTAAATATTTACAAAACATTACTATCCGAGGATGATTTCATTAATATCAAGAAAAAAGTGAGGAAATCAGGAGTAATAAATGTTTTTATTTCGAAATGCAAGTCTCAATATTACTCATTTCCTTCTGCCGAGATAATTGTAAAACAAATTTGCCAAGCTAGATCATTTATGTTTGTATTCAATTGCAATAAAATTACCGTCGCATCAATTGAATTATTTGATTGGTGGATTAAGGAAGTTAATTCTGTTAAATATTATTTAAATGAAGAAGAACTTGTAATAATGCTTGATCAAATTGTTATTTATTGTGACAGGCTAGCAAAGGGTAAGTTTTAAAATCTTTATCACGAAAACGATAATTTTGTAAAAACATGAGTAAAAATATAAAAGAATTGATATTAGAAGGCTTTCAAAAAATGGATTTAAATATACTTGATGTTTTATTAGATGACAATAAAACCTATCAAGATGCAAGAAAAGAAGTATTTCTTGAGAAAATTAGTGACGCATTTTTAACCTTTAAAGAAAATGGCGATACACATTTAATTATGTTGCCGGGAACTTGTAAATCAGGAATTTGTCCGAATAGAGGAAGCTTGGGCTATTCTTTTATTGGGAACAAATCTAAGAAACATATTGATTTAATTTTTCGAGAATTAGACAATAACATAACCGATATTTTTCATTGTAATGAATTTGAGACAAATGACAAATCACTGACTAAAAAGAACCGAATAAAAATTGATATTCAAGATGATGAAAAGCTTGTAAATGAGCATAATCCAGATTACTTAATTGAAATAAGACAATACAGATTAGCATATAACGAACTATATAGAAATCAAGACATAATTATTGACAAAACAATTTACATACCTTGGCTTAAAAAACATAACAAGTTATATAAATCAATTTGTATTTTATTCACCTCTCAAGGTGATACTGAAAATTTCTACTGGCTTTACTTTAGAATTAAGGGGATGTCAGAGCATTTAAAACATAATGATTCAGCTAAAGAAGCTTTCGATAGATTCCAACAAATTAACGAACACGATGAAAAACAATTATTAAAATGGTTAACCGAATATGAAGATCTTGGACAGGAATTGACTCTGTTTATGTATGATGGTCTTAATTACCAGAATCCTGAAGAGACTGAATATTTTATAGTAAATGACTTGAAAATTGCTACTTCTGATTTTGAGCATATTGCCAGATTCAAATTCATCATGAATGAGTATTACTATGCTATGCTTGAGAAATATAATACTTTTAGTCAAGAACAGATAATTCAATACGCTAATTCAGATAGCGAAATGTCAGATTGTATAACTAGCTTGACATACCATTTAAACAAAAGAGGCGGTATTAGTTTTGTCGGTTCTACTTCCTAGAAATACTGTAAATTATGTGAAACGCTTTTCCGTCACATAGGACTGAATGATTATTGAAGCGAAATCGAAAACTAATTCAAAAGTCCGAAAGTGAATAGCTTAAACGACAATGAAAGCCTGAAAACGGTATGAAAGGCGCTATTCCGAAAGAAAACCGCAACACCTATTCGGAAAACTTTTCGCTAACGGTCTAAAAAAAAAAACGAAATATCCTGCATCAACGCATTGACAGACAAGTCGTACTATGCTGAAAAACCACCGACACGCTAACAGCACCTAAATGTCATGCGGGGTTCAACGGTAATTTAAGCGGTATCGCTACTAATAACAATCGCCAAATTTAGATTTGCCGTTGTATTTAAATTTGCGAAAAATATTCTTTTAAAATTATAATACAATTAGTAAATTTGGCTTGTGGGAACTTTGACAGTGATGGTTCATTGAAATCCCGCACAACACTTAGCTGCGAGGCGTTAGCAATAAATATAGAGTTAACTGAAACTGAAAAAGAAAATCCAAATTTACATTTTACGAAACTTGAAACATACAATAAACAATTACTTAAAATAATTAACAAACACAGAGAAGAGATTGCTAAAAAGAAAGATATTGAATACGTTCAAAAAGTATCGAAAATTATTAAAATGTACAATCTTAATGAAAAGATAATTGTTGAAAGCATTAATGCCATCGGGACTACAAAGAACATAATTCCAGCATTTAAGTATATCCCAGATCCTTTAAAACTAGAGTTTTATTTAAGTTTGATTTTAACATTAAAATATGGAAAAAAGTTTGCCATAAATCCTAACTATAAAGCTGATTATATTGGCTTACCAATTTCGCATGCACAAGGGAATAAGGGGGATATTGAAGTTTATTCAAAGAATATATATTGGCTAATTGAGGTAACTCTAATTCGGAATAAAACTCAACAACTAAATAGTGAAACTACTACTGCCATACGCCATTTTTTAGAAGATAACAAAATTAATAATTATTTGTCAAAATACCTTTCTTTTGTAGCTCCAATCATTCACCAAGACACAAAAGAATTTTACGATTTTTCAATAGTTAAACACAAGAGCAAAGAGCAAAGTATCAATATAAAACCATATTCCATTCCTGAATTTATTGACGTAACACTTAAGACAGATAATTTTAATGATATGGGAAATTATACAAATCAGATAATTAATGATTTTAAAAACAATTATTAATAACACAAGTTTTTACTCAATTAAATCAATTCTATCGTTATTTTAAAAAAAGCAATATTACAATAGCCAAATGTCAAAATATTTTATTATCTTTGAGCAAGAATTTTAAAAAATTATAAATTTATGAGAACAAAAGTTTTAGTTATTTTTTTAATCTATTTAGGATTTAGTATGAATATGAATGCACAAGAAATTAAATTACCAGCACCAGACAAAAAGGGCGGAAAAACTTTGATGGAAACTTTAAATGAAAGAAAATCTACTCGTTCGTTTACTGATAAAGAATTATCAAATCAGCAGTTGTCAAATTTGCTATGGGCAGCTAATGGTTTTAACAGAGATGATAAACGAACAGTACCTACAGCTAGAAATTGTCAAGAATTAGAACTTTATGTAATTTTAAAAGATGGTATTTATTTTTACAATGCCAAGGAGCACAAACTTACATTGACAATAAAAGGCGATTATAGAAAAAACGCAGGGTTGCAAGAGTTTGTAGCCGATGCAGCAGTTAACATTCTCATTGTTGCCGACACTGAAAAGGCAGCTAGTTCACATTACTCTTACACAAACTGTGGATATATTTCTCAAAATATTTATCTGTACTGTGCTTCAGAAGGCTTAGGAACTGTTGCAAGAGGAGCTTTTGACAAAGACGAGCTTCACGAACTATTGCAATTACCTGAAAATCAAGAAATTCTATTAGCACAAACTGTAGGGTTTGCGAAATAAAAGATAATTTTAAATATTTAGGGTTTTGAATAAATCAAAGAAACATTATTAGAAATGTTGACAGAAATTAACTAAATTTGCAGCATGGAACTTGAAAAAACATATAATGAAAATTGTTTAATTACAATGCAGAACATGCCCGACAATTATGTTGATTTTGTTATCACATCACCACCTTATGATGATATTAGAAATTATAATGGTTACCAATTTGAATTTGAAAAAATAGCAAAAGAATTGTTTCGCATTACAAAACAAGGTGGAATAATTATTTGGGTTGTAGCAGATGCAACAATTAACGGAAGTGAAACAGGGACATCGTTTAAACAAGCATTATTTTTTATAGAAATTGGTTTCAGATTACATGACACAATGATATATTATAAAAATAATCCTATGCCACAAACAGGAAATAGATATCATCAACATTTTGAATATATGTTTGCTTTTTCAAAAGGTAGTCCTAAAACATTTAACCCAATAACAGAACCCACTAAATATCAAGGACTTGCCAACATGAAAAACAGAGGACAAAATGGCAGTCTTGACTATGAAAAAGTAGAAAGAACAAAAGAAAAGAAAGTTGGTAATGTGTTTTTTTATTCTGTCGGCGGAGGAATTTCAACAAAAGACAAAATAGCATATAACCATCCTGCAATTTTTCCTGAAAAACTTGTTGCCGACCAAATTAAAACATGGACTAACGAAAACGATTTAGTTTATGACCCTTTTATGGGAAGTGGTACTACTGCTAAAATTGCTCATCTATTAAAGCGAAGATGGATAGGCTCTGAAATTTCAGAAGAATACGTTAAAATTTCAGAAGAAAGATTAAAAGAATACACTATAAATAATCTCTTTACTTCAATATAATATGAATTTAGTAGAAAAAGGTTCTCAAACAGCAAAAGAAGGCTTTAAAAATGAAGATGACATTGTAAAAAAATTTAACAATTGGAAAAAAGATAAAATAGCTCAATCTTGGCTTATTTTAATGAAATACAAACTGTCTGAAATCGAATTTGTTGAAGCTGTTAAATTATCTGCAAATCTAGGCGGAAAAACTGATGTACAAGTACAAGTAACAATAAAACTCAAAAAAGCAATAGACGTGGAAAACTTACAAGTAAAATTAGTAAGTAACCCCAAAGGATTTAACCAAATTGATAAACGATGGGTTGATAAATATACTGAAATGTGGAATATCCCTTTGCAAGTTGTTTCAATTCTAAAAAGATTTACAGGTGAAGAAAAACCTACAATTAAAAAGACAAAAGACAAAAGAAGAATGTTTGCAAATGAATTTTCTGAAGATGAACAAAAAGTTGTTTTAAAATGGTTGAAGAAAAACCAATCTTTAATCGTTTCAGATATATTAAAAGGACGAGGAAAATTTGCCGCAGAGTGGATGTTAGTTGCTCAAAAGATCAATAAAAATGCAAGGTGGGTTCTTAAACCAATGAATTTTTGCATGAATTATTTCGGAAACGGAGAAATTATAATTACTAATAGAGGAAGTTTTAGAATAGGCAAAATCACTATGCAAAGAAAAGGTGGCGATGGAGGCAGAAATACAGCAAACATGTTGCAATTCAAAATCAATCCAGCAGAATTATTTGACGAAGAATAAAATACACATACCATTTATTTTCAACCCTTAATACAATTAAAACATTAACATAATGAACAAAAAAACTAAAAAATACGAAGTCAAAATTCACTATTCAGGTTTTTGTACTTACGAAATACTTGCAGAAAATGAATCTGAAGCAATTCTAAAAGCTAGAAATTTGCAAATTAATTCAAAAGAACTTTTGTCAAACATAGATAATTGGGAAGAAGCAGATATTGCATCAGAAGTTCAATGAGGCAACTTAAATATTTTAAACAAAATTGTTACTCATAAAAATATAGTTGCTATTAATCAAATTGTTTTACAAAAATTTTACATATATTTGTTAAAATTTTAGATTGTATGAATATTAAGATTTAAAAAAGCAAATAATAACCTGTAAAATTAAAGTTATGAAAAATTTCCTATTAGTGCGTTTTTATCAATACTTTTGATTGTAATTCTTGTTGCATCTTGTACAATTCAAAAGAGACGTTATATGCCTGGTTATCATGTTAATCGCATTGGTAACAGACCTGTAGCTGAAAGAAAAAGTGAAAACAAAAATTTTAATAAAACAGCTGATTTTGTTGAAGTACAAGAGCAACTTAATGCTACTAATGCTACTGAAACAAACAAAACTGTCGAAGAGCCTCTTTTATATGCTTCAGATGATGACTTAAACATAATACCACAAGAATCAGAAAATTCAACTCTAGTTTCAAAAGCAAAAAATGATTCAAAAAAGTTAGTTACCACTTCAGATATTGAATGTGATATAATTATTTTAAAAAACGGAGATAAAATTTCTGCGAAAGTGTTGGAAGTTAATCAATACGAAGTTAAATATCTAATGTGTGATAATATTTATGGACCAACTTTTACAGTAAATAAAAGTGAAATATTCAAAATTAATTTTTCTAATGGCACATCAACAGTATTCACACAACCTAACTCAAATCGCAGTAATGACAATGATTCTATAATACCAAAAAGTAACAATCCAAAAGATAAAAGTTTAGTTGTTGCTATAGTTTTATGGTTTTTCTTAGGACTTTTAGGAATACATAGATTTTATTTAGGACATATAGGCATGGGAATATTATATTTACTAACAGGGGCATTGTGTGGAATTGGTTGGATTATTGATATAATATTGCTTGTAACAGGAGGGTTGCAGCCCAAGGGAGGAAAATATATTGATTAGTAACCTATAATTTTTGAAATAAAGAACTAAAACTCAACTTTTTAGAAAAAAATCAACTCCCTATATTCAGAATCTCTTTCTACAGCAATAAATCCTGCATTTTCGGCGAGCTCTTTAATTTCATCACAACCGAGTTCAGGTTTTTGTTCGGCACCAGCCATAGAATAAATTTTTGTAGTATTTGAAATTGTGCCATCAAAATCATCTGCTCCAAACGACATTGCCAAAAGAGCTGTTTCCTTGCCACACATGGGCCAATATGCTTTTAAATGTGGTATATTATCTAAAAACAAACGAGAAATAGAATAATTTTTTAATTCATCAATCAAAGAGGCTTCTTGCTTTAAAGCAAGTTTATTTCCTTGAATTTTGTACTTTAAAGGAATAAAACTATTAAATCCATTTGTTTCGTCCTGCAAATTGCGTAAAAGTTCAAGATGTTTTACTCTGTCTTTGTTCGTTTCAATATGTCCGTAAAGCATTGTGCAATTGGTTTTTAAGCCAAGTTGGTGAGCGTATTTATGAATTTGCAACCAAGTTTCAGAATTTGTTTTTTCGGGACATATTTTTTTACGAATATCATCATTTAAAATTTCTGCACCTCCACCTGCAAGCGAGTTTAAACCAGATTCTTTTAACAGTTTTAAAAGCTCAAAAAGATTTATTCCATCAACTTTTGAAAAATGCTCTATCTCAACAGATGTAAATGCTTTAATATGTAAATGAGGATAAGTTTTTTTTATTTTTTTAAATAAATTTGAATAAAAATCTGTTGTTTTTTTAGAATGTAAACCGCCTGTAAAATGTAATTCTGTAATTCTTGTTGATACTTTTTCTTTTACAATTTCTAAAACATCTTCAGCTTCCAAATCCCAAGATCCATCTTGACCTTTTTCTCTGAAAAATGAGCAAAATCTACATTTGTTTACGCAAATATTTGTAATTTCTATATGAATATTTTTATTGAAAAATATTTTATTTTGATATAACTGAGTTCTTTTATAATCAGCAAGTAAGCCACAAAATATTGGGTCTGCATTTTCATAAAGAAAAAGAGCTTGGTCAAAACTCAATCGTTTATTTTCAAACACAGATTTTGCAATTCCTTGATGCTCGGAAGAATATTTTGATAAGAATTTTTGCATTATTTAATTTTATCTTACTCGGTCAACTGCTTCTAACCATTGAGAATAAACAAAATTTCTTTCTGATTCCTTCATTTTGGGTGTAAACTTCTTTTCTATTTTGCGAATTTTCAAAATTTCGTCCAAAGTTTTAAATTTTGTTGAAATTGCAACCATAAAAGCCACACCAAGAGCTGTTGACTCAAGGATTTTTGGTTTTAAAACTTCAATATTTAAAATATCTGCTTGAAATTGTAATAAAAAATTATTTGCAGCAGCACCTCCATCTACATTTAAAACATTAATTTTTGCATTTGCGTCTTTTTGCATTGCTTCTAGCACATCTTTAGTTTGCAAAGCCATGGATTCTACAGCTGCTCTAACAATATGTTTATAGTTTGTTGCACCTGTAATTCCGTGAATAGCTGCTTTTGCATTCATATCCCAATATGGCGCTCCCAAGCCAGCAAAAGCAGGCACAAAATAAACTCCTTCGCTTGATTTTACAGACAAAGCAATTTCTTCGGTTTCTTGAGCGGTTTCAACAATTTTAAGATTATCTCTAAGCCATTGAATTACAGCTCCTGCAACAAACACACTTCCTTCTAAAGCATAAGTAATTTTGTTTTCAATTCCCCAAGCTATTGTTGTAACAAGTCCAGATTCACTTTTTGCAAATTTTTCGCCAATATTCATCAACATAAAACAGCCTGTACCATAAGTATTTTTCACATCTCCAACATTAAAACAATTATGCCCAAACATTGATGCTTGTTGGTCGCCAAGAATTGCTGCTATATCAATTTGATTATCTCCAAAAGTTTGTTTTGCTGTTTTACCATAAATTTCAGAAGAATTTAAAACTTTTGGTAAAATTTGTTTTGGAATATTAAAATATTCAAGAATTTTTTCGTCCCAAACCAAGTTGTGAATATCAAACAACATAGTTCGAGAAGCATTTGAATAATCTGTAACATGAAGTTTTCTGCCGCTTAAATTCCAAACCAACCAAGTATCAACTGTTCCAAAAAGAAGTTCTCCATTTTCTGCTTTTTGTCGAGCATTGTCCACATTGTCTAATATCCATTGAATTTTAGAAGCAGAAAAATAAGCATCGACTACAAGTCCGGTTTTATCATTAACATAGTTTCCAAACTCAGATTTTCGTAAATTTTCACAACATTCAGAAGTTCTTTTATCTTGCCACACTATTGCATTATAAACAGGTACGCCTGTATTTTTGTCCCAAACAATCGTTGTCTCTCTTTGATTAGTTATTCCTATTCCAATAATATCATTATTGTTTATAGATAATTTTGCAAGTAATTTTCTAGCAACATAAACTTGAGTTTCATAAATTTCTATTGCATTTTGTTCTACCCAGCCAGGTCTATGAAAAATTTGTTTAGTTTCAGACTGCTCAATTCCAATAATATCAAAATTATTGTCGAATAAAATCGCTCTTGAAGATGTTGTACCTTGGTCGAGTGCTAAAATATATTTTTTAGACATTTTATATTATAAATGCTTTGTTATCCAATTTAAAATATCATTATAAACCTCATCTTTATTTATTTCATTGAGGATTTCGTGTCGAGCTTCGGGATATAGTTTTACGTCAATATTTGAAAGTCTTGCTTTTTTATAAAATTCTACAGCTTGCTTCACTCCTTTTCCATAATTTCCAACTGGGTCTTTATCTCCCGAAACAAATAATATAGGTAAATCTTTCGCAATTTTTTTTGCCTTATTCAATTGGTTTACATGCAATAAGCCAGAGAAAAAATTATAATAAAAAGAAGAAGAAAAAACTCCTCCACAATAAGGATCGTCAATGTATTCGTCAATAATTTTTTGATCTCGAGTTAGCCATTGATATGGTTTGTCGTAAGATTTATTAAAGCTTGAAAACGACAATTTATCTAACAGTTTTGCTGGTTTTGCTGGGCTTCTAAAATTACATTGCTTCCAAGCAATAGCTTTTGCAGTATTTAAAATTAAATTTGAATTTGTTCCTGTTCCCGAAAGTATTACTCCATTTAATCCTCTGCTATATTTTGTTATAAAAGAACGTGCTAAGAAAGATCCCATGCTATGCCCTAATATAAAGTTTGGTTTATCTGGAAAGTTTTTTGCTGTAATATCGTTAAGAACTTTTAAGTCGTCAACTATTGTAAACCAAGCTCCTTTTTTTGCCCATACTCCATATTCTCCAGGTCTTAAACAATTCCTTCCATGTCCTCTATGGTCAGATGCATAAACAGCTGCTCCTTTACTAGTTAAGAATTCTGCAAAATGAGTATATCTTTCCGAGTGTTCTGCCATTCCATGAAAAATTTGAACAACAAATTTTACATCGTCTATATTATCAGGCAAAAACTCATTATAAAAAATATCTTTTCCATCAGATGCTCTGAACCAATTTTCAATTACTTTCATTTTTCACACTAAATAATCACAAACTTAATCATTAATTTTAAAAATTTTATAAAAATCTTTAAGTTTATATTCTAAAATTATATTTTTAATTTCTTCCCACAAAGATTGATTTATCGGCACTCCTGTTTTCGACCTTTCTAAAAAAGCTTCATACTCTTTTTCGCCTGCAGTATAAATTCTATCTTTCCCTGGCATTTTTTCAGAATTTCTTAAATCCCTTAAAATATTTCCTGTTGCTTTTTTAAATTCATCTAGTTCAATAAAAGCTTCGATATTTATTGCGATAAAGAAATGTCCTAATCTGTATGGCACTTTTTTACCATTTTCAAATCCAAGAAGTGCTTTCATAAAGCCTCCTCCTTGCAAAGCAGCAGATAAAATTTCTACAACAGTAGCATAGCCATAACCTTTATATCCTGCTGTTTCTTCTCCTATTCCTCCAAGAGGTGTAAGTGCTGCATTTCCATCAACCAAATCTTGTAAAACTTGCTTAGAATCTGTTTTTGATTCTCCATTTTTGTCAATAGCCCAGCCTTTTGGTAAATCTTTTCCAATTTTTGCATAATACTCAAACTTACCTCTTTGGCTTACCGAGGTTGCACAATCTAAAAAGAAAGGAAATTCTTCGTCGCTTGGCATCACAAAAGTAAGTGGATTTGTTCCCAACATATTTTCCACACCAAAAGTAGGTGCAATAGATGGTCGTGCATTGGTTCCTGTTATCCCTATCATACCCTCTTTTGCAGCCATAAGACCATAATATCCGGCAATTCCGTAATGAGAGCTATTTCTTACTGCTACCATTCCCATGCCATAGGTTTTAGCTTTTTCTATGCAAATTTCCATTGCTTTTTTAGAAACCACATGTCCCATTCCGTTATTTGCATCTAAAACAGCGGTTGTAAAAGTTTCGCGAATAGTATCAATTTTTGTTACAGGGTTTAAAATTCCATCTTTAATTCTATCTAAATAAATTGGTTTCAACCTATTAATTCCATGAGAATCTATTCCCAATTTATCAGCTTCTAACAAAACATCAGCAACAATTTTAGCGTCATTTTCAGGCACTCCTGCTGCGACTAATGCTTGAACAGAAATTTTTTCTAAAGTTTCAAAATTCAAATAATACATCTTGTAATTTTTCACAAATATAAAAAATAAAATTATAATTTTAAACTCATTTTATAAAACAGATTAATCTATTTTTTTATTGAAATTAAATTTCTTATTTTTACAAAAAAAAATAATAATTATGAAACGCGACAAAAAAGTATTTGAAATTATTGAAAAAGAAAGAGCCAGACAATTGCATGGCATAGAATTAATCGCTTCAGAAAATTTTGTAAGTGAACAAGTTTTAGAAGCTATGGGTTCAGTATTGACAAACAAATATGCTGAAGGTTATCCTGGCAAGAGATATTATGGTGGTTGTCAATTTGTTGACCAAACCGAACAGTTAGCAATTGACAGATTAAAAGAATTGTTTGATGCAGAATATGCAAATGTTCAGCCACACTCAGGGGCACAAGCTAATGCTGCTGTATTTTTAGCATGTTTAAAACCTGGCGACACTTTTATGGGCTTTGATTTGGCTCATGGCGGTCACTTATCACATGGTTCTCCAGTAAATTTAAGTGGAATTTTGTATAATGCAATTTCGTACAAAGTGAAAGAAGAAACTGGCACTGTTGATTACGATGCAATGGAAAAACTTGCATTAGAACAAAAGCCAAAAATGATTATTGGTGGTGCATCTGCTTATAGTCGTGAGTGGGATTATAAACGCATGCGCGAAATTGCAGATAAAATAGGTGCTATTTTTATGGTTGACATGGCTCACCCAGCTGGCTTAATTGCTGCAGGCTTGTTGAACAATCCAGCAAAATATGCACATATTGTAACTTCTACAACTCACAAAACTTTAAGAGGTCCACGTGGTGGTATTATTATTATAGGTAAAGATTTTGAAAATCCTTGGGGAATAAAATCACCAAAAGGTGAAATAAAAATGATGTCAGAACTTATCAATTCTGCTGTTTTCCCAGGTACGCAAGGTGGTCCACTTGAGCACGTTATTGCAGCTAAAGCAGTAGCTTTTGGCGAAGCTTTAAGTCCAGAATTTAAAGAATACCAAAAGCAAGTTAAGAAAAATGCAGCTACAATGGCAAAAGCATTTATGGACGCTGGATATAAAATTATAAGTGGCGGAACAGATAACCACTCTATGTTAATTGATTTAAGAACTAAATATCCTGATGTTACAGGAAGACAAGTTGAAAACGCTTTGGTGCAAGCAGATATTACAATTAACAAAAACATGGTTCCTTTCGACACTCGTTCTCCTTTCCAAACCTCAGGTATTAGAATTGGAACGCCAGCTGTTACCACACGCGGGTTAAAAGAAAATCACATGCCAATTATAGTTGACTTAATCGACAGAGTTATTGCTGATTATACAAACGAAAAAGTAATAGAAAAAGTAAGAGCAGAAGTTAATGAAATGATGACACCATTTCCTTTGTTTTCTTATTAAAAAACACATAACTGTATAAATAAAAGAGGCTGTCTCAAAACAAATTTTGAAACAATGAATTTTTAAGGTGTTTCAGAAGTGTTAAAATGCAAGGCGATGAAATTGAGGACGAAGGAGCGTACATGAAGCGTTGCACTGAGCAAAGCCGAAGTGTACGTGACTGAGTCCG
>DHVB01000023.1 GCA_002412425.1 Bacteroidales bacterium UBA5219 | reverse complement strand
TACAATGCTATCGCCTTGAACATAGCCAGCATTAAGACAATTTTCAACTAAGCCAGAAACATCATTTTTTGCGACTATCCCACCTGCAATTTTATCGCCAATAACTCTACCTGTATTTACACAATTGAAAATATTACTACCATTCCAATTTGCAAAAACCCCTAGATAATCTACTTTTTTTGCATAAACATTACCAGTATTTAAACAGTTGATAATTTGGTTATCATCAAAATAGAAATTACTATTGATATTAGCGAATAATGAAACACTAGCAGTATTAGGCATTCCATTTATAGTTACATTCCCATAATTAATACAATTTTTAACAAAATTTGATGCTGAAATGTCAAAAAAAACATGAGCTTCAACTATGCTTTCTTCTGTTGTTTCAACATTAAAATCTCCATAATTTATCATGCCTTCAAGATTTCCTGCAAAGCCCCAAAAAAGTCCGCAATGTATATATTTTTTGGCAGGCATATTTATATTTGAATAATTTATACAATTTTTAAATATTACTCCATCTGCACTACTTCCAGCACTGAACACATACAATTTAGCATTAAGTTCATTAACAAATGGTGTAAAATTTACATTACATATAAGATTATCAATTTCTCCCACATCTGCGGCTCCAAATATTCCCATAGAATTAAACATATTCCCTTCTAAACGCAAAGAATCTATTGTGCCACCTATTACCTCACCAATTAGATTATTTAAATAATAATCAGAATTATTAAAATTTAAACTTATAAAATGTCCTTTTCCATGAAAATGTCCACCAAACTTACTGCATAATTTTTGAGTCAGGCTATCCTCAATATTATTCATTAACTCAAAATGAATATTAGTATATGGTACATTATAACCAAAAGGTCCCAAGGCACTATATAAAGGATTATCTTCTTGTTCTCTAATAGCATTCAAGTCATCAACAGTAAAAATTTTAAATGGGTTTTCTTCTGTACCTTCGCCTTGCCATGGGTGCTCTTGCGAAAATGAAAAATGTGAAAACAAAATTATTGTAAATACTAATATTGGCTTTCTCATAACAAACAAATTAAAAAAAACTTTACATTTCATACTTATAAGACAGTTTATGTTGCTAAAACGTTGCATGAGGTCTTAATTTTGTTATGAACAATTAGTTTTTACCCGAAGAATTTTTTTACTTCTTGAGCAAATCTTTTATCCACTTCTTTTCCGTCCCTAGTTCTTGCTAAGCCACCTCTTCCAGTTTCTTTATAGTCTATGTGCAGTCTTTCTCCCACTTCTCTCATTGTTAACATAACTTCGTCTGGTGAGATAAAAGATTGAACTCCACTTAAAGCCATCATTGCTGCTGAAAGTGCTAAAGATGAATAAATTCCATTTCTTTTTACACAAGGCACTTCTACTAAACCTGCAACTGGGTCGCAAATTAATCCTAAGCAATTTTTTATTGCAATTGTAAAAGCCTGAATAAGTTGTGCATGGTTTCCATTTTCCAAATATGCTATTGCCGAAGCCGCCATTGCTGCTGCTGCTCCCACTTCGGCTTGGCAACCATAATCGGCTCCTGCTGTAGAAACGTCTGTAAATAATATCATTCCAAAAAAGCCTGCTACCATCAAAGACTCTAGAATTTTCTTTTCCGAATTAGGATTGTCTTCCATCCAAGCTGTTAAAACACCAGGTAAAATCCCACAACTTCCTGCTGTTGGACAAGCTATGATAACACCACTTTTTGCATTTATCTCATTTACTGCTGTAGCATAAGCTGCTGCCCTGCCATAAACATTATTAAACAATTTTGATTGAGGCAAATAAGAAACTATTTTTTTAGAATCACCACCACTTAGTTTTAGCAAAGATTGTTCTGATGTCGAAATTCCTGAATAAACAGAATCTTTCATAATTTCCCAATATTCTTGCATTTTGGAATAAACATCTTCTCTTTTCATTCCTTGCAAGGCAAATTCAGTTTCGCAAATAACATCAATAATATTTTTTCCTGTTCTTTCTAAGTATTCTTCTAATTCTTCAAAAGTATTAAACTCAAGTCTTGGTTTTTCGCTTTCGGTTTGTTCATTGTAAATTTTACGAATTATTGGATAATTTTCGTCTTTTGAACTTACAATATCATTATCTATTAATCTTAAATCTGATTTTCCATCAATAGGAGTTTGAAGTTCGTGGTCATTAAAAAATCTAATTTCCACATTTCCTGCACCAATTGAAAAGCCGACAATTGAGTAAGTATCTTTATCTGTTGAGAAAATAACTTCTGCTATATTATTATTTCGTTGAGATAAGTATTTTAAATCTTCTGATGGGGTTGCTTTAACAAAGCCTTTAAACTTAGCGGTTTGTTCGCCAAATTTTATTCCATTTTCTTTTAAAAATATTGGGTCGCCATGCTCAATCATTTCGGGGTGGTCGGTAGCAAAACCATATAAACCACCTGCTAAAGCATTAGGCGTTCTATGTCCAACTCCTGTATCGCGAAACGAAGAATAAAATTTAAGTTCAACATCTTTAATCACTTCGCCTCTTTCAATAATTGCTAAAATTATATTTCTACTTATTTGTCCAATTCTATTTGCTCCGGCAGTATGCGAACTTGATGGTCCAACCATTGCAGGTCCAATCATATCGAAAATACTTAAAGCCTGCATCCAAGTTTGAATGTATCTTTCAAAATCTTCTTGTAAGGAATGAAAATCTTCTTCTGAAATTTGTTCATCAAGATGAATTTCTACTTTATAATATTTGTTATTCCTATTTAAAGGTTTTGTAAGTTGAATTATAGAAAGAAAACTATATTTAATGGCTTGTTTTTCTATGCTTTCAAATAGATTTGACAATAAAGTATTAAAAGCAATATTCATACATTGAACTACAACTTTTCTTGCATCATCTTCTAAATGAACTTCAATGTCTTTTATTCGTTTTCCTTTTTCATCATAAAAACTTTGTCTAATTTTTTCTTCTGAAGGTAGTTCAAATTCTTCTAGTCTTACCGAAGATTCAAGACTTCTATAAGCTGATAGCAAAATAAAATCTTCTTTCTGATTAGGAAAAATTCTATAAATAGCAATATTTTCGACAACTTCAGCAGCTTCTTTTAATAAAGTCGCTTTTAATGTATCATAACAAAAACTATGAGAATAAAACTCTTCGATATCGCCTTTCATATGGAACAATTTGTCCTTGCCTTCTGGAGCTATTGTTCGTTTTATTAATTTATAATGCGTAACAAAATCGTCTTCGTCCATAATTTCAAAGAAAATTGGTGGTAAGCAAGATTTTAAAAACGTTGTATATCTTAAATTTTTATCTTTTTGCATTTGTTTTTCCATATTTTCAATTTTTTATATTTATATTTTTATTAACATCCATTTATTAAGTGTTCTAATAATACTTTTATCCCAATTCCTATTAAAAAAAGTCCACCTATTATTTCTACTGGCAATCTCTTGAACTTTTTTCGTAAAAAATTGCCACTTATTAGTCCTAAATATGATAAGGTAAAAGTAGTAAAAAAAACTATAAGTGCTGTCAGCCAAATATTAATTCCCGCAAAAGGCAAACTCACCCCTACTACAACAGCATCAATACTTGTGGCTATGCCAAGTCCAACAACTACAAAAAAATTATTCATATTTATTTCAGCTGTGTTGTCTCTTTTTCTTATTCCATCAATCAACATTTTTCCGCCAATAATTGTTAACAATGCAAAAGCAATCCAGTGGTCATATTGCTGAAACATTTTTGTTAAACTTGAACCAGCAAGCCAACCTACGACAATACAAATTGCTTGAACAAATGCTAAAATAAGTGCAAATCTTAAATTGGTGAATTTTGTTTTATTTTCGCATGAACAAGCTGTCGCTATTGAAATCGCAAGGCTATCCATTGAAAGTCCTACAGATATTAGCAAAATCGAAATTATTTCCATTTTTATAAAATAAAAATATGTTAACTAAACCATTTTCACTAAAAACCTTGCTGTTTTTCTACTTCTTTGTTCCATTAAAATTTTTCTACCTTTCAGCATCTTATCTATCGATTCTTCGGTATAATATCTTATTGTAATTAGTTCAAGTCCTGAATTATATTTCACAAAAAATTCGTCTTGTAATTTTTTTATTAGTTTTTTTAAATTTCGATTATTATCATCAATAGAAGCAGAAAAGCTCACTGCCGAGTTTTGAGAAATATTTAATTTAGTTTTATATTTTGCAAACAAACCAAAAATTTTACTCATATTTTCTTCAACAATAAACGAAAAGTCTTTAGGCGAAATTGATATTAAAATTTGATTTTGCTTCAAGATAAAAACAGGTATCAGGTTTAATTTATAATTAAGTTTCTTTATGACAGTTCCTTCATTTTCGGGATTTACAAAAGACTTAACATATAGTGGTATGTTTTTATTTTCGATGGGTTTTATAGTTTTTGGGTGAATAACTTTAGCACCGTAAAATGCAAGTTCAATAGCTTCATTATATGATAGTTCTTTAAGTTTTTCGGCAAAATCAAAATAACTTGGGTCTGCATTCATAATGCCTGGTACGTCTTTCCAAATAGTTACACTTTCGGCATCTAATAAATAAGCTAAAGCAGAAGCAGTATAATCAGAACCTTCGCGACCTAATGTAGTGGTCATATTATTTACATCAGCACCTATAAAGCCTTGAGTAACAAATATTTTGCTTGATTTTTTATCTATTTCATTTATCTTTTTTTGAGATTCTAACCAGCTTACTTTAGCATCACGATAATTTGAATCTGTAATAATTAATTCTCTTGCATCAAGTAATGTATTATCAATTCCTTTTATTTTTAAATATTCGCTAAAAATTAGTGAACTCATCAATTCGCCATAACTAACTATTTCGTCATATAAAATATCATAATCTTTTTCTGGCTTTTGAGATATTATTTTTTCTAATGAAATATAAATTGGTTCTATTAGTCTTTCGATATTTTCAGAATTTTCCTTAAAACTTTCACTAATATATTTTTTGTGAAAATTAATAACAGCTTCTAAATTTGAAAATTTATCTATTTCATAATTAAACCATGAATTTAACAATTTTTCGAGTGAATTGGTAGTTTTACCAATAGCTGATACAACTATCCACAAGTCTTTTTCTTTTGAAAGTATTGTTTCAACAATATTATTTAATGCTTGTGAATCTTTAATAGAAGCACCTCCGAATTTATATATCTTCATCTTCTTTAATTTTTGGCTTAGTTTTTTCAGGTTGAGTATCTATTCCTTTAGTTAACTTATGTATAAATTTATATTCATCAAAAAATACTTTTGCAATAACTCTTAATACGGTATAACCTGGGATAGCTAACGCCATACCTAAAACTCCATATAAATTTCCAGCAATCATAATTACAAAAAGTATTTCTAATGGATGCGACTTCACACTTTTTGAATAAATAACGGGTTGAAAAATAATATCGTCAATAATTTTTGATACTAAAACAATTCCACATAGCATTAAAATTTTTGGTACAACTTCGGCACTAAAATCTAAGTGCAAATTTGCTGTAATAAGCAAAATTGTTCCTATAAAAACACCAATCCATGGACCGATATAAGGTATCACGTTTAGAGCAGCTATAATAACCCCTATTGTAATAGCCAAATTTAAGTTTATTCCAATAAGATATAATCCCAATGTAATAAGAAGACACATTAAAACCATTTCTAAAACTAGACCCAACAAATATCTAGATATTAGTTTTCTCAACGTTTTTAGAGCATTTTGTGCTTTTTCTTCAAATTTAGAAGGAACAAACATCAAAACAAATCTATCGAATAAATCTCTATCTTTTAAGAAGAAAAAACTTGTGAAAGTAATTACAAATAGAGATATAAAAAGATTTGCAATAGTACTACCTAGATTATTTATTAATTTTCCTACATCAATTAAATTTATTGTTGAGTTAATTTTTTCTACAACATAATCTTCTGTAGAAAATTCAGGTTGATTTAATATCGGCGTTCTTTGTATATAATCATCAAGATTTTTAATTGGTTTTTCTAGACCTTCTGAAATACTTTCAATATCTAAGGATTGAAATTCTTGAACTTGTGTCATTACCAATGGTGAAATTAGTCTAAATACGAGATAAATTACACCATACATAAAAATAATTGTTATTAAAGATGCTAACCAGCGTGGTGGTCTAAGTTTTTTTATGTGGATTTTTCGTATAAATTCCACTATTGGATGTCCTAACATTGCAATAAAAGCAGAAATTAATATCCACATTACAACGTTTGAAAAATAGTAAACGAAAAGCACTAGTAGCACTACACCGATTGCTCCAACTATAAATCTTTTATACTTTTCCATTTCAAAAAATTTTTACGAAAATAATCAATAAAATCAAAAAAAACCGCTTATTTTTTTTTAGTTTTAAACAAGCGGTTAACAATTTTGTGATTTATAAGCCAAATTCTTTTTTGATTGTATCGACATAATCTAGTTTTTCCCAACTAAATAGTTCTACCTCAATAGTTTTTGTTCCTAGATATGGAGATTCGAATACTTTTTTAATTTTTTCGGGTTTTCTTCCAAAATGCCCATACGAAGCAGTTTCTAAATAAATAGGTGTTCTTAGGTTAAATCTTGCTTCGATTTCAGCAGGTTTTAAACTAAATATTTTTTTGATTTTTTTTGCAATTTCACTATCTGGAATATTTACTTTAGAAGTTCCGTATGTATTGCAAAATACTCCGACTGGTTCGGCAACTCCAATAGCATAAGCAAGTTGAATTAAAATTTCGTCAGCAACACCTGCAGCCACTAAATTTTTTGCGATATGTCTTGCAGCATAAGCAGCAGAACGGTCAACTTTTGATGGGTCTTTTCCACTAAAAGCTCCGCCGCCATGCGCACCTTTGCCACCATAAGTGTCAACAATTATTTTTCTTCCTGTTAATCCAGTATCTCCATGAGGTCCACCAATAACAAATTTTCCTGTTGGATTTACGTGTAAAATATAATCGTCTTTAAATAATGCTTGTGTTTTTGCATCTAAACCTTTAATTACTCTTGGCAACAAAATATTTTTTACGTCTTCTTTTATTTTGTTAAGCATTTTGTCATCGTCTGCATCAAAATCGTCGTGTTGAGTAGAAACAACAATAGTATCAATTCTTATTGGTTTATTGTCGTCAGAATATTCTATAGTAACTTGAGATTTTGAATCTGGACGCAAATATGTCATTTGTTTGTTCTCTCTTCTAATTTCTGCAAGCACTTGCAAAATCTTATGCGATAAATCCAATGGCAAAGGCATAAGTTCTTCGGTCTCTCTACAAGCATATCCGAACATCATACCTTGGTCGCCGGCTCCTTGATCTTCTTTATGTAAGCCTCCTCCTTTTACTACGCCTTGGTTTATATCTGGCGATTGTTCGTGAATAGCTGAAAGTATTCCACAAGAATTACCATCAAAGCGATATTCGCTTTTGGTGTAACCAATTTTGTTAATTACTTTACGTACAGTTTCCTGTACATCAATATAAACTTCTGATTTTACCTCACCAGCAACAACTACTAATCCTGTTGTTACAAGAGTTTCACAAGCCACTTTTGAATTTGGGTCAAAAGCTAAAAATTCGTCTAAAATTGCATCTGAAATTTGATCTGAAACTTTGTCTGGATGCCCTTCCGAAACTGATTCGGATGTAAAAAAATAACTCATAATTATATATTTTAAATTTATATTCTAAAATTATAATAGTGAGGATTTGAATGATTGAAACTGATGTTTTTAGCAATTTTTTTTAAGTGGTTGCAAGCATCCAAATCCGTCCACTAGTAAAACAATGCAAAATTAAAAAAGTTTTTGTAAATCTTACAAAAAAAAGAAATATTTTTTTTATTTTTGCACAATATAACTTTTTAAATTAATATAATATGTCTGGACATAGCAAATGGTCAACGATTAAACGCAAAAAAGGCGCTATAGACGCAAAAAGGTCTAAAATGTTTTCTAAAGTTTCAAAAGAAATTACTATTGCAGTAAAAGAAGGTGGCGGACATGACCCTGATTATAATTCGAGATTAAGAATTGCTATCCAAAATGCCAAAGGTGTTAATATGCCTAAAGATAATATTGAGAGAGCTATTAAAAGAGGTGACCAAGACGATGCTAATTTTCAAGAAGTTAGTTTTGAAGGCTACGGATCTCATGGTATTGCTATTTTTGTTGAATGTCTAACCGACAATAACAATAGAACTGTAAGTTCGGTTAGAGCTGCTTTCAATAAGTTTAATGGAACACTTGGCACAAATGGTTCTTTAAGTTTTCTTTTTGATAGAAAAGGAGTTTTTGATTTTGAAAAACCTGAAAATATAGATTTCGACGAAATGCAAATGGAACTTATTGATGCAGGTGCCGAAGAAATTGAACTTGAAGACGGAAATGTTAATGTGGTTTGCACTATTGATGATTTTGGAAATATGAGCAAAAAACTTGAAGAACTAAATATTGAAGTAGAAAGTGCCGAACTTCAAAGAATACCTAACGATACAAAAACATTAAGTGTTGAAGAAGCTAAGTCTGTTTTAAAGCTTATTGATGCTTTAGAAGACGATGATGACGTACAAAACGTGTTCCATAACATGGAAATGACAGACGAAATCATTGAAGCAATGGAATAATACAAAATATACTATATTGAAAATGAGCAACTTAGTTAAGCCGCTCATTTTTTTTATTTTTTTTACTAAAAAATTTGTATAATTAAAAAAAAGTATGTTTATTTGCAGTCCCAAACAGAAATGGGAAACGGTCCATTCGTCTAGGGGTTAGGACGTCAGGTTTTCATCCTGGTAACAGGGGTTCGATTCCCCTATGGACTGCCAAACAAAAATCCTTAATATGCAGAATATCAACATGTTAAGGATTTTCTTGTTAAGCAAAATTGTGGTTTTCTAACTTTTTTACGAAATAATTTCACCTATTTTGTCAATTAAATATCTTCAAAAAATAAAAAGAAACACAAATATTGCTAGAGCAAAAATCTTTAATGAAAATACCGCAGCTTTGAAATACAAATAAATAGCTAATAATACCAACATTCCTGCTGTTATGTAAAATAAAATGCCTCGTTTTTCTTTCTCCATAAAAAAAACAAATAATTATTTCACATCTCCTTGTGGAGTATATCGGACTCGAACCGATCACCTTTAGACTGCCAGTCTAACGCTCTAGCCAGATGAGCTAATACCCCGCCTCTTTATTCTTTTACAAATTTACCACCAGCAATTAGAGTATTATTTTTACCAAGAATTTGATATAAATAAACTCCAGAGCGATAATTTGAAATATCTATTAAAGTGTTATTAGATTCTAATGCAGACCTATTAATTAAACGACCATCTGTTGAGAAAATGTAAAGTTCGTAATCTTCACAATTATCTATCGAGAAGTTAATATATTTGCTTGTAGGATTTGGATAGACATTTAAGTTGGCAACAATATCAGTATTAACAAAACTTGTATATTCATACCTAAACGTCATACTATGAATAGATGATTTATCAAAATTGTATGCAATTGTTAATATTGGTTTTTTATTATTTTTTGTCCAATAATTATGACTATAGGTTGTATCACTCTTTGGCATATCTGTATAGCCTAAAGTACCAATAGAAACATAATTACCATTGCTTTTTTGTCTAAGATGTACATCAACGTAATACGCCATCATTAAATCTTCTCTTAAATATTCATACTCACCATTTTTGATAGAATCACCTATAAATTTTATTGTACCAAATTCATCAAAAGCAGAATTTACAGCGATTTGCACAATAAATCTAACGGTATCATACATATAAGATACTAAATTATAATTATCTCCAAGAGCTTCTTGAAAATCTGACAAGGGTCTTTTGTCCATGGTCGTTCCTATAGCGTCATTTGTGTTTCCCATTTCGCAAGGGAAATTATACAATGCTACAGTCTCATCAAATTTTATATCTATCGTTTCTGTCTCACTCATAGGCATTTGTGCCTGCAAGCCTATAAGTTCAACTTTTGCTTCGTCTATTTTTAGAAACATCATAAATTCTTCCTTAGTTAAATAAGCACAATTAGCAGCTTCAAAAACACCGTTTGGGTCGATTTCAGAAGGCTGATAATAAATTGCTGAATCTAACATTATTAATGGGAAAGCAGACTGTGATCCAAAAACTAAGTTTTCTGGCATAACCTCTTGGGTTGCAACACAATCATTATCATTTTCAAATCCATAATAAATTTCAGGAATAGTGTCATTTGCTTCAAACACATCGCTTCTTACTATTGAAATTTGCGAAAAAGCAAATAAAGTACTCAGTAAACATAAAGAGCTAAATAATAACTTTTTCATGGCTGAATAATTTTAGTTAAATACTGTTTGTTCGTTAATTTGAATTTTTGCTTCGGCAGTTTTATCATTTTCTAAGATTAAAATACCTATTCCTCTACGAACAAATGGATGAGTACGGTCTGTACCTTTTGTCACCTCAACTTTGTAAATAGATTCGTATTTAAAATCATAATACACTTTTCCTTCTTTATCGGTATAAGAAGTATCTGCCACTCTTTTTGTTTCGTTAAGTAAATAAACCATTGTGTGAGCGCTATCAGAATTAGCTGCTTTAACGATTACCCTTGCTTCTTGTACTGGTTTATTATCCTCGTCAACAACAAAAACTATTGCTTTTGGTGGGTTAGGTTTTTTACAACCAAAACTCAAAAAAAAGCCTCCTAAAATGATTGCGAAAAGTATCGCAAAATTTAAAAATCTTTTCATAACTTTTATTAACAAATTTTTTTAATTTTGTAAAGTACAATATTAGTAATTTTTTTAATATAATTCAAATTTTTTATGAATATTAAAAATATTTTTTTTCTAACATTTCTTATCTTAGCTTTTTGCTCATGCTCAAGCGTGAAAAAAGCAAGTAAAATCAATGAATATGCGGCACTTGAGACTTCGGAAGGCAGTATTATAATTGGTTTATATGAAGCAACTCCTAAGCATAAAAATAATTTTATTGACAACGTAAATAAGCAAATTTACGACTCAGTTTTAGTTTATTCTGTTGTCCCAAATGGCATTATTAAAATGGGTTTGCCACAAAAAATTGAAGAAATTGATTATCTAAGTCAAAATTATTATGACTCAGAATTAAGTTGCGAAATAAATCCATACCTAATTAATAAAAAAGGTGCAGTAGGAATGTGGAGACTTCCAAATGAGAAAAATGTTAATAAATTTTCAGACAATAAATTGTTTTACATATGCGAAGGAATGCAAACAAACGATGAAGTTTTAAATACTTTAGTTGCTAAAAGAAACGCACCATTAATAGCCGACTATATCTCTGTTTTATTAAAAGAACCTGAATACATTCATTTTGAAGATAGCTTAAATTACTACAAAACTAATGGCATGAATAAGGAGTGGACTGCATTATACAAGCAGCTAACTGAAAAAATTATTCCTCGAATTGAAAAAGATGGAAAAAAATTATTTACTTTGAACAATTACCAAAAAAACACATATAATACAATTGGAGGAGTACCTATATATGATTATGAATATGTTGTTTTTGGCGAAGTTGTAAAAGGAATGGAAGTAGTAGAAAGTATTAGTAAAGTTAAAACAGGACTTTTCAACAAGCCTAAAAAAGATATTTTTATCTTAAACTCAAAAATTATTTCTAAAAAAGAGTTTAAAAAATTATAAATTTTAAAATAATAATATTACTAAGTTTTAAATAAATTATATATGAAAAAGTTTTTTATATTTTGCCTTTCACTTGTATTTGCGAGTTTTTCGTATGCTCAAACAAAAGATTTGGTCGTAAAATCTTATAAACTTAAAAATGGGCTATCGGTTTACTTAAACGAAGATCATTCTGTTCCAAATGTATTAGGAGCTGTAATAATTAAGACAGGTGGAAAATACGACCCAGCAGACCACACAGGTACTTCGCATTATCTTGAACACATGATGTTTAAAGGCACTGATAAACTTGGCACCATTGATTTTGAGAAAGAAAATAAAATTTTAGCAAAAATTTCAGAACTTTACGAAGTTTTAGCAAAAACTTCAAACGAAGATGAACGCAAAGAAATTCAAAAAGAAATAAACAAACTTTCTTTAGAAGCTGGTAAATATGCTATTCCAAACGAGCTAGATCGCTTACTCGACCAAATAGGTTCTAGCATGGTAAATGCCTTTACTTCTGACGAAATTGTTGCATATTTCAATATGTTCCCAAATAACCAAATGGAAAAATGGATAATTTTATACAGTCATAGATTTCAAAATCCTGTATTTAGGCTATTTCAATCAGAATTAGAAACAGTTTTCGAAGAAAAAAACATGTATGACGATGAGTTTATTACTCCATTATTCGAAAAGTTTTATAGCAATTTATACAAAAAACATCCATACGGAACACAAACAGTTATCGGAAAAGCCGAGCATATAAAAAACCCTTCGCTAAGTAATATGAGAAAAATGTTTGACACATACTATGTGGCTAATAACATGGCTTTGGTGTTAACTGGAAATTTTGATATGGACAGAACAATACCTTTAATAGAAAAATATTTTGGCGAATGGAAAGAAGGCAAAGTTCCTGAATTTCCAGAATATAAAGAAGAACCTTTTAATGGCATTGAAAGAGTAAATGTTAGAATGAGCCCTATAAAAATTGGTGCCTTAGCCTTTAGAACAGTACCTACAAATCATAAAGATGAAGTTATTCTAAATGTTTGTTCTGCACTGCTTAGCAATTCATCTCAAACTGGCTATTTAGACAAACTTTCAACAAGTGGGAAATTAATGGCTTCATTTAACTTTGATGATATTAAAAATGATCACGGAGCAATGATATGTGTTTTTGTTCCTAAAATTATTGGACAATCTCTAAAAAAAGCAGAAAAATTAATTTTTACCGAAATTCAAAAACTTTATACAGAAGAAATTGACGATAAATTTTTTGAAGCAATAAAATTAAATTTAGTTAAAGAATTTCAACAAGATTTAGAAGACCCAACAGATCGTGCTTTTATGATTGGACAAGCTTTTGTTATTGATAAACCATGGGAAGAAGTGCTTAAACTTCCTGAAGAAATAATGGCTGTTACAAAAGAAGATATTAAAAGAGTTGCTAGTCAATATTTTTCAGAAAATTATTTAGCATTGCATTCAAAAATGGGATTCCCTAAAAAACAAAAATTAGAAAAACCTGGCTTCGACCCTATCATTCCAGAAAATACAGAAGCAAAATCGCAATTTGCCAAAGAGTTTGAAGAAATAAAAGACGAAAAATCAATACCTGAATTTATTAATTTTGAAAAAGACCTTACAATAAAATCACACGACAATGGATTCACATATTTTCATGTTGAGAATAAAATAAACGATATTTTTAATATCAAGCTCAAATTTAAAGTCGGCAATCTTACAGATGCTCGCTACGAACAATTAGCCGAATATTTATCTTTAGTTGGTAGCAAAGATATGCCTTTTGATGATTTTAATAAAGCTCTTCAAGAATATGGCTGTACTTTTGACGTTGAAGCTAGCAATAACTTTTTTATAATTTCAGTAGATGGTTTTGATAAATATTTTAAAGAATCAATGAATTTAATAATGTCATTTATTCAAAATCCTGATGATGATAAATCTAAACTAAAGCAATTAAGACAAAATGCAATGTTTACAAGAAAATATGAAGCAAGCTCTCCAGATGAATTGGGAGATGCACTATATAACTTCGGTGTGTATGGAATCAATTCGCCATATTTAAGACGCTTAACAACTAAACAAGTTTCCAGCTTAACAACTGAAGATTTATTGAGTTTGTTGCAAGAATGTATTACTTATGAATGCAACATACATTATTCAGGCACTTTAAAACCAGATGAACTTATTAATTATTTTGAATCTACTTTGAAAGAAAGAAAAACAAAAACAAACGATAAATTTCCTAAAGTTTTACCGCGTCAAGATTACAAAGAGAATACTATTTTATTCTTAAATGATAAAAAATCTTTACAAAGCAAAATATATTTTTACATAGATGGCAATAAAAATGATATGAAAGAAAGAGCTATTGCATCTGCATTTAACCAATATTTTGGAACAGGAATGTCGGCTTTAGTTTTTCAAGAAATTAGGGAGTTTCGCTCTATGGCTTATTCGGCTTACGCTGTTTATAGAAGTGGGGAAACTTTAAAAGAAAAGGGATATTTAAAGGCTTTTGTTGGAACTCAAGCCGACAAAACCATTGATGCTATATATATTATGGACAGCTTAATTCACAAAATGCCTGTAAAAGATGGACGAATAGATAATATAAAATCTTCGCTTTTACAATCAATAAATTCTAGCAAACCAAGCTGGAGAGAACTTAGCGAATCAGTAGAATCATGGCTATTACAAGGATATAAAGAAGACCCAAGAATTGATAGGTTTAAAATTTTTAATTCTTTAGATTTTAAAAATATTCTAATTTTTCACGAAACAAATATTCAAAAACGCCCTATGTTGATTACAATAGTTGGAAATAAAGAAAAAATTGATTTTCAAGAATTAGAAAAGTTTGGAAACATCATTGAGTTAGATAAAAAACAAATCTTAAATTAATTTTAATTAATAAACTATAACACACAAAATAAAATGAAAAAAGCACTGCCTATTGTATTTATATTAATTAGTATTTATTCGTTTTCCCAAACCACAATAAAATTAATGAATTATAATTTATTGAATTTTAATAATTACACTTCATATTGTGACCAAACCAATAATTCTCATGTAGCAAAAGCAGGATATTTAAAAACAATTGTACAAAACCAAGAACCTGACTTATTAGCTGTATGTGAACTTGGAACAAGCCCTAGCGTTACATATACTATTAATTATATATTAGGAAATAGTTTAAATGTAGGTGGAGAAACAAAATGGGCAGCAACAAACACTAGTAGTTCGAGTTATTTAGCAAATGGATTATTTTACGATAAAAACAAATTTGAATACATCGGACATGAGGTAGTTGCAACAGGCATTAGAGACATCAATATTTATAAGTTAAAATATATTGAAAATGGCGAAAATATTTTAATGAACATTGTTGTTTTGCATTTAAAAGCTGGAAACTCAAGCTCTGATGCAAGTCAACGTGGCGAAATGGTCGATTATTTAATGACTAGAATTAGCAATCTTGGCAATAGCAACGAAAACTTTATTGTTACAGGCGACTTTAATGTTTACACCAGCAACGAAACAGCATTTCAAAAATTAATAAACCCTAATGATATTCAATATACATTTTATGATCCTATAAATCAAATTGGAGCATGGGGGAATAATTACACTTTTAGAGAACATCACACTCAGTCAACTCACTTAGACGACAACGACTGCCATAGTTATGGTGGCATGAATGATAGATTTGATTTTATTTTAATTGCAGGCTCAATAAAAGATGGAAATGCTAATATAAAATACAAAACCGATTCTTACAAAGCAGTTGGACAAGATGGTTTAAGATTTAATAAAAGTTTAATAAGTCCTAGTAACACAAGTTTGCCACAAGAAGTTATTACAGCTCTTTACGAAATGAGCGACCACCTACCAGTTGTTGCAGAATTTTATATGGGCGAACAAAATAGTTCTATTTCGTTAACAACAGATCCGCAATTTTATGCAAATGTTGTAAATCCTATTGACGACAAACTTGTTTTTAAATTACAAACTATATATAAAAACAAAATAATCAATCTTAGATTAATGAATATTTCTGGAGCTATAGTTTACGAAACGCAAATTCTAACTCAAACTGACCAAATTTATTCTTATGATATGACAGGCTTGAGCAAAGGAGTTTATATTTTAAATTTTAATGGCGAAGGTATAAACCAATCGGTAAAACTTGTTAAAACTGAATAATCTGAAATGCCAAAGGACTATAGCCAATTAATTAAAAAATTAATAAGTTTAGAACCGAAAAAAGTAGATGATTATTTTCATTCTCGGCATAAAAAAGAGTTTGAAAAAATTAATTGCTTAGAATGTGCAAATTGTTGCAGGAATTTAGGTCCTTTGCTTACTGATAGCGATATTGCTAGATTATCAAAACATTTAAAAATTAAACCTTCCAAATTTACTGAACAATTTTTGCGAATTGATGAAGACAACGATTATGTTTTCAAGACCATGCCTTGTCCATTTTTACAAGATGATAATTATTGTTCAGTTTATGAATATCGACCAAAAGCATGTAAAGAATATCCACATACAGACAGAAAGAATATTTTAGGAATTTTAGACATTTGCATAAAAAACACAGAAGTTTGTCCAGCAGTAGCAAATATTTTCAACAAACTAAATAACGACAAATTTCTAATGAAAACTTAAACAATAATAAATTTGCAAATTCGTTTATAATAATATTATTTTGTAAAAAATCTTGTTGATGAAAAAACTTGCTACAAGCATATTTTTAATTTTTACGATAAGTTTTTTATTTGCTCAATCGGGCGGTAGAAACACTTATGAGTTTTTAAATTTACCCGCAGGTGTTAGAACAGCAGCTTTAGGAGGAGTTAATGTTTCTCACTATGATGATGACATTTCTTTCGTACTAAGTAATCCAGCACTGCTAAAACCTAATATGAATGAAAAAGTTACTCTAAATTACATAAACTACATTAGCGATATAAACTTTGGATATGCTTCATATGCACGTGAATTTAAAAATATTGGAATGTTTGCTGCTGGTTTGCAATATATAAATTATGGAAATTTTCTTTATGCTGATGAATTTGGAGATATTCACGGAGACTTTTCAGCAGCTGAATATGCACTTAACATAAGCTACGCAAACCAATTGAACTCAAAAATTAGTTATGGAGGAAGTTTTAAAGCAATTTATTCAGATTTTTATCAATACTTTTCGTCAGGAATTGCTTTAGACGCAGGAATATCTTATCTCGACACTGCAAAACTTTTCTCGGCTGGACTTGTAATAAAAAATGCTGGATTTCAACTAAAGCCTTACACTAAAGGCAATCAAGAACCTTTACCTTTCGACATACAAATTGGAGTTACACAAAAGCTAAAACATGCTCCTTTTAGATTTTCAATCACTGCTCATAATTTAACAAGATGGAATTTGCGTTATAAAAGTATTTTCGACAATACTTATGAGTTAAATACAAGCGAAAACCTTGCCGACACGACTTTTGGTCAAAAATTAACAAAATTTATGAATGGTGTTGGCAGAGTTGGAGATGAGCTTATAAGACATTTTGTTATTGGCGTTGAAATAGTTCCTACAAATAATTTTTATCTTGCAGTAAGTTATAATTACCGCCGCCGAAGCGAAATGCGAATCGAAACAAGCCCAAAAATTGTTGGACTTTCATTTGGTGCAGGAATTAAACTTTCAAAATTTAATATCTCTTATGCCTTAGCTTCTTATCACTTGGCTGGCATGTCACACCACATTAGTTTGGGATTAAATTTGTCTGAATTTTATAAAAGTCAAAAGTTATAAAACTTAACTTTATAAACTTTTAGCTGATTTTGTTGTGTTGCCCTTGCGGGCAAGGCTTTTGAGGGTCTATCTACCGCAGGCTGCGCCTACGGTTAATCACATGTTGTCCTACGGACAAGCCACACCTGCTCGCTCCAACACCCCTGATGCTCTCTCCAACAGCCATGACGCTCGCTCGGATTTGCAATCCGAGTGCTTGGTAATGTTACACTCGGATTACAAATCCGAGCGAGCAGGTTGTGGGAAAATCCGAGCAAGCAGAGTTAGTTGTTTTACGGACAAATAAATATGGATATGCTGTTTCAATTTTGTAACTCCCAAAAACAATAAATTACGCTTGACTATCAAAGAGTTAGCGAGTGCTACAAAAAAAGTACAGAAGACAGGAAAAGTTATAAAAATCAACTTTATAAACTTTTTACTTTAAAAACTTTACAAACTCAAATTATCTTTTTTGTGTCTTATGCTGATTTCTTCGGCTAAATTTTCAACCGCTTTTAAATCTGCTTCTGTTGGTGCGCCTTTTATATAAATAGGCTCAATAACTTCAGCTTTTATATTTGGAATCATTCCTGCAATTTTTTCAACTGCTCTTCCACCCCAAGCATAAGAAGCAAGTATAGAAACATATTTTGCTTTTGCTTTTAGTGCATTTGCTAAAATAGTTGCGTATGAAACAATAGGATGAGCTTCGCCTAAAACTGTTGGCGTTCCAATTACAATAGTTGCAGCGTCAACCAGAGTTATTGCTAATTTTCCAAGATCGGTTACAGTTAAATCAATTTTATAAGCTTTAATTCCACGATTTTCTAAAGCAGTAACTAAATGATTTACCATTTTCTCAACGCTTCCGTGCATAGAAACATAAGGTATAATCACAACATTTTTAGGAGTATCAGATAACCATTCTTTATAAGCATCAATTATAAATTTTGGATTATCATACATTGGTCCATGGCTAGGAGCAACTATTTCAATATCGTATTCATCAAGTTTTGGTAAGTTTTTATTAATAATGTTTCTAAAAGGCAACATTATTTCCGCGAAATATCTTTTTGATGCTTCATACACCTCACATTCGTTACTTACAAAAATGTCTGTTGTTGCTAAATGCGAACCTAAAAAATCACAAGTAAACAAAACTTTATCTTCTTTTAAATAAGCCAACATTGTTTCGGGCCAATGCACCCAAGGAAAATGTATAAATTTCAAAGTTTTGTTTCCCAAAGAAATTTCTTCGCCATCTTCTACTGTAATAAATCTATCTTCAGCAATTGGCATATGATCGCTCAGAGTAGGTTTCGCTTTAGGTGAACATATAAGTTTAGCATTTGGATATTTTTTCAAAACTTCTGGTAGCAGTCCAGAATGGTCTTGCTCTGAGTGCAAAGAAACTACATAATCTATTTTTTTGATTCCTTCGAGTTTTTCAAAAAATATATGTGCCAACTCAGGTTCTGCAGTATCTATTAAAACATTTTTTTCGCTAGCTTCAATAAAATAAGCATTGTAGCTTGTTCCATCTGGAAGAGGAATTAAAGCATCAAACAATCTTCTATTCCAATCAACTACATCAAGTAGGTATAAGTTCTCTTTAAATTTTCTCGCCATAATATTTATGTTTTTTAAATTTTAAATTAAGTACAAATATAATAAATTAACACTGAAAAAAAAGGCGGTGTCTCATAAG
>DHVB01000007.1 GCA_002412425.1 Bacteroidales bacterium UBA5219 | reverse complement strand
AGACAAACTGACGTTATGGGCAAGTTTAAGAAACGATACACTTAATACAATAAAAACCGACGCTCCCGATGGGATATAACTGGGAAAATAGTTATGAAACCAATATATCAACAGTACGCGAAAGAGATTAAGAAAAACCTTGGCTACCATGCGACCTGGAATCCGGGGACTCCGTTACAATTGGGAGATTACGGAGTAGTTGTGGACGGAGTATTCAAAAGAAAGGGGAATATTACAGGAGAGCGCTATGGCATTAGTTTCGAAGTGAGAACTGACAAGTCGAAAACACCGCTTGAGCATTACTCCCAAAACAGCGTTGCTCTAACAACCAAACTTGCGGGAAGTGTACCGCCCCAAGTCAGTGCGCTTACCAATGCCGATGCTGGAATTATAGTCGAATTCGGAAGAGAAAACGCTATATTATTCAAAGCGAATAATACCACGACACTTTCCATAGAAGATACTGAAACACTCGGTGATGCACTTATCAAACTCTACGAAGAAGGAAAATGGAACGGAAAATTTTTGGTTATAACCAAATTGATAAAGGCGCAAAGCGCTACCATAATTATTTCGGGCAATGCGGGAGGAAAGATTGAGTTAAAAGCCAATGCTAATATTGGTATTCCGAATCTGGACATTGCGGATGCCGAACTCAAACTGTTTCCAAAATTTGAAAATAATATTGCAACAAAAATTATTTCAGAAGAAGGACTTACGCCATTATTTGATGTAATGGGAGTAAATAAAGGCTTCTTTTCATCCCCCAAGATTAGACACAAGGCAATTGCACCTAAGAAAACAACATTCTATGCGGAAGAAATTCGTTTTATAGGAATAGACAATTTAAGCGAGTGGTAAATTATTAATCTTTTAAAATTAAATCTGAATGAAAAAGTTATTATTTATTTGTCTAATAATAGTTGGTCAAACTCTTTATGCTCAAAACAATGCTATAGATTTTCACACATTAAAGTATTCAAAAGAATGGCAAATTAAAGCAGATAATCAAGACCCGATTGCCCAATTTGCTGTTGGCTATTGTTATCATTGGGGAATTGGCATTAAGCAAGATTATAAGGAAGCTATTAGCTGGTATAAAAAAGCAATAACACAAAATAACTCTTACGCAATGTTTTATTTAGGTCAATGTTATGAATTTGGTGATGGCGTAAGAAAAAATATCAAAGAAGCATTTAAATGGTACGAACAATCCGCCAAAGCTGGGTATGACCAAGCAATGTTATCTGTTGGGCGATGCTATGAATCGGGTCGCGGTGTCAAAACAAACCTTTACGAAGCTTTTAATTGGTATGAAAAATCGGCAAAAAAAGGGAATAGTAATGCAATGCTAGCTATTGGAAAATGCTATGAATATGGAAAATGTGCAAGCAAAGATATTAAGAAGTCCATTCTATGGTATGAAACAGCAGCAGAAATAGGAGACATTGAAGCTATGGAAAGTTTAGGTAGTGTCTATTTTTATGGGGTTGAAGAACAAAATTTTCCTAAAAATTACACTGAAAGTTTAAAATGGTATTTAAAATACATTGAAAATACTGAAAAGAATAATTATAAGTCTATAGCAGCAATGAAGATTGGGCATATTTATCGTTTTGGAGGGTATGGCGTTCCTTTAAATTATGGTTTAGCTCTTAAATGGCATAGAAAAGGCATTGAGTGGAATGATAATAAATTTTATCAAAAAAATTTAAAAGATCTACTCTTGATTATAAATGATATTGAAAATCAAGGGGATAAATATTATAATCAAAATGATTTCAGAAACGCAATAGAACAGTATAAGCAAATTTGTGATGAAAACGATAAGGTATTAATCAAACTCGGAAAATGCTACGACAAATTAGATTTACATTATACAAAAGCAATGGATGTATATAACAGAGCAGCAGAATTAGATAATGTAGAAGCTATGTATTTATATGGGAAAGATGCTCTATTTGGAGAATATGAAAAATCAGCCGTTAAATGGTTGACAAAAGCCGCGTCGTTAAATCATGCTCCTTCCCAATTTGAATTAAGTAAGTATTTACGTAGAAATGAAGACATAAAACAAGCAGATTATTGGCTCAATAAAGCAGTAGCATCAGGATATAAAGAAGCAAAAGAAGAGAAGAGTTTACAAGAAGCTATTACTCTTTTAGAAAATAAAGATGTTTTAAATAAATTCTTAGCCGAGAAGAAAAGAGATGAACTTGGAGAACGTTATAATATAGGATTAGCGTATAGTAAAGAAGGTAATTATGTAAAAGCGGTGGAAATATGTCTTCCAATAGCAGAAGAAGGATTGCCTGAAGCCCAAAACTTCATGGGAGTTGCCTATCATTATGGTCAAGGTGTTGCTCAAAACATCAATATGGCAATTCAATGGTATGATAAGGCAATAGCGCAAGGATATAAATTAGCCGAAACCAATAAAAATAAACTTTTATCGCCCCCTAAAACAGAAAAAAAAGCAAGCGGTTGGGATATTGCTGCAACTGTTCTGCAAGGTTTAGCAGATGGAGTAAACGCTTATAATCAAATTTCTCAAAGTCAAAGAACGCCAAAACAATCAAATATTTCAACACCTAATTCTTCTAATAACAACAATGCTTCGTGGGAAGTGCAAAATTGTAGTAATCAACAACAACTTTACAATAAAGATGCAGAGCAGGTAAAATATTGGATGACAAGTTATAAAGACCAATGGATTACTTATTACAGAGATAAAGCAGCAGGTAAAACCGGACCTCTTTATAACATAAATGTAACCGACCAATTTAAGAAAATACAACATTTTCAAAGTTCAATGAAATGTCATCGTAAAATATGCCCGTCCATACCCCAAAGTGAGCTGGAAACCATAACTCCAAAAGCTTATATCAAAAAACATTTCGGGTTGGATGTAGATTTTTAATAATAAAATGAAAAACTTAAATTTGGAATTGGATAAATTATATATAACAATAAGCGATAAAAAACCTGCCCATAACAAACAAATTGGCAATAGAGCCGGTGAAATGCTTCTATTGAACTTTTGTGCAAGGTTGAAAAGTAGTAATTCTATTCAACATTTGTGCTAAAAGTCGGCTCCATCGCCAATTTGCCGGACGTTACCGCCAAGTGTAGAAAAAAGACAGAGACAACGATAAATTGAAAAGTAAACCATTGTGAAAGGACAGAAAAACGAAATATTGACAAGAAAAGAGAGCCGACACTCAAGCCGACCCGATGTTTTTTATTTTTTGCCCACCGCACATTTTTTAAAACAATTGCCGACCCACATTGCACACATTGCCAAAGCCACACAAGCCAACGCCGAAACCAAAGCTTTGTCAAAGAGTGCAATTTTGCTGACACACATCTGAATTTTCAGCAGAAACTTGAGTTTTAACAAAATTTAAAAAAAGCCCCGTTTTCAGAGCCCACTTAATCACGCTTGCATTTCTTAATTTTACTTGCCCAGATAAATCGTTTCCCTGCCTAAGTTCAATAAATACGTTTTTAAGTCAATATATTTGTAAATAGGTGTGATCTCGAAGCTATATAGCGCTATAAAAATAGAATAAAAACATGATACGATCTTGGTTACACGAGATAGTGATTTATTTGTGTCCTATTATACATTACAGGAAAATTTAAACACAAATTGGGAAGCCACCAATAATTGAAAGTTATACTGAATTATTTATCTGTTCAGATACACAATAAATATTATAACTTACCGTTTTAAATCGTAAAGTCCAAAATTAAAATTTTTAAATAATTTTATCATGAATGCACAACACATGTTTTATCCACATCTTATTGTAAGTGACGTTCTTAAAATATCGAATGATATTTCAACTAACAATATTATAAATTACTCTTTAGTACCAAGTCAATTTATTTCAGATCTTATTGATCTTAAAGAAAATGGCGATTTTCTGGAAAGTTTTATTACAGTTGCACAAACGTATATAGACCAGAATACAGATTCCATATCAAAGAAAAGCAAATTATTGATGCTTTTTCCACAATATGATATTATTCTTGAGACATTAAGTAATAAAGACTCCGTATATTTTCTCAATCCAGATCCAAACATTTTCAATGCAATTGCCCACGAATCAAAATTTTGGGATAATTCAATAGCCGTTTTTATCTTAAATAAAAAGACACCTCTGGCTAATGACCTAACAAATTCTGTAAAAATAATAGGGCTGTTGAAAAAAATTCAAACAGGGCTACTTGATACCCCTGAGAAAATATTTAATTTTTGGGATAAGTCCTATCTGACCTATCCATCTGCCATTTTTCCATTGCCAAAAAAAGAGATTAAGATTCCTGAATTACCAGTATCTACTCCATCTGCAGCTTTAGATGACCTTCTTAAAAGTTTAAAATCTTTAAACACTTCGAGAAAAGAAATAATAAAAGCATTTAAATTTCAAAATCAAAAATTACAATATTCAAAAGCATCCAAAGAAAATTTTCAGAGTTTTTTAAAGCAAAGTATAAATGAAGACAAATTAAGAGATAACAATTTAAAAAACGATGTTATTATTGATTTAGATAAAGCATTTGAAGCCTATTCGAAAGAAGTTAATAGTGAAGAATTATTACCCGATTACTACAAACAATTATCCGCTGAGACCTTAGATGTGTTAAAGACTTTAGGTTTTTTAGGTGAAAATATAAATGTAGTTCATACCCTTTCAGCTATTGATTCACAAATTGCAGAGACAAGTTCGGGTATTTCACAATATGTAAAACCGGATCATTTGGTTTTAATAGGCACTACACTTATAGCCGTTAACAATTCCGTTTATGAAGATATCTTGTGTAGGCCTCAGGAAAGTCTGAGTCACTGCGAACTAATACAAAAACTTATTTCAGAAACCCCAAACAAAACTTACGTTCAGATTCTGGGTATGGGAAATTACAATATAATAAAACAAGAGTTGTTAAGATACGAAGCTACTGAAATTGCTGAAATAGAAAATGTCTTGTTAGGAGAATCAAAAGAAAAGACACATAGAAATCTGAAAATAAAAGAAGATAATTATTATATTGAGACTGAGACCACCGAAGAAACAGAAACAGATTTAAGAACTTCCGACAGATTTGAATTGTCAAAAGAAATTAATTCGATGGTTTCTCAATCAACCCAATTAGAAGCAGGGCTGTCGTTAAGTGCTGGTTATGGTCCTGTAAGCCTAACAGCAAATGTAGGATATGCAACATCCACATCCAACGCAGAAGCAACATCAACAGCAGTAAACAATGCAAAAGAAATAACCCAGAGAGCAACCCAGAGAATACAGGAAAGAGTGTTGGAGAAAAGATCTGTTACAAACATAAACGAAGTCGAAATTACAAACCTTCACAAAATCGATAATTCAACAGGAACTAACCACATAAATGGTTTTTATTACTGGATAGATAAAGTATATAAAAATCAGGTGTATAATCTGGGGAAGAGGCTTATGCTTGAATTCCTGATTCCGGAACCAGCAGCTTACCACATATACAGCAATGCCTTCTCAAAAAAAGAAGGCGTGACTCTGGAAAAACCTATTGATCCTAAAACATACTTAGGCATCGGCATTACAAATTCTCTTAAATCATTTAAGGATATAGACAGGAGTAATTACCATTTATGGGCAGCACTATATAACACTCAGGATATACCTATTCCTCCAGTTGAATTTGCTATTGTGTCAAAATCGTATGCATTAGACTATACCCCTGCAGGTAAAAACTGGTACGATAAAGAATTCAATGATTTGACTGTTCCAGTGGGGTACGAAGCAAAAATAGCCGAATTAAGGATTGCATTTTCGAGCGGAAGTGGTAGATATATCCAAGGATATATAGGCAGGCATTTTATAAATGCAACATCTAATGGCCATGCAAGGACAATTTCACTCAACAATGAAACAGATGTAGTGCCATTCTCGATAAGAGGTAATTTTGATGAATATGCTATTAACGTTGAAATAATTTGTCAGCTTTCGTCCAATGGATATGAAAAATGGCAAAAAGAAGCATATGGGGCTGTTATAAATGCCTACAATGCAATGAGATCTGATTATGAGAATCAGGTTGCCAGTCTCGAAGCATCATTCTCGATATCTGGGCAAAGTTCTTTAGTAAACAGGAAAACCGAGAAAACCGAGTTGAAAAGATGGGCAATTGAGTTACTTACACTACAACGTTTCGAAGGATTTAATGCAATGCATAGAGCAACTGATGGAACACCAGAAATAGATTTTAATGAAGCAATTAATGAAGGAACCTTTGTTAAGTTCTTTGAGCAGTCAATAGAATGGGAAAACATGACTTACTTATTTTATCCTTATTTTTGGGGTAAGAGAGAAAGATGGTCAACAATTCGCCAGCTAAGTGATACAGATTATTCTTTTTCAGAATTTTTAAAAGCGGGTTATGCAAGAGTTGTAGTTCCTGTTAATCCTAAATTTACAGAAGCAATTCTTCATTATTTAAATTCAGGTGAAATATGGATGGGTGAGGCTCTTCCTGCATTAGATGATGAATTATATTTATCAATTGTAGATGAGATTGCACAATCAGATAGTAATATTGATGGTATTCCTGTAGGAGCATCATGGGAAACCAGAATTCCTACAAATCTTGTTATGTTAACTGATGAAATTCCTAATGATTTACCTGGTAGTATTTAGAGTAAAAAAGTTATGGAAAAGACTTTGCCACAAATAACATTAATACGAACTTATTCGCAGGATTTTATCATGTCGAATATGTATTTTATTTCTAAAGTGCTCTTTAATACGAATAATGACAACACGAAAAAATGTATTTCTTTCTTATCATCCGGAGGATTCACGTATTACAATAAGCCTGATGAGAAAAAAACTCTATGTCCTATTGTCCTGAAAAACCGGAGCCAAATTCTGAAATATTTAAATGAATTTTTCATACAGAAAAATAAACAACTTCAAGAATCCATCACTAGTTATGAACAAAATGCAGGAATAGTGTTTTTCCCAATACATTATATGCAGCCAATATCTGTAACACCTGTGTATATTGTTTATAAATCACGTAAAATCCTGCAATCATGGGACATATTTTATAAAATAGAGATTTCTGCGTTTAAAAATGTTTCATCTGGTAAAACGGAACACTGTAATTTGTTAGATAGAGGCATAAGCATAACAATTAGTGCAAATGGTATCGTTTCCGGTGTAAAATACAATTTGCTTCCTTTTAGTCATATTAGCAAAGATGAAATGTATAAAGTTCATAATGAAATTGGCTTTTCCCCTCAAATTGTTTACTTATTAAACACAGATAATAATTTAATTTCTCCTTTTTATTTATCATTATCAGAGAGAAAATTAATTCCAGCATCAAAACAATCATTTATACTGCAAGAACAAATAACCGAAATTTTCAAAAACCCGATGGAGTTTAACGAGAACAGGGTTGTTGTATGGTTAGGAGACTCAATCAATAGTGAAGTGTCTGGTAATGATAATAATCTAAAATCTTTTAATATTCCTCCGCCTGGGGCTAAACTTATAAGGCTTAAACCTAAGTCGGAAGAAAGCCTGCTAACCCCATGCTTATATTGGTGGAATGGGCAATATCAATTTGGAGATTTCCCAGAGAAAGATTTAACAAATTCAAATGACTTTATATCGAAATATTCGGGTAAAACTTTTAATAATGATATTATTCACCTTTTAAAAAGAATATCCGCTTATATCAATGCGTGCAGTATTTATCAATCAGTGGAGAGCTTAAATTCTTTTAAGCTATTAATTAATTCGATAAAATCATTTTCATCTACTGTATTAAATGAAATACAAATTAAAAATGCTCATATAGCGTTATCTAATCTGTTTGCAATAGATGTAAACAATAAGCCAGACACTATTGCACGATTTACAGAATCTATCTTTTCTGTTTATAATCCCAAAATAAAGAACGTATATTGTTCAGATGAAATTTTAGTTCTCCCGTTAAGTCAAAGCTGGTTTAATTCTAATCCATATCTTAAAGAAAGATATAAATCGGTATGGGAGGTTAATCCTAGTCTTATTGGTAAATTTACTGGTAAATGTGGGGAAGGGGTCACCTACAAGGTTGAACCGGAATTTAGTGATATAAAAAATGAGCTATTACAATTAAAGGATTTTGTCAAAGCGAAAGGTATTGAGAATTGTCCAATAGTAAATTGGATAAATGGACTTACATCTGAATCTTTAAGTAATTATAAAACAATTATTTTTATTTCGGATGATAGTTGGACACTAGATGCTAATGTTCGATATGCAGACTCTGTTGCAATAGAAAATTCTTTCGGACCATATAAGTTACCACCTCTAATGTCTATATTAATTCACGAATTTACCGTAAATAGTGATTGTTTTTTGGATTTTATTTTAAAGTCTGATTACGGGAGTAGTGTACAAGAAGTAGATTCGCATATCTCTAAAGAACAAACAGAAGTTATTTGGGATAAAATTAATAATAAGAGTCTTAATATTAATGTAGCAGAAGAATATGAGATTGATAGAATTTTTCAGTGCCAACGAGCATATGCTACAATTTCTCTTGGAATAATCATTAATGCAATTAATCAAATGTGATATGAAAAATAATATTTATTTATTTTTATTAATCATAATATTATTTTCTTGTAACACAAGAAATGTTTCAAAGCTAAGTTACAGTAACGATAGTATAACACGATATGGCGATTCGGCAATAATTACTGATACAATATTTTTAGATGACAAGTCTGAAAATATAAAATATGACATGTTGGAACTTAACGAAGGGGAACTTAGGTGTTTTTATTTCTTACTTGTAAATAATACAGAATATCCTATAAGCATATCCCGGATAACGACTGGTGATGGAGGACTGTATTTTAAGAATTGCCAGTATTGGAATTTAAATTCTTACGAGTCCTCCTATGTTAGTTTTGAATTTAATTCAGAAAACAGGCGGGGAGGGTTTAATAAAAATTTGACGATATCTTACGTTATTGTTAAAAAAGATTCTGAGCCTGATTTTTATAAAGTTGTAAAACTAATTGGCACAATAAGATGAATTATTTATTTACTGTAGCGATTTGTAGTGCCGATAATCATATGCCTTAAGAATATACAAAAGAAACATGGAATAAAACAAATCTTTCAGGTATGAGTATTATTCGAAATAATCAAGATTTGGTTGACCATCTTTATCAGTCTCAAAGAGCTTATGCCAGTATTGCTTTAGCAGTCATTATATCTAAAACTAATAATTTATGAAGACACACTTAATTATTCTTGTTTATGCATTGGCATTACTCCCATTTTATTCATGTTTTAATACAGTTCAAATAAATAATAATGTATTCAAATCCGGGAAATTCAATAATAGTAGTTGTATTACTATAGACACACTTGTATTAGGCGAGTTTACGAAAGACACTGTTATAATAATGGACCCGATTCATGCAACCTCTGTCGAAGAAACAAAGGTTGTTCGTCAGGTATTTTATAATAATTCAGCAGACACTCTGGAGATACAGATCAAATCAAGCGGAGGTTGGACATATCCTGAATACAATAGGTTTGTCTTACCACAATCCTATTCTGTGAACTACTATTATTTTGACACAAAATATAGATACAAGGCTAATCAACAAGTAAGAACAGAATTTTATATTTTTTTAATAAATAAAAATTGCGATAAGGCAAATCAAAGATTAATTTCATTATCATTTAGTGTTTACTTCGGGTAAAAGAAGAAATGCATATTATTTTTTTTAATAAACTTGTAGTAGATAGAATCTTTAAATTGCAAAAAGGATTACTTTGTGCATTTAAATAGAATTCAACTTATTGTAATGAAAATGAAGAGCACAATGAAGATGCTTATTTTACACGAAATACTTTAATATTGGGTGAAATTGTAAATGATACGGTAATTAGAATGAAACCAGTTCAGGTTTCTTCTGATAATGATAAAAATAATATTGTTTCAGGTGTTCTATAGCAATACAGTATAAGTCTGATACATTTGCAAGCACATTGCCAAAGCCCCACGAGCCATCGCTCAAACCATAGCTTTGTCAAAGAGCTTGGAAAACAGTATTTAGTTTCTGGGGTATCAGCGAAAAAGAAAATAAACTTTTAGATTTTGCCGACCCACATTTGGCACATTGCCTTTTGCCCGACACACGAGCCAAAACTTCGCAAAAGTCAAAGAGCCAAACTTTCCGCCCACCCTTGACTTTTAGCTTTGCATTTTGAAATTAAATATACATAAAAAAAAGCCCCATTTCCAGAGCTTTTAAAAAAGTGTTACACATCATTACTTTACTTGACCAGATAAATCATTACCCGGTTTAAATTTCACCACTTTTTTTGCTTTTATTTGAATTTTTTCACCAGTTTGTGGGTTTCTTCCAGTACGTTCAGCAATATCGACAATTTTAGCCTGAATAATTCATAAACCTTTATTCTTGACCAAAATTACTAAAATTTTAGGCTATAGCATGTGTGATTATTTTTTATTTTTAAAAAAGGTAATCTGAATTTTTGGGTTTCTGATTCAATATCTACACAAAAAGATATAATTTCCCCATTCAATCTTTGGAATTTGGTTTGTTAACTTTGTATGTGTTTAATATTCAGCTTGTTAAAGAACGGACGAAAGGAAGTGTTTTGGTCATGTTCGTAATTGATTAAACATCAATAACATTTTTTCATAAAGCCATTTACTATAAAATTCTACTGGAAGTTCGATTAAAACTTTTGATTTTAAGATTTTAACATGAGTAGCAACTTTAATGATTTTCAACTGTATTGTTTTCATTGTTGCATTAACAAATGCTGTTCCTTTGAGAACTTCTTTCTGCAAGGTATGTATCAACACATAAGCGGCAGAGTGCATAAATAAGCGGAGCTGATTTGCAAAAAAACTACTGCAAGACATTCTATCAGAAAGCAAGTATGTTTTGTGATCTTTAATACGAAGTTCTGCAGCACCACGGGCACAGTAAGCATTTTCATACAAGACTTTTGCCCGAATACACCTTATGCTTGAGGCAATATAACGAACATTCGTACCCAAATTGGTTACCTCCACTTTTACAATTACCCGTTGATTCTGTTTCCATGTTCCGGCTTTGTATTCAAAAGAATGATACCTTTTCACAGGTTTACCTGTAGCTTTATATTCTCTTTCAGCACTGTCAATTGTAATTTGAGCGCATTTCTTCAATACAGAATTCCCTGCAATACCGGTTAAAAATTCAATATTTTTCTTGTTTAAACTCCAGTCCATAAATTCCTGAGAGCAAAAATGACTATCGCCTCTAAGCATTATGATCGTATCTGGCCAATGTTTTCGTAAATATTGGATTATTCTTTTTAGTATTGCAAACACATTCGCACTTTTGCTCCTGCGACCTGGTTTTAGAATAGTTGCAATTAGTTTTCCAGAGAGACCTTCGTAAATATGCAAAGGCATGTAACAATAATCGTCATAGTAAGAATTAAATAAACCCAATTCTTGTTGACCATATAATATTGCATCTGTATCATCACAGTCAAGAATTATTACTTCGGGTTGAACAAGATATGAAGCTATAAAGTTGTCTATAAAAACTTTGGCAATATTATACAATTCTTTTTTCGACAATTGATTTTCGAAACGGCTCATTGTAGGTTGACTTGCCAGCGCAGATTCTTGTTGAGCACATACTTTTAATACACCATCATTACGTAGTGTATTGCAATCATTAGCATCTTCGTATCCGGCTGCTATCTGCATAATTCTCTGACTAAGTAATGATTCTATACTATGATCAACGTAACTTTGATGACGTGTGTCTAATATGCAAGAGGCCATGTTTTTTATTAACCCTATTTGATTCTCTATTTCCCTCAGTAATAACAAGCCTCCATCATTAGATACCATTTCTCTATTAAAGCGAACTTCTACTTTCTTCTTGTTAAAATCTGATAAATTAAAAAGTGTTGTAATTTGATTTTTTTTAGATTTTTTAACATTTCTATCAATTATTTTTGTACTTTTGTTCATAGGGGTATTTTTTGGTTTTTTAGCACCTCTAAGATATTGAATATCAATGAGATAAACAATTTTTACCCCTATTTTATTTTATTTTTATGAATAATTCAGGTTAAAAGTGCCGAAACCTATAAGAGTAATACTTTCACCTGATTTTAAAGCTTCGCTTATTGCTCCTATGGTTAATTCTAATGCGTTTTTAGCTTCAGTTTTGCTAATGTTGCCTCTCTTAGCCATCCAAGTAACTAATTCTGGTTTGTTCATGCTCATAATTATTATTGTTTTAAAGTAAATAAATTCAGTTCGTTTTCAATTTGTTCTGAAATAAATAGAAAGCAAATATACGAACATTTTTAAGAAAAAGATTTTGAAAAAGTAAATATAACTAGCTTTGCAATAAGCCAACGCATTTGCAAGCACATTGCCAAAGCCACACGAGCCAACGCTTTGACCAAAGCTTTGTCAAAGAGCTTGCAAAGCCAACGCACTGAGAAAAATTGTTTTAAAAAATTTGCCGACACTTAAAAAAATAAAAAACGCCAACACACAAACCGACACAGACAAGAAAAGTAGTTTGTGACAATGACACGGAAACTGAATAACGACAATGGTTTACTAGCCTTGAAGAAAAGAACACCAGGCGGTAACAGCACCTATATGTAATGCGGCAATCGTGGGTACTTGGAAGGGCGTTACTCCTACTAAAACCCGCCAAGCCGATTTAGATTTGTGAAAAAGAATTATCTTTACGCTTGAAATTTAACTAAATAAAAAATTACGCTACGGCTTGGCTCATTACGAGTATGACAGGGAAATAGCTATTTCTGCCGCACTCCACCTAGCTGCAACCGCCAGACTGTCTAAAAACCTTATCCCCCCAATTTTATTAACATGCTGATTGTT
>DHVB01000037.1:35013-39100 GCA_002412425.1 Bacteroidales bacterium UBA5219 | reverse complement strand
ATAATAGAACGCAACTTGGTATAACTGATTGTCCCTTTTGTGTCCTTTTGTGTCTTTTGTGGTTCAAACAATAGACGCGTCAGCCTCTTTTAACTTTACCTTCGGTGAGCTCGCAAGCTCGGTTCAACTTTTAACTTTTAACTGAGTTTTACCATATAGTTGCCCATTTTTCAGGAGGTAGATACATTTTGTCGCCTGGTTTTACGTTGAAAGCATCATGAAATTCTTTAATTCCTGGTACTTGTCCGTTTACACGCCATTGACCAAGTGAGTGTACATCTTCTTTTGTTCTTCTGCGGATTTCTGTATCTCTGATATTTTGTCCCCAAATTTTTGCATAAGAAAGGAAAAATCTTTGTTGAGCTGTAAAGCCGTCTATTTTTTCAGGAGTTTCATTACCTAAAGCAATTGTAAGAGCATCATAAGAGATTTTTAATCCGCCGTAGTCTGCAATATTTTCACCTAAAGATAATTTGCCGTCAGCTTTTAAGTCTGGTAAAACATCGATATTATTAAAGCGTTCAACTAAAACTTGAGATTTTTCGTTAAAACGTTTAGCGTCTTCTTCTGTCCACCAATCTTTTAGGTTTCCATCTTTGTCATAAGATCTTCCTTTATCATCAAAGCCGTGAGTCATTTCGTGTCCTATGACTACGCCTATAGCACCATAATTAACAGCATCATCAGCATCTAAATAGAAGAATGGAGCTTGCAAAATTCCTGCAGGGAAACATATTTCGTTCATGCTTGCACTGTAATAAGCATTTACAGTTTGAGGATTCATAAACCATTGTTCTTTATCAACAGGTTTTCCAATTTTTGAAAGCATGTCATCAAAGTCAAACTCATTGGCACGCAAGATGTTAGCATAGTAATAGTCGTTTTTAATTTTTAAACTTGAATAATCACGCCATTTGTTTGGATAACCAATTTTTACATTTATTGCTGCTAATTTTTCTTTAGCTTGTACTTTTGTAACATCGCTCATCCAGTCGAGTTTTTCAATTCTTTTAGCAAAAGCAGCTCTTAAATTTTCTACCAAAACTTCCATTCTTTGTTTTGCTTCTGGTGGAAAATATTCTCTTACAAAAATTTGTCCAACAGCTTCGCCCATGCTTGAGTTAGTCCTATTTACAACTTTACGCCAACGTGGTTGTTGAACTAAAGCACCTGTTAAAAATTTACCATAAAATTCCCAAGAAGCATCAGCAATTTCTGTGCTTAAATATTGAGATGAAGTTCTAATTAAATTCCATTTTAAATATAATTTCCAAGTTTCAATATCTGTGTTTTTGAAAACATTGTTAAACTCTTTGAAAAACTTAGGTTGACTAACATTAACCACTTCTTGTTGTGGAAGTTTTATATAAGAAAAATATGTTTCAAAATTAAAATCTGGAGAAATTTCATTTAACTCGCTTTGGCTCATTCTGTTAGTTGTTGCATAAGGGTCTCTTAATTCCAAGTTAGTCATAGAATTGTCAGCAAGTTTATATTCAAAATCAAATATTATTTTTGATATAGCTTCTGATTTAGTATTGTTTATTTTGAATAAATCAAACATCTTGTCGATATGCTTTTTATATTCTTCTCTAATTTCAATAGACCTTGCATCATCGGCAGTGTAGTAATCTCTATTTGGCAAACCCAAACCACCTTGATATAAATAAGCAATTTCCATTTTACTGTTTTCTCTATCAGCCGAGCCAAAAATTGCAAAAGAGCTTGAAATTCCTAATCTATGAAATTCAGCAATAGTTTTCAAAACATCGTCTTTGCTTGAAATTACATCAATTTTTTTCAAATATTCTTCAATAGGCTTAATTCCATCTTTATCTAATTTAACACTGTCCATTCCCAAGTTGTAGAAAGTTGCAATTTTCCATTCAATGCTATTTTCTGCATTTTCTTGCTTTGTTAAATTAACAATTATATCATTAACTTTTTGGTTAGTTTCTTTAGCCAATAGGTCGAAAGAACCAAATCTTGATTCTTCGTCTGGTAGTGGGTTGTTTTTTTGCCAACCGCCAGTTGCATATTGGTAAAAATCTTCTGTAGGACTGATTGTGATATCTAAATCAGCGAGGTCGATTGCTTTTGGTGTTTGTTTTTCTGTTTTCATTTCTTTATTTCCCGAATTACATGAAATTACACTTACTAAAGTGATAAAAGTCGCTAAATAATAATAAATAGTTTTCATAATTTTTACTCATTTTTTCGCAAAGCTAAGATTTTTTAGAGAAACTTATAGGCTTCTCTTCGCCTTTTAACAATCTTTTAATATTTTTTAAATGAGTTAAAATAATTAAGCAAGTAGCTATTATAGAAAAAATAGTTAAAGTCAATGAATTTCCTTTTTCGAGAAAATAAATTATGAAAGGAAAAGCCAATGCTGCCGAAATTGATGAAAGAGAAACAATTCTGCTAATTAGAAATACTATTAAAAACACTCCAAAAGTAATTCCTGCGGCTAATGGATGAATTGCAATAATAAATCCTAACATAGATGCGACACCTTTTCCGCCTCTAAATTGTGAAAATACTGGAAAAATATGTCCAATTATAGCACATGCACCAAAAAGAATCTTGATTTGAATATAAAGTTCGCTATTTTGTTGTAGTTCTGGCACAAGGCGAACAAGTTGAATTGCAGCGAAACTTTTTAAAACATCAAAAACAAAAACAATAAGTCCTGCTTTTGCCCCTAAAACTCTAAAAGTATTTGTAGCACCTGCATTTTTACTTCCAAATTCTCTTACGTCTGTATTCCAAAACCAGCGTCCAAACCAAACAGCAGAACTAAATGAGCCTATTAAGTAAGATAAAATTGAAAATATGATAATGTAAGTAAGCATGTTTAAAATTTACTGTAGCGTTCTATATCTCGTTTTGAATCTTTAGTTTTTAAATCTTCGCGTTTGTCGTGTAGTTTTTTTCCACGTGCTAATGCAATTTCTAATTTAGCAATTCCTTTTTCGTTTAAAATCATGCAAACAGGAATAATAGTAAGACCTTTTTCGCTAACTTTTCTTTGTAATTTATTTAATTCCCGTCTGTTTAGCAAAAGTTTTCTATCTCTGCGTGGGTCGTGGTTATTGCAAGTTCCTAAAAAATATTCAGCAATATGAATTCCTGTTGCCCATAATTCGCCATTACGAAAAACACAGTAAGAATCTGCAAAGTTAATTTTGCCATCACGAATAGATTTTATTTCCGTTCCTAACAGCACAATTCCAGCAACATATTTCTCAATAAATTCGTATTGATAATAGGCTTTTTTATTTTTATATATAGAAACTTTTGTACTCATAATTTAAAATGTAAAATCAAAAAACGGACGAACAAAAAGAAAGTTTAAAATCAAGTAAGAACCTAACATTATCAACGAAAATGTTATAAAAATAATCAAAGCATCTTTACTTTGAACTTTTAAATAATTCTTTAGTCCCCAATAAAATAAAAATAACGAATAAACTATTATTACGTTTAAAAAATAAAGGGCAGGAAAAAGGTTATAGACAATAATGCAAAAATAAAAAGGCAATAAACATGTGTAAATTAAAAAGGCGATTTTAGCTTTTCCTGCTTTAATATTGTAAAATGGAGTAAGATAGTTTAATATGAAAATTAAAAGAAAGAAATAAAGGAAGTCAACAATCAGCATTGACACAGAAAAGCCTAAAATATAAATAAAATCTGTTGTTGCTAATTCGGAAATTGTTTTGCCAACAAGTCTTGCTAAAAATAAAATTATTAGTGTAACTACAAAAATAGGTTTTTTTATAGTTTTAAAGCTAAATTCTCCATCTTCGGGCTTGTGAATATCCCAGCCTGCAATAGGGTTTAGCAAAATCCTAACTATTCTCTTTATTAAATCTTGACTTTTCATTGTTTTTAAAGAATTTACAAAAATAATTTATTTTTTAGTATTTTTAAGAAGAAATGAGGTTTATTTTTCTTATGCTTGTTTGTTATGGTTTGGTTGCAATAAGTGCGGGTACTACTTCATTGCTCGCTCGGATTTGCAATCCGAGTGCTTGGATATGCTATTTTTTTATTTTATTGTAACTAATTGTTGTGGTTCCAC
>DHVB01000037.1:34642-34787 GCA_002412425.1 Bacteroidales bacterium UBA5219 | reverse complement strand
TTGTTGTGGTTCCACAATTACTTCCAATAAATAATCTAAATCAGCATAATTTCGAGCAGAGCTAAACATATAATCTTCATCCGCTCGCTCGGATTTGTAATCCGAGTGCTTGGATATGCTATTTTTTATTTTACTGTAACTAATT
>DHVB01000037.1:0-34315 GCA_002412425.1 Bacteroidales bacterium UBA5219 | reverse complement strand
AGCAGAGCTAAACATATAATCTTCTGGATTAGTAACCAACATATCTTCTACAGGATTATCATGAATGTATTTTAGTTTCTGATAAAAAAAGTTAGTTGAGAAAATTATTTTTGTTTGATTACTGTCTTGCCAGACTTTATATTTTTGATCACGTTTTAAGTGTTTACATGCTCTCTTGAATTGTTCTAAAATCCATTCTTTGCGATTTTCTGTCGTTTCATTAATCAATTTAACTATTTCTTTTGATGTAAATTTCTTAAAATCACGCAAGAACCCCGACATTCCTATTTCTGATGAAACACTACAAATTAAATGTAAATGGCTTGGCATTAAACACCAACCATAAATTTCTAAACCTTTTTCTTTTTGACAGTATTTTAATGCATCAACAATCATATGTTTTTGTTCTTTACTTGTAAAAACTTCTATCCAATTAACAATCGTTAATGTCGTGAAATAAACAGCATTTTGATCAAATATTTTATATCTGTCGCTCATTAAGATTTTTTTATAAAAATATAGAAATAATTAATTATTTGCAACATTTAGATTACGAAAAATATTTAGTAACACTCGGATTGCAAATCCGAGCGAGCTTCATTGTGGTAAGGAGCGAGCGGAAGAGTTGTATAACACTCGGATTGCAAATCCGAGCGAGCGACATGGGTGTTGGGAGCGAGCGACATAGTATATCTTTTTGCATATAAATCATTTAATTTTCACAAAATTATATGCAATTGAATATAATTTTATATCTTTGCAACAAAATAACTGCAAAAACATATAATTATGGTATTAAGTTTAGCCACATTTGTTAAAACAAAGCGTAAAGAAGCCGAGCTTACACAGCAAGAATTTGCCGATAAAGCTGGTGTAGCACTTACCGTTGTTAGAAAAATTGAACAAGGCAAAGAAAATCTTAGTATGGCAAAAGTAAATCAGGTATTGATGATGTTTGGGCATAAGTTAGCACCTGTTAAACATAAGGAAATTGAGTTATGAGACAAGGAAAAGTATTTTATAATGATGATTTTGCAGGTATTCTTACAGAAACTGATGATGGAGAATATTTATTTGCATACGATAAGGAATACATCAAACAATTTCCTAATCAAGCAATAAGTTTTTCTATGCCTGTTTCGGATAAAGTGTATCGTGACAATCGTTTATTTCCTTTTTTTGAAGGTTTAATACCTGAAGGTTGGCTTTTAGAAATCGCTTACGAAAGTTGGAAATTAAATCGAAACGACCGCATGGGCTTGCTTTTAGCATGTTGTAAAAACTGCATTGGTGCTGTAAGTGTAATTCCACTAATAAACGAAAAAGATGAGTAACAAATGTTTATATTGCTATAAGGACTTGAATACAGAAGGAGATTTTCATACTTCTTGTAGTCTTAGTTTTTTTGGTAGTCCCAAACCGCCTGCCTTGAATTACACCATAGACGAAATGGCAGAATTAGCAAGACAAGTAGTAGAAAATTCAATAACTGTTCCTGGAGTTCAGCCAAAGCTTTCTCTAAGTTTTATTAAAGATGTTTTAAAAGATGAAACTAATGGACGATTAACAGTGTTAGGAGCTATGGGTGGAAATTATATTTTAAAACCTCAAAATAAAGTTTATCCTCAAATGCCTGAAAATGAGCATCTAAGCATGAGAATGGCTGAACTTTGCGGGATTTCTGTAGTTCCTTCATCGCTAATTAGGCTAAAATCTGGCGAACTTTCATATATAACCAAACGTATTGACCGCACTCAAACAGGTCAGAAAATACACATGTTAGATATGTTTCAGATTTTAGAAGCTTTTGATAAATATAAAAGCTCTGTAGAAAAGATAGGAAGAGCCTTAGCAAAACATTCTGCAAATACAGTTTTGGATTTGTTAAGACTTTTTGAAATAGTTGTTTTTAGCTACCTTACAGGAAATAATGACATGCACTTGAAAAACTTTTCAATGATTCTAAAAAATGAAGAATGGAATTTGTCGCCTGCATACGATTTGCTGAATGTAAACCTACACCTTCCTGAAGATAATGAAGAATTTGCATTAACTATAAACGGAAAGAAAAGAAAACTCACGAAATCAGATTTTGTAAATTTAGGATTGAAACTTCAATTAACTGAAAAACAGATTTCAAATACTTTTGATAGATTTATCAAAGCAGAAAACATAATGAAACAGGAGATAAGTAACTCTTTTCTTTCGACAGAAAATCAGATGAAATATATTGATTTGTTAGAAGTTAGATTGTCTTTATTTAAGGAGAAGTAGATTTGAAATTTTATTGTTGATAATAAAATTTATGTAACAAACATTTTCTAACTAAAAAATTATATCTTTGTCTTAAACTTTAAATCATTTTAAATTGCTAAAAGACTATAATTTAATTGTTATTACAGGTGCAACTGCGGGGAGTAAAACTTCTGTAGCAGCACATTTGGCATATGATTTAAAAACCGAAATTATTAGTGCTGATAGTAGGCAAGTTTATAAAACAATGAATATTGGCACAGGTAAAGATTTGGAAGATTATGAAGTTAATGGAGTAAAAATTCCTTATCATTTAATAGATATTTGCGAACCTGGCTATAAATACAATGTTTATGAGTATAAAAGAGATTTCTTTAAGGTTTATTCAAGTTTGAGGGAAAGGGGAATAGTCCCAATATTATGTGGAGGAACAGGTTTATATATAAATGCAGTTATAAATAATTATGAATTAGTAAAAGTTCCTGTAAACGAAAAATTACGAGCAGAATTAAAAAGCAAATCTATTCAAGAACTTGAAGTGATTTTACGAAAATACAAAGATTTACATAATAATAGCGACCTCGATACCACAAAACGAGCTATACGAGCAATAGAAATAGCAGAATATTATTCAAGAAATAGTTTTGTAGGCGATAATTACCCAGAAATTAAACCAATAATTTTTGGAATTTATTTCGAACGTGAGCAAAGGAGAGCAAGAATTACAGAAAGACTTAAATTTCGCTTAGAGAATGGAATGATAGAAGAAGCCCAAGCTATGTTAGAAGCCGGAATTTCTCATCAAGATTTGGAATATTACGGATTAGAATATAAGTTTTTGTCTTGGTATTTGAAGGGCGATATTACTTATGATGAACTTTTTACTCAATTAAATACTGCTATTCATCAATTTTCGAAGCGACAAATGACTTGGTTTAGAAAAATGGAAAAAGAAGGAAGCGAAATAATTTGGATAGACGGGAATTTGGATATGGAAAGCAAATTGAAACTTATTAAATCTTATTTGTGAAACTTAAAAATGTATTAACAATTAAATTTTTATAAAATGAAAAACAAAAACATCTTTATTCAATTGTCATTATTAGTAATTGGATTATTTTTAGTATTTGCACTTGGTTGCATAAAAGAAGAAGTTCCTACTGTATCTACTACAGAAATAACAAATGTTACAATGTCTTCAGCCATATCAGGAGGATATGTTGAAGATGACGGTGGTATGGGTATAATAGATTGCGGTATTTGTTGGAGTACAAACGATAATCCAACTATAGCAGATAATAAAACTATTGATACTCTTGGCGCATTTGGCTTTGAAAGTAGTATTACAGGTTTGGAAGCAAACACAACTTACTATGTGAGAGCTTATGCAACAAATAGTGTAGGCACAGGTTATGGTAATGTTATTTCTTTCAAAACTAGCGGATTTAGCACTTTCACAGATCCACGCGATGGCAATGTTTATAAAACTATACAAATAGGTAATCAAATTTGGATGGCAGAAAATTTAAAGTATTTGCCAAGCGTAGTTGGTTATGAAACAGGCTCAGTCACTTATCCATATTATTACGTTTATGGCTATAATGGCACAAATATTTCAGATGCTAAAGCAACAGAAAATTATGCTACTTACGGCGTATTATATAACTGGTCAGCAGTAATGGGTGGAGCAATGAACAGCAATAATAATCCTAGTGGAGTGCGTGGTGTTTGTCCAGAAGGTTGGCATGTGCCAAGCGAAGCAGAATGGACAGAATTAACAGACTTTTTAGGTGGAGAAGTTGTTGCTGGTGGCAAACTTAAAGAAACTGGCACAGAACATTGGAAAACACCAAACAAAGGAGCTACAAACGAAACTGGCTTTACAGCTCTCGCTGGTGGTATGCGTTCTAATTATGGTGATAATTTCTTTGACCTTGGAAAGCACGGTTGTTGGTGGACTACTACAAAAGGAACAGATGCCGATGATGCAAAATGTGTTTTCATGTTTTATGATTATGGAAATATTAATGTTCAAGCAAGTTCTAAAACTCTAGGTGGGGCTGTACGTTGTGTGAAAAATTAAAGTAATTTAGAATTAAGAATTATTTTCAACTGCTAATAGTATTCCATTCAAAACATTAGCAATGTCTTCTAATTTGTGAACTTTTAAAACTTTTAAACTTAGTTTTTCGTTAATTTCTTTAATTTGTAAATTTTGAGGATTATGTTGAACATAATTTAAAACTTTGGCAAATTTTGGCGAAGAATAATAGTTAGACTGCTGATTGCTTGGGAAATAAGCTAATAAAGTATTGTTTCTAATAACAATTTTTTGAAATCCTATTTTTATTGCGAGCCATTTAAGTTTAATTAATTCAAAAATTCTTTCTGTTTCTTTAGGAATTTTGCCAAATCTATCTTCTAAATTTATTTTAAAAATACTTAATGAATTTTCATCTTTAATTTCGTCTAACTCTTTGTATAATTTAATTCTTTCAGATGTTGAACTTACGTAATAGTCAGGGATTAAGATGTCCATATCTGTTTCAATTTGACAATCGTAATCTACTGAAATTAAATCTTCATCTTCTTCGTTTTGTTCATTATCTGAAAATGTGTCGTCAAATTTTCCTTCTTTTAATTCTCGTAGAGCTTCGTTAAGTATTTTGTTATAAGTTTCAAAACCAACATCAGCAATAAATCCAGATTGTTCTGCTCCAAGAATATTGCCAGCACCACGAATATCTAAATCTTGTAAAGCTATATTCATTCCTGAGCCTAATTCGCTGTATTCTTCTATCGCTTTTAAACGCCTGCGAGCTTCGGGAGTAAGCACAGACAATGGGGGAGAAAGCAAATAACAAAAAGCCTTTCTATTACTTCTACCAACCCTTCCTCTGAGCTGGTGTAAGTCGCTCAAACCAAAGTTGTTAGCATTGTTAATAATTATTGTATTTGCATTTGGAATATCAACTCCATTTTCAATAATTGTTGTACTAATTAACACATCATAATCGCCACGCATAAATTCCAAAATAATTTTCTCTAACTTCTGACTTTCCATTTGTCCATGTGCTACAACAGTTTTTACTTCAGGACAAAGTTTGTTGACCAAAGTTTCTATTTCAAAAATATTTTGAATTCTATTATTTATAAAGAAAACTTGACCATTTCTTCCAACTTCGTAATAAATAGCATCTTGAATAATTTTGTTGTTAAATGAATGAAGCTCAGTAATTATCGGTTGTCTGTTTGGTGGTGGCGTGTTGATTACAGATAAATCTCTGGCACCCATTAAAGAAAATTGCAAAGTTCGTGGTATTGGCGTTGCTGTAAGAGTTAGAGTGTCAACATTTATTTTAAGATTTTTCAATTTTTCTTTCATAGACACACCAAACTTTTGTTCTTCGTCAATTATTAACAAGCCTAAGTCTTTGAAAATCACATCTTTATTTAACAATCTGTGAGTGCCTATAATTATGTCAAGTTTGCCTTCTTCTAATTTTTGTAAACTTTGTTTTATCTCTTTGCTTGATTTTAATCTGCTTACATAGGCTATGTTTACAGGCATATCTGCAAGTCTTTCTTTAAAAGTATGGTAGTGCTGAAGTGCTAAAATTGTTGTAGGAACTAATACCGCTACTTGTTTGCTGTCGTTAACTGCTTTAAAAGCTGCTCTAATTGCAAGTTCTGTCTTTCCAAAACCCACATCACCACAAACTAATCTGTCCATTGGAACTTCGGATTCCATATCGGCTTTTATAAGTTCATTGGCTTTGCTTTGGTCAGGAGTGTCTTCGTACATAAAAGATGACTCTAATTGATGCTGTAAATAGGAGTCAGGCGAAAATGCGAAACCTTTCTGCTCTCTGCGTTTTGCATAAAGTAAAATCAAATCTTTAGCAATATCTTTTATGTTTTTCTTGGTTTTTTCTTTCAATCGTTTCCAATGTCCAGAACCCAAGCGATAAATTTTTGGCGGTTCATCATCTTTATCTCTATATTTTGAAATTCTGTGTAAAGAGTGAATATTTACATAAAGAATATCGTTGTTGTCATAGATAATGCTTACCACTTCTTGGATTTTGCCGTTGTTGTTTATTTTTTGTAAACCGCCAAATTTTCCAACTCCATTATCAATATGTACAACATAATCGCCGGGGCGTAAAGCTGTAAGTTCTTGAATTGTAATGCTATCTTTGTGCGAAAGTTTTTTACTGCTAAACCTGTGGTATCTTTCAAAAATTTGGTGGTCGGTAAAAACACATGTTTTTGATTCATGCATTATAAAACCTTGGTTTACAATCTTTAAAACTGGAATAAAGTTTACTATTTGATTTTGTTCAGTAAAAATATCTTTAAGTCTTATTAATTGCTTTTCGTTATTGCTTAAAACATAAGTTTCGTAACCATTTGCTTCGTTGTTTTGAAGAATTTCTGCTAAAATATTAAATTGCTTTCCAAATTTAGGTTGTGGTTCAGTATTGAAGTAAAACTCTTTTTCTGCTTCAAAAACACTGCGAGAAGCTATTTCAACAATTTGAAAGTTTTTTATCTGATTTGTAAATTCTTGAACATTTAATAAGTTTTTGCTTGGTTCTAAAATAACATTATCTTCATCATCAAAATCACTGTCTTCAACTTCTTTGTATCTTTGTTCAGCAGCAGTATATGTATCTTCAATTTTATCTAAAACTAATTCTGGTTCTGAAATCCAAAACTTACAATTTTTGTTTATAAAACCGAAAAACGAAACTTTCTCTGTTTCATCAAAGTGTTCGTGAACGTTTGGAATTATTACTATTTTTTTGTGTTTTTCGGTTGAAAGCTGAGTTTGTGGGTCAAAAGATCTAATACTTTCAATTTCATCGCCAAAGAAATCAACTCTAAATGGAAATTCATCAGAAAAAGAAAAAATATCTATTAAACTTCCTCTAACAGAGAAGCTTCCGGGTTCATAAACAAAATCAGTTGCAGTAAATCCATATTCATTTAAAACTTCAATAACAAAGTCCATAGAAAGCTTTTCGCCTTGCTTTATTTCCAATGTGTTCTTTGTTAGAGTTTTGTTTGAAATAACTTTTTCAATTATTGCACCAGGATAAGTAATGATGAGATAAGGCTTTTTGTTGGAAGATATTTTGTTTAAAACTTCTGTTTTTAAAACAATATTGGTTTTGTCTGTTTTTAAATATTCAATTGAGCGCTTGTAAGCCGAAGGATAAAACAAAATATTTTTGTCGCCTATAATATTGTTTAAATCATCATAAAAGTAAGAAGCACTTTCTTTGTCGGGTAGTATTACGCAAGTTAAATTCTTATTTTCCTGACTTAATTTTGCTAAAATAAAAGCTTTAGATGAGCCTGATAAGCCTTTCAGTATTATGGACTTAGTATTACTATTGTTGTCTAATATAGATAGCAATTCTTCTATATTAGAATTTGAGTCAAAAAGTCTATTTAATAAATTTTTCACTCCGCAAAATTATTAAAAAAATAAGTAAACATTAAATTTGTTGATAAAATCTTGATATTTTACAAATTGATTTCTATTAAATTTTATATACTGCGACAAATATTTTTTAAAATTATAGAATGATGAAGTTTTTAAGATTTGTATTTGTAAGCGTATTTTTAACTCTTTCTTATAGCTTAATTGCTAGTGAGTTAGAAAATTTATTGAAAGGTTTAGATGGAGTTGTATCTGTAGAAGAACTTCCTACAACAGAATTTTTTTCTGAGAAGTATTTAATAATTTTTGAGCAAAAAGTTGACAAAGATGATGATGATTCAGAAGTTTTTTATCAACGAGTGTTTTTAAATCACAAAAGTTTTACTGCACCTGTTATTTTTACAACAGAAGGCTATTCTGCTGATTATGCGATGAATAAGAACTATATAAATGAATTATGTTCTATCTTGAATGGAAACGAAATTTGTGTTGAGCATCGTTATTTTTCAAAATCAAAGCCTGAAAATATAGATTGGCATTATTTAACAACACGAAATGCCGCAGAAGACCATCATATTATAAGAAAAACTTTGGGACAATTATATAAAGGCAAATGGGTTAGTACAGGAATTAGCAAAGGTGGGCAAACTTGTCTTTTATATCAAATGTATTATCCAAATGACGTTGACGCTTGTGTAGCTTATGTGGCACCAATAGCTAAAGCCTTAGAAGACGGCAGACATGAACCTTTTATAAATAATGTTGCAACAAAAAAAGAAAGAAAAAAAGTTAGTGATTTTCAATTAGAAATCTTAAAACGCCGTGAAACTATTTTTCCTATGTTTGAACAATTTTGTAAAGCTTCAAAACTTAGTTTTCAACTTCCATTAGAAGAAATTTACGATTATTGTGTTTTAGAATATTCATTTGCTTTTTGGCAATGGGTTGGTAATACCGAAAGAATTCCAAGCAAAAAAGAAGATGATTCTAAGCTCTTTCAACACTGGGTAGCAGTGGCTGGACCAGACTATTTTTCTATAGAAAGTTCAGAAAATGTTTTGCCATTTTATTATCAAGCGGCAAGAGAATTAGGGTATTATGGTTACGAAACTACATTATTTAGGAAATATTTAAAAATTAAAACCGCAAAAAATTATTTTAAAAAGGTATTTTTAACTAAAGATATGACTCCTGAATTTTACTCTCAAACATCTATTGATTTGGAAAAATTTGTTCAAACAAAAGCTAAAAATACTATATTAGTTTATGGCGAATACGATCCATGGACAGCGGTTGCTCCAGAAATTGTAAATACTGCCGACCTTGTTAAAGTTGTAAAACCAAAGGGAACTCACTCTACCAGAATTAAAAATCTACCAAAAGTACAACATGATATGATTATTAATTTGCTTAATAGTTTTATGGAATAATTGTATAAAAACTGAATTATTTCAAATTTTTCTTGTTTACTAAAATCAATATTGTAATTTTGCAAATTCTTAAACAATTGATTAATAAATGTGGAATAAAGTAGCACGGGTAATTTTAAGGTATAGAATAGCACTTTTAATAATTGTTGGTTTAATAACAATTTTCATGGGGTATCAAGCCTCTCTTATAGAGATGGACTATCATTACGCCTCAATGCTTTCGAAAAAACATCCAGTTTTAATAGATAATGTAAAGTTTAAACAAACTTTTGGTGAAGAAGGAAATGGTATATTTGTAGGTTTTGAATCAGATGATTTTTTTGAACTGAAAAATTTTCAAGCATTACAAAACTTATGTGAAGAATTAAAAAAAATAGATCGCGTTACCAATGTTTTAACTGTTAGTTCTGCTGTAAATGCTAGACAAATTACAGTTACAGATGAAAATGGTGTAAACAAAAGACAGTTTGAAATTTACAATATTTTTCCAGATAAAGTTACAAGTCAAGCAGAATTAGATAGCTTAAAAGAAGTGTTTTTCTCTTTACCTTTTTATGAAAACTTACTATACAACAAAGAGAAAAACGTGTTTATGATGAATGTGTCTATTGACAAAGAAATTCTAAACAGCAAAGCTCGAATTCCAGTTGTATTAAAAGTAGAAGAAGTAGTAAAAGAGTTTGCAGAGGCACAAAATATCGAAGTATATGTTTCGGGTTTACCTTTTATTAGAACCAAAATGATGGATTTAATAAAAAGCGAAATAATATTGTTTATTGTTTTAGCTGCTTTAGTTTGTGTTATAATTTTATATTTATATTTCCGATCATTTAAAGTTATAGGCGTAGCCATGCTCGTAGTAGGAGTGAGCGTAACTTGGGCAGTTGGGTTTATGGGGATATTTGGATTTAGAATTACAATCTTATCGGGAATGGTTCCGCCTCTGTTAATAGTTATTGGAATTCCAAATACAATTTATTTATTAAATAGATATCATACAGAGACAAAAGCTCATGGAAATAAAATTTTAGCTCTGCAAAGAGTTATTTCAAAAATTGGAAATGCAGTATTTTTAAGTAATGCAACTACTGCAGTTGGATTTACAAGCTTTATAATTACAAATAGTTCTGTAATGGTAGAATTTGGAATAATTGCTACTTTAGGAATAATATCAACTTTTATAAACGCATTGATAATGCTTCCAGCAATTTTCAGCTTTTTGCAACCACCTTCAAATAAATATACAAAGCATCTTAATAATAAATATTTATCTAAAGTTTTAAATGGAATTACAAATATAGTAACAAACCATAGAAGAAAAATTTATGCAACTATTGCTGTAATTCTAATATTATCTGCTTTTGGTGTTACTCTAATGAAAAGAACAGGATATATTTTAGATGACGTTTCACAAGATTCTGAGATTTATGTAGCCACTAAATTTTTAGAAAAGAATTTTGGAGGTGTTAGCCCTGTTGAAATAGCAGTACAATCTAAAGACAGCTTAAAAGGATATGAAATGATAACACAGATGGAAAAGATAGACTCTTTACAACAAAAATTAAAACAATATCCAGAGTTATCTCGTTCGCTGTCTATAGTTGACGCATTAAAGTTTCTCAATCAGGCATATTCTAAAGGAGATGCAGATAAATACGCATTACCTTCATCGCCAAAAACCTATGAGATTATCTTTCAAAGATTACCCGAAGGAGGATTAAATCAAAATATTGCTCAATCTTTTATTGATAGCACTAGAACTATTACTAGAATTAGTTTAAATATTGAAGATATTGGGACTAATAGAATGAAAGAACTTATACCAAAAATTGAAAACGATATAAATACTGTCTTTCCTAAAGATAAATACAATACTTTGATTACTGGAAATTCAATTTTATATTTTACAGGTACTAGTTATTTGATAAACAATTTAATTAGTAGCTTAGCATTAGCTATTGTTTTGATAGGTTTATTAATGCTTGGCTTACAACGTTCGTTTAAAATGGTAGGAATTTTACTGATTCCAAACTTAATCCCAATGCTAGTAACTGCTGGATTAATGGGATATTTTGGTGTTCCTATTAAACCAAGTACAATTTTAATTTTTGGAATATCTTTAGGAATATCTGTTGACGGTGCAATACACTTTATTACAAGATATAGACAAGAAATGTTTGTAAATGGTTGGAATGTTGTAGGTGCAGTTAAAAAAGCAATTAGCGAGACAGGAATAAGCATGGTTTACACTTATTCAATTCTGTTTTTTGGCTTCTTAATTTTTACATTTTCTGGATTTGGTGGAATAACTGCTTTAGGATTTTTAATATCAATGACTTTACTAGTTGCTATGATAGGAAATCTAATATTACTACCATCTATGCTGATAAGTTTTGAAAAATATATTACTAAAAAAGACTTCCCAGAACCAATTATGGAAATATATGAAGATGACGATGAAGACAACGAAGAAGTTGAAATAAATGAAATTGAAGAAAAAGATAAAATTTATTAAAAAAATAAAAAAACATGAAAACATTAACTCCAATACACAAGTTTAAACGCAAAATTTTAGTTACAGGAGGAGCAGGTTTTATTGCAAGTTCTTTAGCTGAAAAACTTGCTGAAGATAAAGAAAATCTAGTTGTTGTGCTAGATAATTTGTCAACTGGTAATATCGACAAATTGTCTCATGATTCAGATAATTTAAGATTTATTAAAGCTGATGTAAATAAATATGTAGAAATTATGGAAGTAATGCTTTCATATCAATTTCATTATGTTTTTCATTATGCAGCTATGGTTGGAGTGTTGAGAACTCAAAAAAATCCTATAGGTGTTTTAGACGATATTAAAGGAATTGAAAATATTTGCCGACTAAGTAAAAATATAGGAGTTAGACGAGTATTTTATGCATCATCATCAGAAGTTTATGGCGAGCCTGTTGAATTTCCTCAAAACGCACATACAACACCACTAAACTCAAGAATTCCATATGCAATAGTGAAAAATCTTGGCGAAGCTTTCTTAAAATCATATCAAAAAGAATTTGGTTTAAATTATACAATTTTTAGATTTTTCAACACTTATGGTCCTAAGCAAAGTAAAGATTTTGTAATTTCAAAATTTCTTTATGCTGCTCTAAATAATCATGATATTACAATTTATGGAGATGGCTCACAAACAAGAACTTTTTGCTATATAGACGATAATATTGAAGCTTGCACAAAAATTGCTTATAACGATTTATTTATAAACGAAGTTGTTAATATTGGAAATTCTATTGAAACTCCTATTAATGAACTTGCAGAAATAATAATACGACTAACAAAATCAAAATCAAAAATAATTAATGTGCCACCTCTTGCCGAGGGAGATATGAAAAGAAGATGCCCAGATAATTCGGATATGCTTAAAGTTTTGAATAGAAAACTAATAAGTTTAGAAGACGGAATTGGAAAAATTTTAAAAACAGGACTATTTGAAATTACACACTAAATTATTTTAAAAATGCTAAACGATAAAGAACTACTAAAAATATTCAATGATTATTTATTGATACAAGATTTTGGAAAAACTCCAGCCAATACTTACGACCCAATTTACTACACTTTAAAATCTGGAGGTAAAAGAATACGTCCTGTTTTGTGCCTTATGGCAACAGAATTATTTGGCGAAACATATAAAACATCTTTAGATATTGCTTGTGGTCTAGAAATATTCCATAATTTTACTCTTTTACACGATGATATGATGGATAATTCTGATGTCAGAAGAGGAAATCCAACAGTACATATTAAATGGACAGACAATATAGCTTTGTTGTCGGGAGATGCAATGTCGGTAATTGCTTACAAATATATTGCTAAAGCTAAATATTTAAAAGAAAGTTTAGAATTGTTTTCTGATACTGCATTAAAAATTTGCGAAGGTCAACAATTAGACATGGATTATGAAAGTATGACTGATTTGAATGTAGATGATTATTTAAAAATGATTAATCTAAAAACAGCAGTCTTTTTGGCAGCTTCTTTAAAATTAGGAGCAATCACGGCAAATACTAATCAAGAAAATAAAAATAATATTTACGAATTTGGTAGAAATCTCGGAATAGCATTTCAATTACAAGATGATTTCTTAGATGTTTATGGTGATACCCAAAACTTTAAGAAAAATCTTGGTGGAGATATAGTTTCAAATAAAAAAACATTTTTACTGCTTAAAGCTTTAGAACTTGCAAAAGGAAATGAGTTAAAAGAGCTAAAACATTGGATAAGTTTAAAAGAATTTGATGAACAAGAAAAAATAAATGCAGTAAAAAATATTTACGATTCACTCAAAATTGCTAAACATTCTGAAGAAAAAAACAATTTCTACATGAATCAGGCAAGTCAATACTTTGAAAAAATTGAAGCTGACAAAAATCGAAAAGACATACTAATGAATTATACAAAGTCGTTAGAAAAAAGAAAATTTTAAAGGGAAATGTTGGCGATTTTTGCAGTTAGTAGTAAGCAAGCCTTCTAATGTAGCAAACTAATTGCGTTTTGCATAAAAGTTAATAAATGTGAGTAAATAAAAACATCTATTATTTTTTATTGTAAATATAATTTATAATTTTGTTTGCAATAATTTTAATACATATTATACAATGAGTCAAACAGTAGGTAAAATTGTTCAGGTTATTGGTCCTGTAATTGATGTAAGCTTTGAGAAATCTGGCGGAGAACTTCCAAAAATTCATGATGCTTTAGAAATAAAACGTGACGATGGTTCTACTTTAGTTGTTGAGTGTCAGCAACATATTGGAGAATTTACAGTTCGTACTATCTCTATGGCTTCTACAGATGGTCTTTATAGAGGAATGGATGTTTATGACACTAAAAATCCTATCCAAATGCCAATTGGCGACCAAGTAAAAGGTCGTTTGATGAATGTTGTTGGTGAAAATATCGATGGATTATCTTCACTAAGTAAAGAAAATGCTTATGCTATTCATCGCGATCCACCAAAATTCGAAGAATTTAGTACAGAAGTTGAAGTTCTTTATACTGGAATTAAAGTTATCGACTTAATTGAACCTTATTCTAAAGGTGGTAAAATTGGATTGTTTGGCGGTGCAGGTGTTGGAAAAACAGTTTTAATTCAAGAATTAATCAACAATATTGCTGTAGGTTATGACGGATTATCAGTTTTTGCTGGAGTAGGAGAAAGAACCCGTGAAGGAAACGACTTACTTCGCGAAATGATAGAAGCAAACATTGTAAGATATGGTGATAAATTTAAAGAATCAATGGAAAAAGGTTCTTGGGATTTAGAACTTGTTGAAAATGATGAATTAGCAGAATCTAAGCTTTCAATGGTTTTTGGACAAATGAACGAACCTCCAGGAGCGCGTGCACGTGTGGCTTTATCAGGGCTAACAATAGCTGAAAGTTTTAGAGATGGTGGCTCAAAAACTAGTGGTAGAGATATTTTATTCTTCGTGGATAATATCTTTAGATTTACCCAAGCTGGTTCTGAAGTTTCTGCTCTTTTAGGACGTATGCCATCAGCAGTTGGATACCAACCAACGCTAGCAACAGAAATGGGAGAGATGCAAGAACGTATTACTTCAACAAAAACAGGTTCTATTACATCTGTTCAAGCAGTTTATGTTCCTGCTGACGACCTTACCGACCCAGCTCCAGCAACAACATTCTCGCACCTTGATGCTACTACAGTATTAAGCCGTAAAATTGCCGGACTAGGTATTTATCCTGCTGTTGACCCTCTAGATTCTTCTTCAAGAATTTTGGCTCCAGAAATCGTTGGAAAAGAACACTACGAAACTGCTCAAAGAGTTATTAACATTCTTCAAAGATATACAGAGCTTCAAGATATTATCGCAATCCTCGGTATGGACGAACTTTCTGACGAAGATAAATTAGTTGTTCACCGTGCAAGAAGAGTACAAAGATTCTTGTCTCAACCATTCCACGTAGCCGAAGCATTTACAGGCTTGAAAGGTGCATTCGTAAAAATCGAAGACACTATTAAAGGATTTAATATGATACTTGATGGTGAAGTGGATCAATATCCAGAAGCTGCGTTTAATCTAGTTGGTACAATAGAGCAAGCTATCGCTAAAGGCGAAAAAATGCTCGCTGAAACAAAATAATTATGATAGTAGAAATTATAACACCTGAAGAAAAACTTTTTGCCGGAGAAACATCAATGGTTAGAGTGCCCGGTACATTAGGATCTTTTCAGATTTTAAATAACCACGCACCAATTGTTTCAACACTAGAAAAAGGAATTATTACCATTAGACAAAAAGAAAATAATGAAGAAATTAATTTTAATATTGTCAGTGGATTAATAGAATGTAAAAAAAATAAAATTATAATTTTGGTAGAAGTTTAAATTTAAACTTTTACGTTTTATTTATTGTTTAATAATTTGGGAAAAAGGTTTAAAATTTATTAAACCTTTTTCTTTTTTATCTGTCTAACTCTAATTTAATAATATATTATATGAAGTTGATTTTTTTAATAGCGGGAATTTTTCTTTTTAGTCTTGGTTTTGCACAACACCCAGGAAATATACCTTCTGATGGAAATTTAAGTGGAATAGTACTTGAAAAAGAGACTAACCAAGCTGTTGAATATGCAAATATTGTTTTATACAGCAAACGAGATTCTAGTATAGTAACCGGTGGCATTACCGACAGAAATGGATATTTTAATATCGACAATATTAGATATGGAAAATATTATGTTGAAATTCATTTTATTGGTTACGGAAAACATACAATTCCAGATTTAAGCATTAGTCCAAATAGAAAACAAGTTAATTTAGGTAAAATTTACCTAACAGTTGACGCACATATTTTAAATGAAGTAAGTGTTGAAGCACAAGTAAATCAAGTGGAATATAAATTAGATAAAAAAGTTGTTAACGTTAATCAAGATATACTTTCAGCTGGTGCAACTGCAGTAGAAGCTTTAGAAAATGTACCTTCTATTGAAACAGATATTGAAGGAAATGTTTCTTTACGTGGTTCTGGAAGTTTTATGGTTTTAATTGATGGGCGACCAAGTCCTTTAGAAGGTAGTGAGGCTTTACAACAAATTCCAGCAAGTTCAATAGAAAATATTGAAATTATTACAAATCCTTCTGCAAAATATGATGCCGATGGAGTTTCAGGAATAATAAATGTTATTCTAAAAAAAGATAAACGTGCAGGTTGGAATGGGCAAATATCCGCAAATTATGGTAGCTTTAATACACATGGAGGAGATGCTTTAATAAATATTAGAACTAATAAATTAAACTTTTTTGTTGGTGGAGAATATTCAAAACGAATATTTAGAAGCGAAGGAAGTGTTGACCAAATAAGTTTTATTGATGACACTAAAGATTTTTATTTGAATACATTGAGCGAAAACTCTAGAATTAGAGGTTCAGGTAGCGCAAGAACAGGATTAGATTATTATATAACAGAAAAAGATATTGTAACAATTTCAGGAAAATATGGCTATGGTTCTTGGGGTTCAACAGCTATCAGTAAGACAGAAAATGGCTTGGGGAAAAATGATGTAATTTTTAATCCTGAATATTATGTGTCTGATGGTGAATCGCAATCTGTATATCAACATTTTGCAGGAGATTTGAATTATATGAAAAAGTTTAACAATAATGGTCATGAATTACAGATTTATACAAATTATTCTGCTACACAAGATAAAAGCCTTGATTACTACAGTACTTACGATACAGATAGCATTTATAATAATATAGGTAAGCCAGAAAACGAATATAGAACTAAAGAAGATGGATCTGGAAATATGTTTTTAGCAAAAGCTGATTATGTTTATCCAATTACAGAAAAAGCTAAACTTGAGGCTGGTTATCAACTTAGAACATCAAAAACAACTAATGATTATCGTTATCAAACCATGCAGTCAGAATGGATAGATGACCCAACACAACACAATCCTTATGTTTATACTATGAATGTCCAATCTGGCTATGTAATATTTTCTAATTATTTCAAAACTCTTGGCTATCAATTAGGCTTACGAACAGAATATACAGATAGAGTATTTTTACAAACACTAACTAATCAAGAATGGACAAATGCCGACCAAAACAAGTTTGATTTTTTCCCTTCTGTACACTTATCTTATCAGTTTCCAGCAGATTTTCAAATTTTAGCAAGTTATAGCCGGAGATTAGGAAGACCTAGACCATGGTTTTTAAATCCTTTTATCGAAGTTGTTGACCCAAATACAGTTCGTGTGGGTAATCCATATTTAAAAAATGAATATATTAATTCTTTTGATTTGAGTTTTCAAAAAAAATTTGGAGCTCATTATGTTGCAATCGAAGCCTATTATAGAGAAACTGTCGATAAAATTAATAGAGTTAACAGAATTGATAGCAATGATCCTGATATTTTTATTTCAACTTTTGATAATATTGGTAAAGATATTTCAACAGGAGCAGAGCTTATGACAAATCTAAATGTTACAAAATGGTATAATTTGAATATTTCTGGAACAGGATATTATTATGAAATTATTGCTGGCTCAAACAATTATAACTCAAACAATTCTATTCAATGGAATGCTAGAATTAATAATACTATAAAAATTAAAAAAACAGGAACAGGAATACAATTAGGTGCTTTTTTAAATGGACCAAGGTTGAGCGCTCAAGGCAAATCTAGTGCAAGCTGGGCAGCAGGTGGTGGAGTAAGACAAGACTTTTTAGACAGACAACTTTCTGTAAGTCTTAATCTTAGAAATATTTTCCGCACTATGAAAATGGAGCGTATTTCTGAAACTGACAGCTTTAGCCAACATTTTTTGAGACAGCCTCGTGGGCCTATTGTTACCTTGTCGGTTACATATAAAATCAACGATTTTAAGAGCAGAAGAGAAAAAGGATTTACTAACGAAGAACCTGGTAGAGGTGGTGGAGATGACGAAGGAATGTAGTTTGTTAAAAATATTTGCTAAATCTTGAAAAATTATTTTGTTTTTTAAAATAGAGTGTGTATATTTGCACCCCAAAAGTAATAGATTTTAAATTTTAAAGAAATGAAAAAAGGAATACATCCAGAAAAATATCGCTTAGTGGCATTTAAAGATATGTCAAATGATAACGTATTTATCACAAAATCCGCTGCAAATACAAAAGAAACTATTGAAATAGACGGAGTTGAATATCCATTATATAAATTAGAGATTTCTAACACTTCTCATCCTTTCTACACAGGAAAGATGAAATTTGTTGACACAGCAGGACGTGTTGATAAATTCCGTAATCGTTATAAAGACCATTTTGAAAGAAAAAATCAAAAGAAAGCTTAATTTATAAGTATATATAACAATGTTTTGGAAGCCTCGTTAATTATTTAGCGAGGCTTTTTTTCGGTGTTTTATAAGCATCCAACTGGTGACCTGAGTTTATAAAGTTAAAAGTTCATAAAGTTCATAAAGTCGATTTTATAACAAAATGTGTCAACTTTTCTTAGGACGCGACAAGCACTTTTAACTTTACCTTCGGTGAGCTCGTAAACTCGGTTCAACTTTTAACTTTTAACTGATTTATTTTCTATCTTTGTAAAAAAAATAAATAATGAATTTCATATTATCAGATTTTAATAAACATCAAAAATTTCTACCTCTTACCTTTACAAGAGCTTTGGCTGATTATAGAATAGGAATTTTAACTCTTAAAGAAAAATGGGAATTTTACCTAAATCAAAAGGTTTCTGTTCTTACACAAGAGTATTTGCAAGCTAAGTACAGTCTTAAAATAGAAAATGAAAATATAGTAATTAATGCTCAAATAATTCCAAATCCAGAGCTAGTAGGCGAAATTTTAAAGTTAAAAGACGCTTGCTTAGTAAAAGACGAAAATATTATTGCTTATTCTTGCTCGGATAATCTTGAAGACATTCCAAAAACTAAAATTGAGTTTAAAGGCGAAGTTTTAATAATTAATTCCAATACTGATGTTTTTACTTTTAATGGAGAACTGATTAAGCAAGATTTTGACATTATCACTAAAGGTCGAAAAAGTCAAAAATTAAGTTCTACAAATACAGTTTTTGGAAAATATCCAGTTTTTGTTGAAGAAGGCTGTTTTGTGGAATGTGCAAGCATAAACACTAACGATGGACCTGTATATATTGGCAAGAATGCAAAAATAATGGAAGGTTCTCATATTAGAGGTGCATTTGCAATTTGCGAAAATTCTGAACTTAAAATGGGTGCTAAAATTTATGGACCAACAACGATAGGACCAAGCTGTAAAGTTGGTGGAGAAATTAATAATTCTGTATTTTTTGCACATTCAAACAAAGCTCACGATGGCTTTTTAGGAAATTCTGTAATTGGCGAATGGTGCAATCTCGGTGCTGATAGCAATAATTCAAATTTAAAAAATAATTATGCTATTGTTAAACTTTGGGATTACGAAAAAGAAAGATTTGTAAGCACAGGCTTGCAGTTTTGTGGATTGATAATGGGCGATCATTCAAAATGCGGAATAAATACCATGTTTAACACAGGAACAGTAGTTGGAGTGTCGGCAAATATTTTTGGAGCAGGCTTTCCACGAAACTTTATTCCTTCGTTTTCTTGGGGAGGACATGCCGGTTTGTCAGTATATAAGACAGAAACTGCTTTCGAAGTTATGACAAAAGTGATGGAAAGGAGAAATGTACAACTAACAGAAATAGATAAGCAAATTCTGGCTCATGTCTTTGATATAACAGCAAAGTATAGGAATTTTTAAACAAAATTATTTCTTTTATGTTTTATATGGCACAAGTATTGCTTATTAAGGATACTTATGTTTTATTATAAACTTATGACAATTTGACATTATGACAAAAACTTTAGATAACGAATTTTTAAAAATAATTATGGGAGCAGGAAAAGAAGAAGCGGAATTTATCCCTATAGTAACCGAATTTAACGAGGAGGAAGATGATACTAATCACCCTGAGACTTTGCCTATTTTGCCTTTGCGAAATACTGTATTGTTTCCTGGTGTGGTAATTCCACTAACTATTGGTCGAAGCAAGTCTTTTAAACTTATTAAAGATATTCACAAAACCACTAAGTTTTTTGGAGCAGTAGCTCAAAAAGAATTAGAAATTGAAGACCCAAAACCAGATGATATTTATAAAGTAGGGACTTTAGCAGAGATTTTGAAAGTTATAGAAATGCCTGATGACACAATTTCTGTTATTATTCAAGGGAAAAAACGTTTTAACATAAATCAATATTTAACAGACGAACCATATCACATGGCTACGGTAAGTTATATTGCAGAAGATAAAACTATTGAAAGCAAAAGAAGTTTTCAAGCAATAGTTTCTTCTTTGAAAGATATGTCGCTAAAAATTATTAAACTTAGTGCTAGCATACCTCAAGAAGCTTCTTTTGCTATTAAAAATATTGATAATCCAAGTTTTTTAATAAACTTTATTTGTTCAAATTCAGATATTGAAACTGCTGAAAAACAAAAGCTTTTAACAGAAAATAGTTTATACAAAAGAGCTGAAAAACTTTTAGGAATACTTGTCAATCAAGTGCAAATGTTGGAATTGAAAAATGATATTCAAATTAAAGTTAAAAAAGAAATTGACAAGCAACAAAAAGAATATCTTCTTCATCAGCAAATAAAAACTATTCAGCAAGAATTGGGTGGTGGACCAGCTGAACAAGAAATTAAAGAATTAGAAGAAAAAGCAAAATCAAAAGTTTGGAAAAAAGAAGTAAAAGAGCATTTTGAAAGAGAATTGAAAAAACTACAAACTTTAAATACTGCTTCTGCGGAATTTTCTGTGCAGTTAAATTATTTGCATACTTTGCTCGACTTGCCTTGGAGTGAATATACTGTTGATAATTTTGATTTAAAACATGCTCAAAAAGTTTTAGACGAAGACCATTTTGGCTTGGAAAAAGTTAAAGAAAGAATTATTGAACATTTAGCAGTTTTAAAATTAAAAGGCGACTTAAAAGCTCCAATTCTTTTTTTGTACGGACCTCCAGGAGTAGGAAAAACTTCTTTAGGTAAAAGTGTTGCCAGAGCTTTGGGCAAAAAATATATTAGAATGTCTTTAGGTGGAGTGCATGACGAAGCAGAAATTCGTGGACATAGAAAAACATATATAGGAGCGATGCCAGGACGTATTTTGCAAAATATAAAAAAGGCAAAATCTTCAAATCCTGTGTTTGTGCTTGACGAAATTGATAAAGTAGGTAGCGACTTTAAAGGCGACCCTTCCTCTGCACTTTTAGAAGTTTTAGACCCTGAACAAAATACAGAATTTCATGATAATTTTGTTGAAATAGAATATGACTTGTCAAAAGTTATGTTTATTGCAACAGCAAACAATGTTCAAACTATAAGTCCTGCACTTCGTGACAGAATGGAAATGATAGAAATTAGCGGTTATATTATTGAGGAAAAAATACAAATTGCTAAGCGACATCTAATACCAAAACAATTAGAAAATCATGGACTCAAAGATTTAAAACTTAAAATAGATGATAAAGCCTTAGTTAAAATAATTGAAGGCTATACTCGCGAATCTGGAGTAAGAGGTTTAGATAAAAATATCGCTAAAATTATTAGAAAAATAGCTTTAAAAATTGGATTAAATGAAGAAGTTCCAAACAAAATTACAGAAGCTGATATAGTAGAATACTTAGGGCAAGAAAAATTCCTGAAAGAAGAATATCAAGATTCTGAAATTGCAGGAGTAGTTACAGGACTTGCTTGGACAGCGGTTGGTGGCGATATTTTATATATTGAAACAAGTTTGTCGAAAGGCAAGGGCGAATTGACTATTACAGGAAATCTTGGAGATGTGATGAAAGAATCTGCAACTATTGCACTTCAATATATTAAAGCAAATGCAGAAGTCTATGATATTGACCCTAAACTTTTCGAAACTTATAATATACATCTTCATGTTCCAGAAGGGGCAATTCCAAAAGACGGACCTTCGGCTGGTATTACAATGGCTACAGCAATAGCTTCTGCATTTACTCAGCGTAAAGTTGCAAATAAAATTGCAATGACTGGCGAAATTACACTTAGAGGAAAAGTTTTACCTGTTGGTGGAATTAAAGAAAAAATATTAGCAGCAAAACGTGCAGGAATAAAAGAAATTATTCTATCAAAAGAAAACGAAAAAGATATTACAGAAATAAAAGATATTTATATCAAAGGTTTAAAATTCCATTATGTTTCTAATATTTCTGAAGTTCTTGATATTGCTTTATTAAAACAAAAGGTGAAAAACGCAAAAAAATTGTAATTTTGCACAAAATTTAAAAAATGCAAAGAAAAAACATAGATTTAATGGCACCAGTGGGTTCTTACGAGTCGCTTATGGCAGCCATTCAAGCTGGAGCAAACTCTGTTTATTTTGGAATTGGAAATTTAAACATGAGATCACGTTCTTCAATTAATTTTACTTTTGAAGATTTAAGAAAAATTGTAAACATTTGCAATGAAGCAGGCGTAAACACTTATTTAACTGTAAATACTGTTATTTACGATGGCGAATTAGACACAATGCGACAGATAATTGATGCTGCTGCCGAAGTGAAAGTTAGTGCAGTTATTGTTTCTGATGTTGCTGTAATGAAATATGCACGCGAAAAAGGAGTGGAGGTTCATGCTTCAACACAATTAAATATTGCAAATATTGAAGCGGTTGAGTTTTATTCTCAGTTTTGCGATGTTATGGTTACTGCTCGTGAACTTAGCCTTGACCAAGTTGCAGATATTACCTATCAAATCAAACAAAGAAATATAAAAGGACCTAATGGCAAACTTGTAGAAATCGAAGTATTTTGTCATGGAGCTTTATGTATGGCAATTTCAGGAAAATGTTATATGAGTTTGCACGAATTTCATCACTCAGCAAATCGTGGTGCATGCTTACAAAATTGCAGAAGAACTTATATTTTGAAAGACAAAGAATCTGATACTGAAATTGAGGTTGATAATGAATATTTAATGTCGCCAAAAGATTTATGTACAATTTCTTTTATTGATAAAATTATTGATGCAGGTGTAAGTGTTTTAAAAATTGAAGGAAGAGCTCGTTCTGCTGAATATGTTAAAACAGTTGTTGAATGTTATGACCAAGCAATAAAATCGGTATTGGACAATACTTATAATCAAGAAAAAATTGATGAATGGACAAAAAGATTAAGTACAGTTTTTAATCGTGGATTTTGGAATGGATATTATCTTGGTCAAAGACTTGGAGAATGGGCAAAACAGCATGGTTCTAAAGCAACAAAAACCAAAGTGTTTTTAGGAAAGATTTTGAACTATTACTCAAATATAGGAGTAGCTGAAATTAAATTAGAAACTGATGAAGAATTACTCGTAAGTGATGAAATAGTAATTTTAGGACCAACCACAGGAGTTGTACAGCAATTTGTAGAAGAAATTCATTTTGAACAAAAATCTGTAAAAAAAGTAAAGCAAGGCGATTTGTTTTCCATTAAAACTGATGAATTGGTTAGGAGAGGGGATAAACTCTACAAATTAGAAGATACAGAAGAACTTAAAAAACGAAATAGAGAACGTAAATATCAAATAAATAATGATGAGTAATAATAATATTCCAGAAAGAGTTGTAAAGTTTATAAATCAACATCATGTTGCTACTATAGCGACTTGTGTAGATTCTGAATCTTGGTGTTTTAATTGTTTTTATGCATTTGTAGAAAGCGAAGGGGCTTTGATTTTTACATCGAGTACTGATACTAAGCATATAAAAATGGTGGAGAAAAACCCTATAGTCTCTGGCTCAATAGTTTTAGAAACAAAAATTGTTGGCAAAATTAGAGGTCTGCAGTTTGTTGGAGAAATGCAAAAAGTCGAAAATACAGAAAATTTAAAATATAGACTAAAATATTTGGCAAAATTCCCTTTTGCAGTCATTGTAAACTCAGATTTATGGATACTAAAACTTACCGAACTAAAAATGACAGACAATAGACTAGGATTTGGGACAAAACTAGAATGGAAAAAATCAGTTGAAAGTTAAAAGCACACGCTCATTGAGCGAAGTCGAAATGAGCGTGTGCTTTTAACTGACTAAAACCCACTAACAGTTATCCATTGTCCTTTTGTCCTAGCAAAATTAGAATCATCATACATTGTTTTACAAACAGTTGCAGGCAAGTAATATTTTCCTTCATAAGCAGCTGTAAGCATTACTCTATATGTGTATGTGTATTTGTTATAAATATTAAAGTATGTCAATACTCTGTCATCTCTAATATCTTGGTAAGTGTAGTAGGAGTCATCTCCTAATTGTGTAGTAAACATTCTAGAGTTTATAATTTCCCAACCAGATGGAAATACTTGAGACAATGCAACATTATCCAAACTAGCTAAGTTGCTGACATTAGAAATAGTAACAGTTGCAACAAAGTCGGTTCCTTGTGGGATATTAGTAATATCAATAGGATTACCTGTCAAACTTGTGTATTTAATACTCATATTTATATTTGACGAACCAGCTGTTTCATGTTCAATTTCTGGAATACCTTTTTTAATAATTCTTACAAAATAAGAATTGTTTTCAGTTGGGTTTAATACAAAATTATTTTTTTCATTTTCAAAAATCTTTAATTTTGTCTTATATACAGGCTTATTTGTTTTTACACTATACTTGGTACCATTAAATGTGTAATTACATTCAATAATCTCTGAAACCGCCCATTTTTTCACATATTTAGCCGAAGCTAATAGGGCATAAGCAGATGTTTGAGTAGAAGCATATTGATTTGAACCCATAAACTCAGCAATGTCTTTTAAAACCATAAATGCTTTTTCTTTTTCTCCAAGTTCTATCAATGTTTCTAAAATCATTGCTTTGTCGCGAATACCTGAACCAAAAGTTCCTGATAGTTCGTAATACGAATTTACATTAGTATTTAATTTAGCAATCATCGATTTTGCAATGCTTGTATTTCCAATTAAAGCATAAGCACTTGCTAAACGCCAAGCTGTAGCAGATTGAATTTTCGATTCTTTTAATCTATTCATTGCCGATCTATCAGCTTGTTTTGCTAAAGCTAAAGTATATAAACGATAAGCTTGAGTTAATTGAGATGTATTGCCGTCATCAACCCATTTAGAAGCTTTTTGCTTTTGATATTTTAACCAATTGGATTTAACACTTGAATTTACAGTATATCCCGATTTTTCAGCTTCTAACATAAAATGTCCGGCATAGTTTGTTGCCCATTCCGATACTTCGTTTAATCCTGCCCAATAAGCAAAACCACCACTTGCTGTTTGGTACTTATTCAATTTGTTTAAGCAAGCATTGATATTTGTCTGTATTTCAGCCTTTTGCTCTGCGGTTAATTCCATAAAAGCATCTAAATATAATTGTGGAAATACAGCAGAAACAATTTGTTCTAAACATCCGTGAGGATAAGTTTTTAAGAAATTTAATCTGTATTCTAAATTCATAGGTGGAATATTGTAAATTTCTAAGTAAGCTTCGTTGCTTCCTGTAATTCCATCAGCATCAAAAGTAATATTTACTTCGTTTTGTCCACTCATTTCATCTATAATTTCAGCAACTTTTGTATTAACATGCTTCACATCTAATTCAACATTATATTTAGACACATGAGATCCGCTAGTTGCAATAATTTCAATTTTAGCAATTCCTGTTTTTGTATTAGACTTTAAGCTAAAATTATGAATTTTTTCGCCTTCTTTTATAAAATTAACAGTAGCAGAGCTTGAGCCTACAACTTCTAGCATTTCGTTAGTTTTTATTGTTAATTTAACGTTTTTAACGTCAGGTTTCATAGCAAACACTGTTACAGGTAATTTAAAGCTTTCGTTAACTCCAAGTCGGCGAGGAGCGGTTCCTAAAATCATTAAAGGTTTCTTTACAGGAGTGGTTTTTTCTGCAGAACCAAAGGCATTTCCTTCGGCAGCAACTACCATTGTTCTAACAGAACCTATGTATTGTGGTAATTGAATTTCGTGAGTTTTTGTTTCACCTTTTTTAAGCTCGAAAGGACCGATATATTTTACCATAGGTCTAAATCTATTTGCTTGAGCTAAATCTTCGGGTGCAACTTCATCATCGCCACCACCAATACTCAACATTTTGCCAGCATCAATTTTAAAAGCACCTATAACATAGTTGAAAATATCCCAAGTTCTAACACCTAAAGCTTCCTTACTGTAGAAATAAGCCCCTGGATTTGGAGTTTTAAATTTTGTTAAATTTAGTAAACCTTCGTCAACCATTGCTAGGGTATAGCTCATAGGTTTTCCATCTTTTTCTTTCACTTGAATTTTTACCTTACTTTCGGCTAATAATTCATTATTCATCACAAGTTCAGGATTCAAATGAGTTTCTGGATTTTCTACAAAAATTGGAATAATTCCATACATACGCAATGGTCTGTCATTTTTAATTGTCCTCAAGTGTTCCTGTAGATAAATAATGTTAACATACACATTAGGAGCCATTTCCTGAGTAGCTTCAAACTCGACTTTTAGTTTAGAACCGTCAGATTTTACCCAAAAACTATTTAAAACTGTATTGGCATTTTCTATACTAACTAAAGCATGACCTGTATGTGCTGGGAATTCTATTTCTACAGTTTCGCCCACATTGTATTTTTCTTTTGAAGCCGAAAATTTAAGCATTTCAACAGAGCCTTTGTCGCTTTCGCTAGCATACGAGCTTGCATAAATTTTCAGTGCTGCAATATGTTTTCCTTTCAAGTCTTTTACAGCTATTACATAGTTTCCAGATTCGTTAATAATAAAGCCAAAATTTGATTTTCCGTTTTTGCATTTTTGATTTTCTCTAAATATTGCATTATTATAGTTTGCTGAAATATAATCAACACCATCGCGTTGGAAATCGTACCACCACGAATAATCTAATTTATACATAGAAATTTCTAAATCTCTATTTTCAGCAATTAGTTTTTGATTTAAGTCTAATAAAACTATATCTAAATTCAAGTTTTTACCAGTTGGTAAGCTATAAGAGTATTCATCTGATTCTTTCACTTTAACTCCTACAAAAGCGTCATAAGGGTAGTAAACTGCAGTTGATTCATCAATACTAAATTCTCCGCCTTTTTCAAAAACTTTTGTTGTTAAGGTGGCATTTAATACACCGGGAGCATTTTTTATATCATTAAATTTCAAAAGTTGTTTAAATTCACCATCTGCATTTGTCTTACCAGAAGCAATTGTTTGACTATTAAAATTAAAATTCGCAGTTTGGTTTTCGAAACAATAGTCTTCATATTTTTGAAATGGAGTGTATTTTCTCTCTAGGCTCATAACTATTGTAGTTTGTAAATCAACTGCTGGAGCACCATGTAACCATTTGGCACTAACCATGGCATTAACAGTACTGTTTCCTTTTAAGTAATTTTTATCTAAGCCTAATTCAACACTTAATCTATTAGGACGTATTGTTTCTACCATTAGAGATTTTGTAAACACTTTACCGCCAATAATAAATTTCGCATTATAATAACCTGTAGGGTCGTTTGGTTCAGTCTTAAATTTAAAGACATGGAATCCTTTTTTATTTTTATTTTGTTTTCCTGTATAAACTAACTGTCCTTTAGGATTTTTAACTTCTAACACTATTGGATGACCTTCTGGGATAGGGTTGTAGGTCTCGTGCAAAATAAAACCTAAATATATTGAATCGCCTGGTCGCCATACGCCACGTTCTCCATAAATAAATGCTTTTGTACCTTCTTGACTAGAATCTCCCCACACATCAAATTCGCTTGTGCTTAAAGAGTTGTAGTATTCTAATTTTAAATATGATTTTTGATTATTAAAACTTGCAACTATAAAATATGGTTTAAGATTGTTGCTAATAATAAGTTCAGCTTGTCCATTGGTATTAGTTGTAGCTTTTGCAATCACTTGTTGTTGATAATCATAAGCTAATACTTCAGCACCAGTTATTGGTTCGGCAGTTAAAATATTTGTAACAAAAGCAAAAACTTTATTATCGCTTCCAATCTTTGAAACAATTCCTATATTAGTTGCTAAAATGTTGAATTTCAACGCTTTTCTATACCCATAGTATTCAGATTTACATGGATCGTCATAAGAATTTTCATAATCATCATAATAGTAATCATCGTAGTAATAATATTCATCGTCGTAATAGTAGTCAGATGAGTAATCACTATAATAATAATCTGTAAACCATTTCCATTCACTGTCTGCATCAATTTTGTTAAGATTATCATCTTCTTTATTATCCTTATTTGTACTGTTATCACATGGATAAATAGCATTTTCTTTAATAAATCCAATTTCTATTCTATAAATTGCTCCTGGGTCTGGTTCTATTAAGTCAGATAGATTTAAAAAATATGTATTCCATTCACCAATATCGTCAATATCAGCTTGTTCTAGACTTAATGTTTGAGTTTTAACAACTCTTCCAACTCTATTTAAAGAATATGATTCATCAAGCGAATTATCTTGTAAAAACTGCAATATATTGTTTTGGAATATCTTAATTACTCTAATATGAACAGTTTTTATATTAACAGCTTGGAAACTAATCACTTGTCCTTGAGAAGAAGTAGGCAATATTACACCATCATTATCAAAAGCTAATTCTGGTTTTCGCATTTTAAAGTTTAATTCTTTGGATACTGGTTCATCTAAGTACTTATCATGAATATTTTTTACTCCTGAAATATTTAATAAATAGTCATTATCTAATCTGTCGCTAGGGATAATTTTCACATTGTTGTCAACAATAATATATTTTAAATTGTAAACATCTTCAATATCAACTATTCCTTCAAGTAATTGGTCTTCTTTTACGGGGTCGCTAAAAATTATATTTACGTATTGTTCTGGATATTGATTTACTTGAATATCAAGCACTTTAAAAACACCTAACTCTGGAATTTCTATTTCACGTGAAAATTTAGAATTTGAATTTATTTCTTTTCCATTGCAAGTTATTTTTAATGTTTGAGAATTATTTGTTCTAGTAATATCTTTAATTAAAAATTCAAATTCATTATTATTTGAACTTTCAATTTCTATATCTAATTTTTTGCCATTAAGTTCTGCACTAATACATTTCTTAATGTTTTCGAGACTTTCGGAGTCAGTTAATTTTATTGTTCCTCCAACATTTTGTTTTGTAAAATTATCTCTGTCTGTTGTAACAACTTTATCAATATTCAAATCTATGAATTGATGTTTTACCTGAACTTTAAAAACAAATTCTTTTAATTCTTTTGGAACACTAGAATCTAATTTCCTTAAATTTAGCTTTACACAATAGGCTTGCCCTGATTGTAACGGCTTTTCGGGTTTAAACTCTATAATATTATTCTCTTTCCAAGTAAGTTCGCCTTTTACTTTAGGTTCTATAGTTAATATTTTAGTTTTTTGAGACTTTACTTTATAGGCAAATTCATCGGTTAATTGTACTGTAATTACATCATTTTTTGATATAACAAAGTTTGAATACGCTGCTATATAATCTTTGTAAAGACTTGGGTCAGATAGTTTTACTTTTTTGTCTGAACCGAACATGCTAACAATAGCAAAAATAACTACTCCTAGTAAAATTGCACCAGAAATCCAATAGAAAATTCTTGTTTTATTCATGATAAATGTTTTTTATTTAATACAAAAATAGTTTTATTTTTATATGACTTTATTTTTATTTAAAAATTATATTAACAATTTTGACAGCTTTGTTTTTAATAAAATTATAAATTAAGTTTCAGCTTCTTCTTTAGTAATTTTAATAGTTATACCAGTTTTTTCGCTAAATCCCACAGTAATAGAGTCTCCTTTTTGAATTTCGGCTTTTATTATTGTTTCTGCCATAGCGTCTTCAACATATTTTTGCAAGGCTCTTTTTAGTGGTCTAGCACCAAATTTTGGGTCAAATCCTTTTTCTGCCACATAATTTTTAGCTGCTGGTGTAAGTTTAAGATTATATCCCAATTCTTTAACTCTTTTATATAGTCCTTTTAATTCAATATCAATAATTTTGAAAATGTCTTCTTTAGTTAAAGCATTAAACATTATAACATCATCAATACGATTTAAAAATTCTGGAGCAAAAGTCTTTTTAAGAGCATTTTCAATTATAGTTTTTGCACTTGCATCGTAACTTGCTTTTTTAGCACTTGATTCAAATCCCACACCACGTCCATATTCATTTAATTGGCGAGTACCAATATTTGAAGTCATTATAAGAATAGTGTTTCTGAAATCAATTCTTCTTCCTAAGCTATCGGTAAGTCTTCCTTCGTCGAGTACTTGTAAAAGAATGTGAAACACATCAGGATGTGCTTTTTCAATTTCGTCTAATAAAACAATAGAGTAGGGCTTTCTTCTTACTTTTTCGGTTAGTTGTCCGCCTTCTTCGTAGCCGACATATCCTGGAGGAGCTCCAACTAAGCGAGACACTGAAAATTTCTCCATATACTCGCTCATATCTATTCTAATTAAAGCATCTTCGCTATCGAATAAATATCTTGCTAAAACTTTTGCCAACTGTGTTTTTCCAACACCTGTAGGTCCTAAGAATATAAATGTTCCTATAGGTTTATTTGGATCTTTTAATCCAGCTCTATTTCTTTGAATTGCCTGAACAATTTTTTTAACCGCTTCATCTTGTCCAATAACGCTTCCTTTAATATCTTCGTCCATATTGAGCAAGCGATTACCTTCTGATTGTGCAATACGTTTTACAGGCACTCCGGTCATCATGGCAATTACTTCAGCAATATCATCATCGTTAACAACTTCGCGAACTTCATTTAGTTCTTTAAGCCAATTTGCTTTTGCTAGTTCAATATTTCTTTCTATTCCTCTTTCTTGGTCTCGCATAGCAGCAGCTTTTTCAAATTGTTGTTGTGTAACTGCTTTAATTTTCTCGTCTTTAATTTTTTGTAATTCTTCTTCGAGCTTAATAATTCTATTTGGAATAGAAGCAGAAGATATATGCTTTCTAGAACCTGCTTCGTCCAGTGCATCAATAGCTTTATCTGGCAAAGCTCTGTCGCTAATATAGCGAGTAGTTAATTTTACGCAAGCTTCTAAAGCTTTGTCAGTATAAGAAACTTTGTGATGGTCTTCGTATTTATCTTTAATTTTCTTTAAAATATCTATTGTTTCTTCTGCTGTTGGCGGTTCAACAATTATTTTTTGAAAACGTCTTTCTAAAGCTCCATCTTTTTCTATACTTTTGCGATATTCATCTAAAGTTGTGGCACCTATACATTGAATTTCGCCACGTGCCAAAGCAGGTTTTAAAATATTAGCAGCATCTAAAGAACCTGGTACACCACCAGCACCGACAATAGTATGAATTTCATCAATAAATAAAATAACATCAGGTGCTGCAATTAATTCATCTAAAATAGCTTTCATTCTTTCCTCGAACTGACCTCTATATTTTGTGCCAGCAACAATTGTAGCCATATCCAAAATAACCACTCTTTTGTCAAGTAATAGGTGAGGAACTCGTTTTTGAACAATTTTAGTAGCTAATCCTTCTACAATTGCAGATTTTCCAACTCCAGGTTCACCAATTAAAACAGGATTATTCTTTTTGCGTCTTGATAAGATTTGTGCAATTCTTTCTATTTCGGTTTCTCTTCCTACAATAGTATCAACTTTGCCATCTATAACTGCTTGAGTTAAGTCTATACCAAAGCTATCCAACATAGGAGTAGTTGATTTTGACGAAGATGATGACTTTCTAGGATTAGATTTTGGAGCTCTATAAGATTCTTCTTCATCATCATCTTCTTCTTCATCATCATTATCATCTCTAGAACCAGAATTTTCTGCATAATGTTCTAATTCCATAGTCATTTTAACCATATCGTACTCTATATTAAGCTCATCAAGTAATTGTGAAAAACGACTTGGTACTTTTAAAATTGCCAATAATAAATGCCCAGTATGAATTTCTTCACTATTAAGCGAAATTGCTTCTGAATACATGAACTTTTGAATACGTTCTGTTGTCTTTGTTGGAACAAGTTTGTCAACATCGTCCATTGTGAATTGATTATTCACATTTTTTACATGATTTTCTATTTTAAATTTTAATGAATATGTGTCAATATCTAGGCTATTAAGAATTTCCATAGCATCACATTTTGGCTCACGTAAAATTCCCAAAAATAAATGCTCAGGACCCAAATAATCGTTGCCAAGCCTAATCGCTTCTTCTTTGCTGTATTGTATTACGTCTAATAAATTCTGTGCAAATTTTCTCTTCATAAAATGTCTAATTTATATTTAATATAAACTTATAACTTCAAATAATATTTTGCAAATATAATCAAAAATCCAATTAATTTATACTAATGAACATTGAATTTACAAACAATTAAAACGCCAAATATTATGCCATATTATGCACAAAAACATAGCAAAAACTGATTATTTTAAGGTTTTAAGAAATCTTTAGATTTTAAGCCGTCTTTTTACTTGTAAAAATGTGATAAAATTACTTATTTTGTTAGATAATAAAAAAAGGAAAAGAAATGAAAATTTTAATAAAGAATATTAAAGAACTTGTAGGAGTTGACAACAAAGCCAGATTACTTGTAAAAGGTGCAGATATGGCAAAATTGAACACCATTAAAAATGCTTATTTATTAATAAATGGTGAAATTATTGAGGATTATGGAAAAATGGAAGATTTATCTAATTCCTTACTTGATAATGGTAAAATTAAAGAAATTGATGCTTCTGGTAAAATGGTTTTTCCATCTTTTTGTGACTCTCACACTCATCTTGTTTATGCCGGAAGCCGTGAAATAGAATATAGTGATAAAATTCGTGGCTTGAGTTACGAAGAAATTGCAAAAAGGGGTGGGGGAATTTTAAATTCTGCCAAATTATTACATAAAACCTCTGAAGATGAGCTTTATAGACAGGCTATGCAAAGAGTTGATGAAATTATCTCTCAAGGCACTGGTGCAGTTGAGATTAAGAGTGGTTATGGTTTAAATACAGAAGATGAATTAAAAATGTTGAGAGTAATAAAACGAATAAAAGAGACAACACCTTTAATAGTAAAATCAACATTTTTAGGTGCTCATGCATTTCCAACAGAATATAAAGACAATCCAGATGAGTATGTGGATTTAATTATAAACGAAATGATTCCACAAGTTGCAGCAGAAGGTTTAGCTGACTATGTTGATGTTTTTTGCGACAAAGGATTTTTCACAGTTGAACAAACCGATAGAATTTTAATAGCAGGAATTAAATATGGAATGCGTCCAAAAATTCATGCTAACGAATTGGCAAAATCTGGTGGAATTCAAGTTGGTGTGAAATATAATGCTTTATCGGTTGACCATATCGAATATACTGAAGAAGAAGAAATTCAAGCGTTATTAAATTCGGAAACTATGCCAACAATTTTGCCGGGAGCTGCATTTTTCTTAAATATGCCATATTCGCCAGCACGAAAAATGATGCAAGCAGGCTTGCCAGTTGCGATTGCTTCGGATTATAATCCAGGTTCATCGCCATCAGGAAATATGAAACTTATGATGTCGTTTGCTTGCGTTAATTATAAAATGTTACCAGAAGAAGCAATTAATGCAACTACAATAAATACAGCATATGCCATGGGCGTTAGCGATGAAGTTGGAAGTATTTCTAAAGGCAAAATTGCTAATGTTTTTATAACAAAAGAAATTCCGACATACGAATATTTCCCATATGCATATGGTTCAAATTTAATTGATACAGTAATTTTAAAAGGTAAAATACGGTAAAATTTCGTAAAAATTTAAACATTATTTATTTTAAATTGTTGTACAAGTATTATAAATCAATTTAAAAAAAAGAATTATGGAAAATAGAGATTTAATTTTAAAAGTTTTAAAAGGAAAAGAAATGAAAGCTGGAGAAATTGCTGAACAAACTGGCTTAGATAAAAAAGTTGTTGATAAAGAAATGAACGCTCTTAAAAAAGAAAATTTAATTATTTCTCCAAAAAGATGTTATTGGACTGCTAAATAGTAGCTTTAAATTTCCTGTGGCAGAATAATTATATAGCATTATTTTAAAATTAAAATAGGGATATTCAGAAATTGTTAAT
>DHVB01000061.1 GCA_002412425.1 Bacteroidales bacterium UBA5219 | reverse complement strand
ATTAACAATTTCTGAATATCCCTACAATATTTTCAAAATCAACATTAGATAATTGATTATACCAACTGTTAAGTTTATTCATTTCAGCATCGACTTCTTGCGGCAAAGTTGTTTCCATACCTCCAACTTCGTTAGCCAATGTTTTCCAATCACCTACTCGAAACCAAGATTTATAAGCATCAGCAGTGCCAGAATTTAAAATTTTATGAAATGTTTTTATAATTTCATTTGACAATTCTTCGTCTATACTGTCAAGTAAAAAGTCAAAAGCAGCGAAATGATTTGATGTTTCAATAATATCATCTACCGGAACAGCTTCTTCATCTTTAAATCCTATACTACGCGTTTCGAATATATAACGAGTCTGGTCTTCTGTCAAACGATTTCCCTCGATGCGATTAGAATTGTAAGCAAAATTTATTTGTGTATTATGGTATAAGCAACCGTTTATTCTTAAATCTTTTTCGTTTATAAGTTGCGTTTTTAAATCCATTTTAAAATTATTTTCCTTACTAAATTATGTAATTAGAAAAATTTATTAAAATTTACGCATATTTCTCAAAAATAGAAAGCATCGTCATAAGGTTAAAGCTCTTTTTTTGTTTTTTTTCAAAATCTTATTTATAAAAAACGCTAAACTCAATACAAACAATGGAGCTATACAAACAGAAATAATCAAAAATAAATTTCCATTTTCTAGATGGTTAATTTTTAAATAAACCCCATAAATTGAAAAAAATATTGTCAATAAACCTAAAACTGTTGTCAATAAGCCTAAAATTAATAGCAGGTATTTATTTCCCATAATTATATGTTTTATCCTTTCTATGCAAATATAAACATTTTTTTTTACATTATCTCAACCTTAAACCGTCTAAATCTTGCAGATTTCCATTAAACACATTCATGTCAACATCACCTTTAATTCCTTTAACTCTTGCTCTGTCGGTAAATTGCCAAAACACCCAATCTTTTTTAATTTTATTTGGATTTTTTTTGGTATTATACCACGCAATCCACAAAGGATATTTATCAAAACGCTTATCATGAACAAAGGTGTTTAAATAAAAATTATGGTAAGTATATAAAATAGGTGTTACTCCATAATGTTCTTCTACTATTTGAAGCCAGTTGAGCAAACCGTCTTTTAATTTTGGTAAATTTTGAATTCGGCTATATTTTTCAATATCTAAAATTGGTGGTAAATCTCCTTTTTCAAGTTTTACGGTTTTTATAAAAAAATTTGCTTGCTCTGTACTATTTTCATTAGGACGATAATAATGATATGCACCTCTTAATAAATTTTGTTTTTCAGCCTGTTTCCAATTATAATCAAATTTAGTGTCCTTGTGATTTTTTCCTGCACAAGCACGAATAAATACAAAATCAGGTTTTTCTTCAGTCTTTAAGGCTTTCCAATCAATTTTACCTTGATATTGCGAAACGTCTATCCCATAAACAGAATAGCCTTCAAGCTTTAATTTTGAAAAATTACCCTTTACATGTTGATTTGGAAAGAAAAAGCTTTGAATTTCTTCGTAATACCAATAAGTCAGGAAAGCAATTATTGCTAAAGCAATAACTAAAAATATATTCCTCCTATTTTTATTTTTTTTCTTTCTTGACCTTCTTCTTTTTTTTGCCATTATTCAATAAAATTGTCACAAATATATTGTGCTATTTGAACTGCATTGCTTGCTGCTCCTTTTCGTAAATTATCTGCTACTATCCACATATTCACTGCATTTTCACATGATTCATCTCTTCTTACCCTTCCCACAAAAATAAGATTTGAATTTTCAGCAGTTAATGGCATTGGATAAATACTTTTTTGAGGATTATCTAAAAGACTAACACCGTCTGTTTCTTCTAAAATATCTCTAAGCTCAGAAATGTCAAACTCATTTTCAAACTCAACATTTACAGATTCGCTATGTCCACCTAAAACTGGCACACGCACAACTGTAGAAGTAAGTTTGAGTTCGGGCAAATTCAAAATTTTTCGAGTTTCATGAACTAATTTCATTTCTTCTTCGGTATAATCATTTTCTAAAAATTCGCCACCTTGTGGAATACAATTCAAATCAATTTGATGTGGATAAGCCATATTTTCAGGCTTTTTCCCCGCTCTTTCTACCATTAATTGGTTAACTCCTTTATGTCCTGTTCCGGTAACAGATTGATAAGTAGAAACAACTACTCGTTTTAGTTTATACTTCAAATGTAAAGCCCACAATACTACTGCAAGCTGAATAGTACTACAATTTGGGTTTGCAATTATCTTATTATAATTTTCTAAAATAGAAATATTTACTTCTGGAATTATTAATGGAATGTCTTTATCCATTCGCCAAGCAGAAGAATTATCAACAACAAAACAATTATTACTTGCAAATTTTGGAGCCCAATCTAAAGAAACGGATTTTCCTGCCGAAAAAATCGCAATGTCAGGTTTTTGCTCTAAAGCTTGTTCAAGACTTACAACTTTATATTCTTTTCCTAATAAATATACTGACTTCCCTACAGATTTTTCTGATGCAACTGGAATAAATTCATCAAATTCAAATTTATATTCTTCTAAAACTTTAAGTAAACTTGCACCTACCATTCCGGTAACTCCAACTACTGCTAATTTCATAAGCCAAAAATTTTTTCTATTATGTAAAAATACAAGATTTTTTTAATTTTATCTGATTTTACTAAGTTTATTTTAAAATTTCAAATTTAATTTTTCTAAAATCATATTTATGAGAAATAATATTTTTAAAAGAGCAAAAAATTATTAACTTTGTTTGCTAAAATTACACATATTTTTAAAATAAAAAATTATTATATCTATGTATTCAAATTATCAAAAATTTTTACAAGAAGAAATTTCAGAGATTAAAAAAGCAGGGCTTTACAAATCTGAAAGAGTTATTGTTTCTCCACAAGGAGCAGAAATAGAAGTTAGTAGTGGTCAAAAAGTTTTAAACTTTTGTGCTAATAATTATTTAGGTTTAGCAAATAATCCTAAGCTTATAGAAGCTGCAAAAAATGCTTTAGACACTCATGGTTATGGAATGTCGTCGGTTAGATTTATTTGCGGAACTGGAGATTTGCACAAAGAATTAGAAAGAAAAATTGCAAACTTTTTCGGAACTGAAGACACTATTCTCTATGCTGCTTGTTTTGATGCTAATGGTGGAGTTTTCGAGCCTTTATTTACTCAAGAAGACGGAATTATTAGTGACACATTAAATCATGCTTCAATCATTGACGGAGTTAGATTATCTAAGGCACAACGTTTTAGATTTAAAAATGCCGACATGGAAGATTTAGAAAAACAATTAATTGCTGCTAAAGATTGCAGATTTAAAATTATTGTTACTGACGGTGTTTTCTCTATGGACGGAAATGTTGCTCCTCTTGATAAAATTTATGAACTAGCAAACAAATATGATGCGTTGATTATGGTTGACGAATCTCACTCTGCTGGAGTAGTTGGAAAAACTGGTCGTGGCATTACTGAACATTTTAATTTGATGGGAAAAGTTGAAATTATCACCGGAACCTTAGGTAAAGCATTTGGTGGTGCTATTGGTGGTTTTACAACTGGCAAAAAAGAAATTATAGAAATGTTACGTCAAAGATCAAGACCATATTTATTCTCAAACTCAATTCCGCCACTTGTTGCTGCAGCAGGAATAAAAATGATTGAAATGATGAGCGAAACAAATGAGCTACAAGATAAACTTCATGATAATACCGAGTATTTTATGAAAAAAATGAGCAAACTTGGATTCGACATTAAACCAACAGAATCAGCTATTTGTGCTATCATGTTGTATGATGCTAAACTTGCTCAAGATTTTGCTGCAAAACTTTTAGACGAAGGTATTTATGTAATTGGCTTTTCTTTCCCAGTAGTACCTCGCAACGAAGCTAGAATTAGAGTACAACTTTCAGCAGCCCACGAAAAAGAACATTTAGATAAAGCTATTGCTGCTTTTGAAAAAATCGGAAAGGAAATGGGAGTTTTAAAATAAAAACATTCTGTTAAAAGTCAAAAAGTAGGCGGTGTTTCATAAGTGTCAAACTGCTGACCTGAGTTTATAAAGTTAAAAGTTCATAAAGTTCCTTAAATCCGCAACTAA
>DHVB01000024.1:34902-56466 GCA_002412425.1 Bacteroidales bacterium UBA5219 | reverse complement strand
TATCCAGTAAATATACTAATAATCAATCAATTACGCAAATAAAAAACAAATAAAATATTAACAATCAGCATGTTAATAAAATTGGGGGGATAGGGTTTTTAGACAGTCTGACGGCGGATATGTCGCTTATGTATTGGTCTTCAACTGGGATAATTTCCCAAGTTTCGCCACCATCAGTAGTTCTTATTAGTTTCCAACTTTGTATGGTTCCTGTGGTTTGGTTATAAGTAGCACAAATAGCTACACCATTGTTTTCATCAGCAAATGAAATCTTACTTACATTAGATTGTCCAGTTGCGTGAGCAGTCCAAGTTTGACCTTTGTCGGTTGAGCGATAAACCCTACCAGTACTAGTTCCAAACCAAGCATTATTACCAATAGCACAATTAACTCCTGTCCAACCCATTTCATTTGATTGTGGATCAGGAATATTATTGCCGTCTATAAGTGTCCAGTTTCCGCCACCATCATTTGTTAAATAAAGTTCAAATTCACCATTTACAGGGTCTCCAATACAATAGCCATCATTTGCATTAAACATTTGTACTCCATTACAAAAACTAGAAGAGTTGTTAAATGCAGCACTTGCTTGATGTATCCAAGTTTCACCACCGTCTGAAGTTCTGTAAATGCCACCACCTCCATTAGTGCCGTCATAAAGAGCTACCCAAGCGTTCATATCATCAATTGCAGAAATATCTCCAGGAGAAAGATTTTCAGGGACATTGAATGTATTAGGTATCCAAGTTGTTCCGCCATCGCCAGTTTTGGCAAAGTCGCGAGTTATACCATCGCCAGTTCCATCATAAGTTAATACCCATGCAGTATTATCGTTAGCTATTTCAGTATGGAAAACACCTCTGTAAGGACTAGGAAAGCGAGTGTGTTGTTCTAACCAAGCACTTTCAGCAAGTGCACCGCTTTGTCCAACAAGAATAAGAGCAGTTTTTATTTCAGTATCTTCGTTAGCTTCAGCATCAGTTACTGTTAATGTTACAGCATATACTCCAGCTGTTGGATAAGTGATTCCACTTGGATTTTGTTCTGTGCTTGTTGCAGGAGTGCCACCTTCAAATTCCCATGACCAAGAGTTTGGTGTACCTACGCTTAAATCAGTAAAATCAACAACTCCGCCTTCTGAAATTACAACTGTAGAAGCTTCAAAATCAGCAACTAAAGGATTGCTTGCAGTTGCTGCAGCTGCCGAAACAGCAGCAAAAGCATTTATTCTACCAGCACCAATTTGTCCAATAAATTCAGCATTTTGAGCATCAACATTATCGCAAGTTGATTTTAACATAGCTATTAGTTCTTCTGGAGTTAAATTTGGGTTTGCCGAAAGCATTAAACCACATAAGCCAGAAGTAACAGGAGCAGCCATAGAAGTTCCTTGCATAACATCGTATTTTCCAGAAACTCCATAAGAGCCTGCACCACCAGTTGAACCTGATAATTGTCCACTTATATCTCCTGCGTCATTATAAGTAGTGCTTAAAATAGTGAAAGCTCCCATTCCCAAAAGTCCTTGGGTAGCGTAACCACCTGGTGATAAAACATCTATCTAGTCTCCATAGTTTGAAAAGTCTGATTTATTATTACCAATGTCACATGAACCTACAGCTATAACGTGATTTAAAGCTGCTGGATAACCAACATAGTTTTCGGGTATATCTGGGTTCATTTGAGTTTCCATTCCGTTTCCGTTATTTCCTGCTGCACCAACAAGAACACAGCCCTTGTTATATGCGTAGTTTACAATATTTTGCATTGTTTGGAAAAACATTGGACTTCCCCATGACATATTTATTACATCAGCTCCATTATCAGCAGCCCAAACTATTCCTTCAAAACCTGCTGCCATAGATTGTCCATCGCTAGCATCATCACCAAGTTTTACTGCCATAATGCTAACATTTCCGCCAATAGATGCAACGCCAATACCATTGTTTAAACCAGCGCCTATTAATCCTGCTGAATGAGTTCCATGAGACCAAATATATGTAGCTTCTGGTGGATTTGGATCATCATCTCCATTTCCAAGATCTACTGCAAGACTAACTTTTCCTTGTAAATCAGGGTGGTCAATCCAAATGGCATTATCTAAAACTGCTACAACAATATTAGGATCTCCTGTTGTTATATCCCAAGCTTGTTCTGCATTTATTAAATTTAGATGCCAACTAGAGTTTGCAGAACCTAACCATCCAGCTGATAAATTAGCATTGTAATAAGGATCGTCTGGAACATATGAAATGAAAAATAAAGGAGCAGGTTCGGCATATTCTATATCTGGCATAGAATTCAAATCTGCAAGCAATTCTTTTATTTTTTCATGTTCATTAAAATCAAGTCTGAAAGTTCTTTGCAAAATATCACTTTCAGCACTTTTAAATGACATAATCATTTCAGTTATTCCATACTCGTTAATTAAATTTTCTAAAAAATAAACATCTTTAGGATTGATGCTTCCAGATTCATTAGTAAAATTTAAATTTACATGGTCTGAAACTTTAAAGTAAATTCTACCATCAACCCATAGAGAGTTTACTTTTTGACCAAAGAGGTTGGTAGAATACATTAGTATGAGAAAAAGCATACTAAATGTGAGAAAGATTTTTTTCATGATAATAAAATTTTTAGTTATTCTTTAAATTTATTTTAATAATTTATTTTAGCTCAAAAGTATATTATATTTTTTAAAAAACAAAACTTTTTTTAAAGTTTATTTGCACAAATAATATGTCGTTTTCCTAAAGGTCCTTGAAATCTTTTTACTTCAAACCCTGCTTGGCGTAAAGCTTGTTTTACAATGCCTTTACTCGAATATGTTACTAAATAGGAGTTTGCAGTCATATTTTTGAAAAGTTTTTGAAAAATTTCTGTAGTCCATAGTTCTGGCTGGCTTTTAGGTGAGAAAGCATCAAAATAAATTAAATTATAATTTTTGCTTAAATTTACTTTTTCAAGTTCTACTTTTTCTTTAAAAAGTTGAAATTTTTTTGAAATTATTACTTTTTCTCCCCATTTTTCATAAAAATTTGAATTAAACTTAATATTGTTTTCTAAAAGTGTAAAATGATTTAATGCTTTTGCTGTTTTTAAATCTATTGGCTCAATATCAATTCCGTGATAATAAATTTTATTATTTAGTTTTTGATTTTCATACCAAGTTAGAATTGCATTTAAGCCACTTCCATACCCAATTTCTAAAATATTCAAATTTTGATTTTCAAATTTTTTTAGACCTAAATTTATAAAAATATGTATTGCCTCTGTAAATGCACCATTAATACTAGCATAATGTTCTTTGTGCTTTTCAGAATATAATGTTTTGGATCCGTCTGATGTATATATAATATTGACTGTCATTAGATTATTTGATTTTTGGAATTGATTGTTAAAAAATTTTTTACAAATTTATTTATTTTTGAATAGTTATAAGATAAAAATTATTTAATTTTGGCAAGTTTAATTAAAAAAATTTAAACTAATGATTATGAGAAGTTTGTATATTATTTTATTTGTATTGTGTGCTAATTTATTATCTGCTCAGATAAATACAGGTGCTTTACCAGCAAGTTTTAAGCATAATTTGAGTTTTGAGCAAGTTGATCACATAAGTTTATATCCTCCAAATATGGAACTTATTCGTTCCGAAGATGCTGAAGCTGAGAAAAACGGAACAATGATGAAAGTGGCTCGTTTAATTCCTTTTACAGCTAATATTGATAATTCTGGTACTTGGGAGCGCACTTCTGATGGTAAGAATATATGGAGATTGAGAGTTTCAAGTGATGGAGCAAAATCATGTGTTTTGCATTTTGATGAGTTTGAATTACCACAAGGAAGTGAACTTTTTGTTTATAATCCTGATAGAACTGTTGTTTTAGGTCCTTACACCTCTACCGATAATGATGACGGAGGATCTTATGCAATAGGTGTGGTTTATGGACAAGAATTGATAATTGAATATATTGCCCCTTTAGCAAAATCTTTGACAGGACAAGTAAAACCAATTAAGCCTATTATAGAAATGAGTGCTTTTTCATATTTTTATCGTGGAGCAGAGCTTTTTGATAGTCGTGCTACTGGTTTTGGTGCATCAGGTTCTTGTATGGTAAATGCAAATTGTAGCGAAGGTGATAATTGGAGAGCACAACAAAAAGGAGTTGCTAGAATTTATGTTGTTGAAGGCGGGTATGGCGGTTGGTGTTCTGGTACTTTAGTAAATAATACAAATTATGATCAAACACCATATTTTTTAACTGCCGATCATTGTGGGGGGTCAGCTTCTGCTTATGAATTCGGACAATGGATATTTAGATTTAAGTATGAAAGTGCAGGTTGTACTGCAACAAGTGAACCTAGCGGTTCTAATATAACAGGTTGTACAAAAAAAGCACGTGGACCACTAAGCGGAGGTTCAGACTTTTTACTTTTACAACTAAATACAACTTCTACAAATTTAAAAAATATAGGTGTTGTTTATAATGGTTGGACTGCTTCTCCAAGCGCTAGTCCAAGTGGAGTTTCTTTTCATCACCCTAGCGGGGATATTAAAAAAGTTAGCACTTACACATCACAATTAACTACAGTAAGTTATGGAGATGGAGCAGCGACTGGTGCTCACTGGATGGTTAATTGGGCATCAACAGCTCATGGTCATAGTGTTACTGAAGGAGGTTCATCTGGTTCACCTATATTTAATAATAATGGTTTAGTTGTTGGAACTTTGACAGGTGGGTCTTCTTATTGTACTAGTCCAACCTCGCCAGATGCTTACGGAAAATTCTCTTATCACTGGACATCAAATGGAACTACTAATGATAAACAATTAAAACCTTGGCTTGCGCCAGGAAGTTCAGCAACAAGTTGCGATTATTTAGATCCTAATAACGTGGGTTTAGTTTGTAATTTTTCAGGAACACCAACAACTGTAACTGCTGGTAATACTGTTAACTTTACCGATTTATCAACTGGTGGTACAATAACAAGTCGTTCTTGGTCTTTCCCTGGTGGAAGTCCATCAAGTTCAACAGTGGCTTCTCCAACAATTACTTATAATACACCAGGAACTTATAATGTAACTTTGACTGTTACTGCTGGCTCACAAAATGCAACAGAAACAAAAAATGGTTATATTACTGTTGTACAGTCAGGTGGCAGTGGAGGCTTTACCTATGATTTTGAAGCTTGTACAAATTTTGCAGTTGATCAATTTAGCCCTTGCACAACTTATGACGGAGATGGTAGCCCGACTTACGGTATTCAAAATGTAACTTTTGAAAATTCAGGTTATACAGGTGCTTTTATTGCTTTTAATTCTTCTGCAACAAATCCTTCTCTTGCTGGAGGAAACTGGGATGCACATGGTGGAAGTAAATGTGGAGCTTGTTTTTCTGCTGTACTTCCAGCACAAGGTGGCTCAGGTCCTAATAATGATTGGTTTATAACACCTAAGATAAATTTAGAATCAAATTCTAGTTTTAGCTTTTGGGCAAAAACAGCTAATGATTCTTATGGAAAAGATAGATTTAATGTTTTAATTTCTACAACAAATAATAATATTTCAAGTTTTACAAAAATTTCCACAGGAACTTATACAGAAGCTCCAACAACTTGGACAAAATACAATTATGATTTAAATGCTTATAACGGACAAGGGGTTTATCTAGCTATTCAATGTGTCTCTAATGATGCTCATGCATTTTTGATAGATGATATTGAAATTTTAACTTCATCAGGTGGATCTCAAAATCTTGTTGCTGATTTTTCCGGAACACCAACAAATGTAACAGCAGGTAATAGCGTTAGTTTTACTGACTTGTCAACTGGCGGAACAATAACAAGCCGTTCGTGGTCTTTCCCTGGCGGAAGTCCTTCAAGCTCATCATCTCCATCGCCAACAATAATTTATAATACTCCAGGAACTTATAATGTAAGTTTAACTGTTAGTAATGGCTCACAAAACGCAACAGAAACAAAAAATGGATATATTACTGTCGCTCAATCAACAACAGCACCTGTTGCAAATTTTACAGCAAATACAACCTCAGGATGCGCTCCACTAACAGTAAGTTTTTCGGATCAATCAAGCAATAATCCAACTTCATGGTCTTGGAGTTTTGCTGGTGCTTCGCCAAGTTCTAACGTTTCTTCAAATCCTACAGTTATATATAATAATCCTGGAATATATTCAGTTACTTTAACTGCAAGTAATGCTGGCGGTTCTAATACAAAAACAATGACGAATTACATTACAGTAAATGATTGCGCACCTGTTAACGATAACTTTGCTTCAAAATTTTCTATTTATCCTAATCCAACAGATGGAATAGTTTATATAGATATTCCAGAAAGTAAAGCAACTGTTAGAATAAGTGATATTTTAGGTAAGGTGGTTAAAGTTGCAAACTTGAGTTCAAATCAATCAAGTATAGATTTAAGCACTTTAAAGTCTGGAATGTATTTTATAGAAATTCAGTTGTCTGAAGCAAAATATACTTCAAAGCTAACTATACAATAATACTCAGTTTAAAGTTTTTAAAGTTTGTAAAGTTTTTAAAGTTCATAAAGTCGAACCGAGTTTACGAGTTTACCGAAGGTAAAGTGGCTGACGCATCTATTGCTTCGCAGAGTTCGCAAGCTCACTCTGCTCGCTTTGATGCTAGTTGTCCGAAGGACAACACAAGACCATCAAAAGATTGTCCGTAGGACAACATGTGATTAACCGTAGGCGCAGCCTACGGTAGTTGTCCCCTCAAAGGCTTTGCCCGCAAGGGCAACACAATAAACTCGGTTGAAAGAGTTTTTATTTATTAATATTGCTTTGAAATTTTTTAAATTATTTTTTCTTCCAAACATTTCTATTTTAATATTGTTATTAAATAGGTGGGCGTATAAAAATATTAAAAATATTAATTGTATTTTTGCAAATTATTAAAATTGAAACTTTAATTGTTTAGAATGGAAAAAGAACAAGATAAAGTGTTGCGAGAAGTAACCGAAAGCGATTATAAGTATGGTTTTGTTACTGATATAGATGCAGATGAAATTCCTAAAGGACTTACTCACGAAACTATTCGCTTGATTTCTAAAAAGAAAAACGAGCCTGATTGGATGTTGGAATTTAGACTTAAAGCTTTTGAAAAGTGGTTGACAATGAAAATGCCAAATTGGGCACATTTGAATATTCCAGAAATTGATTATCAAGATATTATTTACTATTCAGCACCTAAACAAGAACCAAAATATACTAGTTTAGATGAAATTGACCCCGAAATTAAAGCTACTTTTGATAAATTAGGCATTCCTTTAGATGAGCAGAAACGTTTGTCAGGAGTGGCTGTAGATGTGGTAATGGATTCGGTTTCGGTTAAGACTACTTTTCAAGAAACATTAGCTGAAAAAGGAATAATTTTCTGCTCATTTTCTGATGCTGTGCAAAATCACCCTGATTTAGTTAAAAAATATATGGGTTCTGTTGTACCTTATGGAGATAATTTTTTTGCTGCTTTAAACTCAGCTGTTTTTAGCGATGGCTCGTTTTGTTATATTCCAAAAGGTGTACGCTGTCCAATGGAATTATCAACTTATTTTAGAATAAATGCTATGAACACTGGACAGTTTGAAAGGACTTTGATTATTGCTGACGAAGGTTCTTATGTAAGCTATATGGAAGGTTGTACAGCACCAATACGTGACGAAAATCAACTTCATGCAGCTATAGTTGAAATTATTGCAATGAAAGATGCTGAAGTAAAATATTCAACAGTGCAAAATTGGTATCCAGGAAATAAAGAGGGGCAAGGTGGTGTTTATAATTTTGTAACAAAACGTGCAATTTGTCAAGGAGAAAATTCAAAAGTTAGCTGGGCTCAAGTCGAAACTGGCTCGGCAATTACTTGGAAATATCCTAGCACAATCTTAAAAGGCGATAATTCTGCTTCAGAATTTTATTCAGTAGCAGTTACAAATAATTTTCAACAAGCTGATACTGGAACAAAAATGATACATCTTGGAAAAAATACAAGCTCTATAATTGTATCTAAAGGTATTTCGGCTGGAAAAAGCGAAAATTCTTATCGTGGATTGGTGAAAGTTGGGAAAAATGCAGAAAATGCAAGAAATTTCTCACAATGCGACTCTTTACTTTTAGGAGATAAATGTGGTGCTCATACTTTTCCTTATATTGATGTAGATAACGATACAGCAGTTGTAGAACACGAAGCTACTACATCAAAAATTAGTGAAGACCAAATTTTTTATTGCAATCAAAGAGGAATTTCAACCGAAGATGCAATAGGACTGATTGTAAATGGTTATGCCAAAGAAGTTATAAATAAGCTACCAATGGAATTTGCGGTAGAAGCACAAAAATTATTACAAATTAGTTTGGAAGGAAGTGTTGGATAAAATTTTAAAAATAAATTAAATAATAATAAAAAAACATATAATATGTTAGTTATTAAGAACTTACATGCAGAAGTGAGCGGAAAGAAAATTTTAAAAGGATTAAGTCTTGAAGTTAAACCTGGCGAAATTCACGCTATAATGGGACCTAATGGTTCAGGAAAATCAACTTTATCGGCTGTGCTTACAGGTAACGAAAACTATATTGTTACCGAAGGTGAAATTTATTACGAAGGGAAAAATTTGTTCGATTTGAATGTTGAAGAAAGAGCAAAAGCTGGAATTTTTCTAAGTTTTCAATATCCTGTCGAAATTCCCGGTGTAAGTATGATTAACTTTATGAAAACAGCAGTTAATGAACAGCGTAAATTTAAAAATTTACCACCATTGTCAAGTGGCGAGTTTTTAAAATATATGCGTGAAATGAAAGACCTTGTAGAACTAAAAAGCGACCTTGCCAATCGTTCGGTAAATGTTGGTTTTTCGGGAGGCGAAAAAAAGAGAAATGAAATTTTTCAAATGGCTATGTTAAAACCAAAACTCGCAATTCTTGACGAAACAGACTCAGGACTTGATATTGATGCTCTTAGAGTTGTGGCTAATGGAGTTAATAAACTTAAAACTCCAGAAAATTCCGCTATAGTTATCACTCACTATCAACGTCTGTTAGACTTTATTGTACCTGATTTTGTTCATGTCTTGTATGATGGAAAAATTGTAAAATCGGCAGGCAAAGAACTTGCTCTTGAGTTAGAAGAAAAAGGTTATAGCTGGATAAAAGAAGAATTAGGAGAATAAAACAAACTATTATGGATATTCAAAAAACTTACGAAAAATATATAAATGTTTTTGAAGAATTTAAGGATAAATTAAAAAATAATGAGTCCGAAAAGCTTTCTAATTATAGAAAAAAGGCTTTTGAAATTTTTCAAAAACTTGGAATACCTGATAATAAAAACGAGAATTATAGAAATGCTGGTATAGCTGATATTCTTAATAAAGATTATGAGTTTACCATAGATTCGCGTGGTGCTGTTGTGAATTTGAATGAGTTTTTTAAATGTGAAGTAGAAAATTTAGACACTCATGTTGTACTTTTATCTAACGGCGAATATTATAAAGATAATGAACCAATTACAGATTTGAATGAAGGAGTGATAATCTGTGGTTTACAAGAGGCAAAAGCAAAATATCCCGAAATTATTGAAAAATATTATAATCAATATCCAAGCGAAATAGAAGATGGCTTTGTTGCTTTAAATACAATGTTTGCTCAAGATGGCGTTTTTATTTATGTGCCAGATAATATAGAAGTAAATAAAACTATTCAATTAGTAAATCTTACACATGGTTTTGGAAATAAAAATATTTTTAAACGCAACCTTTTTGTTCTTGGAAAAAATTCTAAGCTTTCTCTTGTAATTTGTGATCATACTCTAAACATGAGTAATAATTTTGTTGTTGATATTACAGAATCTTATGTAGGAGAAAATTCTCAATTAGATTACCACACTATACAAAACGAACCAAATAAATCGGGAGTTATAAATTCTCATTTTATTAATTTAGAAAAATATTCTCGTTGCAATTCTTTTGTAATTTCTCTGCATTGTGGAATTTTGAGAAACAATGTGTTTGCAAAACTTGCAGGCGAAAATTCAGAAGCTAATCTTTATGGTTTAAATCTTACCGACAAAGACCAACGTGTTGATAATTTTACGCTAATAGACCATGTTGTGCCAAATTGCATGAGCAATGAACTTTATAAAGGAATTTTAGACGAACATGCACAAGGCTCTTTCTTGGGAAGAATACTTGTAAGAAAAAATGCTCAAAAAACAGAAGCTTATCAAACAAATAATAACTTGTGCCTTACTCCTCAAACTAAAATGAGAACAAGACCACAGTTGGAAATTTATGCAGATGATGTAAAATGTTCGCATGGAGCTACAGTCGGACAGCTTGGACAAGATGCACTAATGTATTTGCGACAAAGAGGAATTGATGCAAGAGAAGCAAAACTTATGCTGATGTTTGCTTTTGCTAATGATGTCTTGCTAAAAGTAAATATTCCACCTCTTAGAGAAAGAATTGCAAATTTACTTGACTCAAGACTTCGTGGAGAATTTTCATTCTGCGACCATTGTTTACTTAATTGTAAATCAAGAAGTTAGAAGTCTGGCTTTTCAAAACCATAAATAAACAAATTTTGGTTGAAAACATTTTTTAGTTTTTTTTGTCTTTTATTTAGATTAAATTAAATTTGCAAAATGGTCGCTCAACAAAATATAGAGTTAAACAAAGAATATACTGTAAGTAAAATTACAGGTAGGTGGGGCATGAGGCGGCGTATTAGCAAGCTTGGAATTAGTCCTAATACTGAATTAATTTTTACTAAAGAAAGTAAATCAGGCTTCTATAAATTTAATTTTGTTGGTTGTAAGCGAAAAAAACGACTTCCAGCGAATTATTTGAGATTTATAAAATTAGTTGAATCAGATAATCCTCAACTTCAAGAAATTTTAGCTGAAGATCATGCTGAAATAGTGATAGATGTATTTTCTAATGAAGAAACCTCTGATACAAATATTTTTGAAAATCAAACAGAATATAAATTTAAAGGATATAATTTTTCTATCAACTATTTGCCTAAAATTTCAACTATTTATGGTGATGATTATCCGCGTAAAAGACTTAGAAATAAAGTGTTAACAGATTTTCCTGATGTTTTTTTAGGGATAGTTGATTTTGAAAACTTAGAAGCAGATTTGAATTTAGTAACTCAGTTTATAGATATGGATGCTAAAATAGTTTTGGCATTGCGTAATTATAATCCTGAGTCTGGCTCTTATAAAGCTGATTTTGATTTATTAAGTAAACTTCTTGGCTTACCTATTATTAATTACTCTGAATTAGAGGAAGAAAATTCAGCACGAGAAAAGATTTTAGAAACTCTAATCAAAACTCATCAAAATACAGAGCCTTATGTACGACATATTTACATAAACTATGGAAGGCAAGTTGAGCAATCTATTTCTAAATTAAAAAAACTTTTAAAGCGCAGTTCTAAGGCTGATTATGTGGCATCGCCTCGTTATTTAGCAATAGGTTTATTAGAAAAAGATAATTTAATATATAGATTATTCGATGGTTTGCCTTGCCAAAATAAAATTAGGCGAAAAGCTAATTATGAAATAAAAAGATTAGAAAATCTTCACAATAATCATGTTTTTAATATAGTTAAAAACGCTCGTAAAGCCTATGTAAATGGTGCAATAACAGAAATTACATCTGGCAAAAAAACTGATACAAGATCTGAAAAACTTGATAAAATTTTAACTCATAAATTTTGGGGAATTCCAATCTTTTTAGCTTTTATGGGATTAACATTTTTTGCTACTTTCGAGCTTGGAAAATATCCAATGGAATGGTTGGAAAATGGAATAGATTCTTTATCGAAATATTTGGCTAATGTAATGAAACCCGGCTTCTTTAAGGATTTGGTGCTTGATGGGGCAATAGGTGGAGTAGGAGGCGTGTTAGTGTTTTTACCAAATATTTTCATTCTATTTTTCTTTATAGGTATTTTGGAAAATACAGGATATATGTCGCGGGCAGCCTTTTTGATGGATAAATATATGCACAAAATAGGCTTGCATGGAAAATCATTTATTCCAATGATTATGGGATTTGGTTGTACTGTGCCAGCAATTATGAGTACTAAAATCTTAGAAAATAGACGGGATAGAATTTTGACAATGATGATTTTGCCTTTTATGTCGTGTTCGGCTAAGCTACCTGTTTATATTCTAATGATTTCTGCATTTTTCCCTGAACATCCTGTTTTAATTTTATTTGGAATTTATTTGTTTGGAATAATTTTAGCTCTTGTTGTTTCTAAATTTTTTAGTAAAACAATTTTAAAACAAAAAGAAGCTCCTTTTGTTATGGAGCTTTTGCCATATCGTAAACCTACAGCAAAATTACTTTTAGTTTACACATGGGATAGAGGCAAAGAATATTTGAAAAAAATTGCAGGAGTAATATTAATAGGTTCTATTATTATTTGGCTTTTGGGATATTTTCCAAAAAATATTGATTATTCAAAAGATTATGAATCATTAATTGCAAAAGAACAGAAACAAGAACAACCAAATGCGGAAAAAATTCATGAGTTAGAGTTCCAAAAACGTAGCGAAGAACACGAAAAATCTTATATAGGAAAAATAGGTCATTTTGTAGCACCTGTTATGGAACCACTTGGCTTTGATTGGAAAATGAGCGTTTCTATTCTTGCTGGCATTGCAGGTAAAGAAATTACAGTAAGCACAATGGGAGTCCTCTATCAAGCTGATGAAGACTTAGAATCAGGCTCTTTGCAAAATAAACTTAAAGCCGAGACTTATGCATTTGGTGAAAAAGCAGGCGAAAAAGTTTATAATAAAGCTGTAGCTTTAGCATTTATATTGTTTATTTTAATTTATTTTCCTTGTATAGCAACAATCTCAGCTATTTGGAAAGAATCAAAACTTAAATGGGCAATTTTTTCAGGAATTTACACAACTGCAATTGCTTGGGTTGTTGGTTTTGCAGCTTATCAGATTGCAAAATATTTTATATAAATTTAAAAATATAAAAATGAAAAAACTAATATTTTATGTTTTTTTGGGAATTTCGATTAATGCGTTTTCTCAAAATTCAAATTTAACATATTTACAAGGAAATATTATTGCAAATCAAGATTCAATCGAAATTATAATTTCTATTGATGAAAATAATTCAGCCTATTTGTTTGTTCCTGAGCAATTTCTTTACAAAATGGAATCTAACGATACTTTTTATGGTGGAGATAGTTTGTTTTGTAATTTTAAGAAAATACCTGCGAGTTTTTGTGGAAAATTAATTGATGAAACACAAACTTTTTCAGGAGTTTGGAAGCAAGGAAAATCAGAATTAAAAACTGAGTTGAAAATTACTGATAATTCTGAATTTGCATTTTTAAATCGTCCTCAAACACCAGAACCACCATTCCCTTATTTAGAAAAAAATATTTGTGTTGAAAATTTAAAAGGAAATTCTGTTTTATGCGGAAGTTTAACTATTCCAGACACTTTAAAATCATATCCTTTGGTAATTTTAGTAAGCGGTTCGGGAGCTCAAGATAGAAACGAAGAAATTGCAGGACATAAAACTTTTATGGTAATTGCAGACTACTTAACACAAAATGGAATAGCTGTGTTTAGATATGATGATAGAGGCATAGCTGAATCAAAGGGCGATTTTGCAAATTCTACAACTTATGATTTTATGACAGATACTGAGGCTGTATTAAATTATTTTTATGATTTCCCAAATATCGACAAAACAAATATTGGAGTTTTAGGACATAGCGAAGGTGGACTGATTGCTTTTATGTTAGCAGCAAAAGAAACAAAAAAGTTAAATTTTATAATTAGTCTTGCAGGTCCTGGAGTGCCAATTAAAGAGCTTTTGGTTCAGCAATTGAAAGATGTAAATAAAAGTTTTAATTTTCCTGATGAGCATATTGAAGTTATGTGCGAAATGCAATCCGAAATTCTTGATATAGCAACAAAAAATGTGGATATGTATGAGTTGCGAAAAAATATTAAAATTATTTACGATAAATATGCTCAGCATTTTACCGAAGAAGAAAGACAAAAATATCAAATTGGAGATGCTGCAATAAATGTTGCTGTTATGCAATTATCATCGCCTTGGATGAAATATTTTATAAAAATTGACCCAGGCAAATATATTAAGAAAGTAAAATGCAGGGTTTTATCTATAAATGGTTCTACTGACTTGCAAGTAAAAATGGAAGATAACTTAAATAGTATTGAAAAGAATTTAAAAACTAAAAAAGAAGTACAAATTGTTGCTATTGAAGGTCTTAACCATTTATTCCAAAAATCAGAAACTGGTGCAATTAGTGAATATTATACAATTCAAAACACTATAGAACAACTTGTTTTAGATAAAATTGTTGAGTTTATAAAGTAAAAAGTTTTTAAAGATCATAAAGGCGTTAATTTTTATTACTATCTCCGCTCGCTCGGATTTGTAATCCGAGTGTAACATTACCAAGCACTCGGATTGCAAATCCGAGCGAGCGTCATGGTTGTTGGAGCGAGCTAATCGTAGCTTAATTCGAGCAAGCGAAGAAGTGTGTACGATTCAATAAACTCGTTTAAAAGTTTTTAAGCTTTAAAAATTTAAAAAAAAATAGTAATAGATTGATTTTTCCATTAAAAATAATTATATTTGTTTTATTAATTCATTGACAGATTAAGAACTATTTTTATGAGAAGAACATTAAATCTATTAAGAAAGCAAATAAGGAAAATAACACCTGGACTTGATAATTCTGAACAGGTTAACTATAATAAATTATTTGAGGGAATTCGTGGCTTTAAAGCTAATGAACATATTCCTAAAAGGAGTTTTTCGAGCAATTAGGTAAACATCAAAATCCGCATACCTTATATATTGGTTGTTCCGATTCTCGTGTAGTGCCAAACTTGGTTACTGGAACTATTCCTGGTGAGTTATTTGTTGTTCGTAACATAGGCAATTTTGTGCCTTATTATGATAGACGTTCAAATACTTTTGTTGCTACTTCAGCGGTAATTGAATATGCTGTTAAGCAGTTGAAAGTCAATCACATAATCGTTTGTGGACATTCTAATTGTGGAGGTTGTGAAGCAATATATCACAGCGATAAGGATATGAAACAACTACCACACACAAAAAAATGGTTGGAATTAGCAGCACCTGTAAAGAAAATTGTAGATGAACAAATAGCAAAAAAAATAATCTCAGAAGAAGATAGAAGTGTTTATACAGAAAAGATGAATGTGCTTGTACAAATTGACCATTTAATGCGATATCCATATATACGAAAAGCTGTGAAAAATGGCGATATTACCATAATGGGCTGGTGGTACAATATAGAAGAAGGCGAAATCTATGACTACGACTTTGAACTAAAGAGATTTATAAAAGTGGAGTAGGTAGTTGATTATAATAAGATTTTTGTATGACATCAAATTCACAAAATTCATATTTAACATTACGAGAATCAATAATAAATCTTGGCTATGAATGGCAAGAAAAAGATTATTTCTTCTGCCACGGAGTATTACCTATTATTAATGATGCTATTGCCGATATGAAAGAGTATGTTGGTATTTTGCTATGTACAGATGGCAATATTGATCTGATTATCAATGAGGTAGATTATCATATTGAAGCATCAACTTTACTTATTGCTCATCCTTCGTCTATTGTACATATTATTCGTTCAAAAAAGCAATACAAAGGTATTCTTTTGTTTATTTCACGTGATTTTTTAGGCAAACATATTATAAATACTCAACTGATAAAACCTTTCCGTCAAATTTCAAAAAATAAATACACACTTACTAAACTTACTAACCAAGAACAGAAAAATCTTATAGAAATTTATAAATTAATTTATAGAAAAAAAGAAAGCAAACATTCTGTATTTCAATTAGAAACATTGCGTAATTTGTTTTTAGCTTTTATTTGTGAAGTCGCTGAAATTTTCTTGAAAGGTAAAGTGATTGAAAATAATTTAACAAGAAACGAAGAAATTACTGATTCTTTTTTGTCTTTGCTCTCAAAAGCAATAAAAATATCTAATAAAACAGCCTTTTTTGCTGATCAATTAAACATATCTTCGAAACATTTAATTAAAGCTGTTAAAACAACTACAGGAACATCACCAGGTGTTTTTATTAATGAAAAAATAGCAGACAATGCTAAAATATTGCTTGCAGATAATAGGTTGTCTATCAGTCAAATATCTGAAAAATTAGGATTCTCCGAAACATCATCATTTAGTAAATTTTTTAAAAAACAAACAGGTATATCGCCATCATTATTTAGAGAAAAACTTTAAATAGCGAATTTTGGGCAAGTACATGTGAATTTTAGGCAATAATTGCAGTTTTATGTTTACTAATTTTGTAAATACTAATCTGTATTATTTGTTGTATTAGTTTTTATTGCAATAAATGATATGGAAGGAATTACAGAACTATAAAAAATTTATTAGAATGAATAACAAACAAATTAAAGACAATCCTCCGCAAAGACCGGGTATAAATTGGAGAAGTTTTTTCTGGACAATAGCATTATTGTTGGTGCTTAATTCATTGGTATTTCCTTATTTGTTTAAACCTCAAATTGTATCCACAACTTACAGCGATTTTCTCGATAAAGTCGATTCTGGATTAGTTACAAAGGTAAATATTGAAGGGAGTAAAGTGTTTTTTACAATATCTAATGATACTTTAGATAAGAAAGATGAACAAGAAGAAATTGTTTACGAAACTGGTAAAATGAATGATGTAAATTTAGTTGACCGATTATTAGTGGCAGATAGTCCTAATAAAAACGGAAAAATTGAATTTACAGAAATTATTCCTCGTGAAAATTCACCAATTTTAAATTTCTTGCTTTATTGGATATTACCGGGTGCAATATTTTTCTTTATTTGGAGATCTGCAATGAAGTCAATGAGGGGAAGAATGGGTGGAAACTATATGAGTTTTGGACAAAATAAAGAAAAAATTTATGCCGAAAATGAAGTAAAAACAACATTTGCAGATGTTGCTGGACAAGAAGAAGCTAAAGAATCATTAAATGAAATTATTGATTTTCTGCATAATCCAAAAAAATATACAGAAATAGGTGCTGCTTTGCCAAAAGGAGTGTTGTTAGTAGGTCCTCCAGGAACAGGAAAAACACTTATAGCTAGAGCAGTTGCAGGAGAAAGTAAAGTTCCATTTTTTGCTATTTCAGGAGCTGAATTTGTGCAAATGTTTGTAGGAATGGGAGCTGCCAAAGTGCGTGATTTATTCGAGCAAGCAAATAAAAAAGCTCCTTGTATTATTTTTATTGACGAAATTGATGCTATAGGCAAAAGACGTGATGGAATGACTACTAATGATGAGCGAGAACAAACTCTAAATCAATTGCTTACAGAGATGGACGGGTTTGATGGAAAGGAAGGAGTTGTTATTTTAGCAGCTACTAACCGTCCCGAAACTTTAGATAAGGCATTGCTTCGTCCCGGTAGGTTCGACCGTAGAGTGCAAATGGAACTTCCAGATTTAGAAGGACGGAAAGCAATATTGCAAGTACATCTAAGAAAAGTAAGACACGAAGAAATAGATTTAGACTTAATTGCTAGAGCAACATCAGGAGCATCGGGAGCTGAAATAGCTAATATTGTAAATGAAGCTGCTTTAAGAGCTGTTAGAAATAATTGCAAAAGCATAACAACAAACGATTTAGAAGAAAGTATAGAAACAGTTATTGCTGGAGCGAAACGTAAAGGAAAAGTAATTTCAGATAACGAAAAACGTATTATTGCTTATCACGAAATAGGACATGCTATAGTTGCTGCAATGCAAACTCATTCTGCACCTGTGCATAAAATAACTATTATTCCACGCACATCTGGAGCATTAGGATATACCATGCAAATTGATGAAGGAGAGCGTAATTTGTTGACTAAAGAAGATTTGCATAATAGAATAACTACGCTTACAGGAGGACGTGCTGCTGAAGAAGTTATTTTTAATAAAATCACTACTGGTGCTTCAAATGATATTGAACAAGCTACAAGAATTGCTCGTGCTATGGTTACTCGTTATGGAATGAGCGAAGAATTTGATATGGTGGCTTTAGAAACAATAAATAATCCTTATTTAAGTAGCGATACATCTTTGAGTTGCTCACCAGAAACAGCAGCTAAAATTGACGATGTTGTTTTTGATATAGTAAAGAAAGCTCATGAAAAAGCAAAAAATATAATTAGAGAAAATGAAAGTAAAATGCACGAACTCTCCGAATATTTACTAAAAAAAGAAACTATTACGGGAGAAGAATTTATGAATATATTAGAAGATAAAAATTAAAAAATTATAATTATGAAGACATTTAAAAAAATGGAAAAAAACATTAAACGTTGGTATTTAATGCTTATCGTTGGAATAGTGTTTATAATTTTAGGAATTTGGACAATAGCCACACCATTAAATGCTTATGTTGCTTTATCTATTGTGTTTGCTTTGGGATTTCTCATTAGTGGAATTGTTGAATTGGTTTTCGCTTTGTATAATAAGCATCAAAATTGGGGCTGGTCTTTGGCTTTAGGCATTTTAACTACAGTAGTAGGGGTTCTTGTGTTGATTTATCCTGAAGCATCAATGCTTACTTTGCCTATTTATGTTGGTTTAACTTTACTTTTCCGTTCAATATCAGGCATGGTAACAGCTTATGATATGAAACAATATGGTATTTTAGACTGGGGCACTTTGATGGTAACCGCCATTTTAGGATTAATTTTTTCGTTTATTTTGCTGTGGAATCCAGTGTTCGCAGGTGTTAGTGTAGTTGTTTGGACAGCAGTAGCATTTGTTATAATAGGTGCTTACACTGTTTATTTTTCCTTTAAATTGCGAAAACTCAATAAAATGATGAAAGAAGAATAGACTGTTTTGTTGTCTGTTTATATGGTTAAAAGCAGTTACTACAACAATAAGTGGTAACTGCTTTTTATAAATCTTATTTCTCAATCAATTTTTCATAAGTTTTTTCCACAATATCGTTTAATTCAGTGTAAAAATTTTCTATTTCTGATTTAGGAGGTGTTTTATTTCGCCATTTAGCTAATTTTTTTTCTGTTTCATCAAAAATGTTCCTTTCAATAGGTTCAATAATCTGAATATATCCATTGTTTTCTTTATTTACCAATTTAGAAATTTGTAAATAGTGGTATCCGTCTGGGTTGTCTATTGGGTAACATTCTTTAAATAGCTTCATATTGTAATGATTTAGCTTTGAATTTTTTAACGAATCATTGTAAATTACTGCATTTGGTAATTCTGATTCGCTTGCCCATAGTGGCAAAGCAATACATGTGTTAGGATAGCCTATCATTGTCCACATTGTAGTAAATTGTGGAACTTCATTATTCTTAACACCTTGAATAACAATACAAGAAGCAGAACCATAGCTTGTAATTAAATTGTCGGAATGTATAAATTTATCGCTTGCAGTTTCTTTTTCGTAAATTTCTCTGTAATCATTTTTTGTAATAGGATTATATAAACATCTTGAGAATTTTTGTATTATATCGCGATAATCTATAGAATTTTCTTTTATTGCTTTATCAAAAATAAGTTTTGCAGTTTGCAATCTTACAAAGCCGTATCCAATATTTGGTTTTCCTGTTTCAGAAAAATTTGTTCTTAAAATAAAACCTTCTGGAGCAATATTTGAGTCGTTTGCATCATATTTTGTCCAAGTATAATTATTTACTTCGTAAAAAGCAGCACCACCTTTTGCATCAATTACTCCAAAATGAGTAGCTAATCCCATAGGTTTTGGAGTGTTGTTTAGTAAATTTTCAAAATCTTCTAAGTTTTTGCATGTTTCTAAAGCTTTTTTCATAAAATAGCCTTCATTATCTTTAACTTTTGCACTATCATTTAGATTTACGTTAAATGAGGCACTATTCATAATTGCAAAACCTAATTCATTGTTACCGCCCCAAACTTCTTTACCTAAACTGTCAATTGAATTAACAATTCCTATAAAAGCATATTTTCCTTTTTCGGCAGGAAATTTTTTAGCATAATTTTCTAAAAAATCAGTATCTCTCAATTTCCAAATTATAGGACGACCATCTTTAGTGGCTTTGCCTGATATTACAGCAGTTGTACAGCAATACGCATTTTCTAAAAATAATGAAAAGATTATAGCGAAAAAATATTTCAGATGTGTCATAAAACAAAATTATTAACAAACATTGCGAAAATACATAAAATTAGAAGACACTAGGTTAATTTGTGCAATTTTTTATTGAAATTTGAAACAAAAAAATAAAATATTTCAATAATTTGAGCGTTTAAAACTAAAAAATATAAATATGAAAGTTAAAATCATTAAAATAATATTGCCAACAATACTTGGATTATTGACAGTGCTTGGAGTGTTAGTAGTTCTCAATTTTATCATTTACGATGGAGATGCCTTTAGCAAACCTGATAATGGCTTTTTTACAATATTTGTACCTATAAGCATATTTATTGCAATGATAATTCAGTTAGTATCACTACCTTTTTGGGAAAAGTTTAAGTCTTATAAAAAAGTTTGGGGATTAACACTTTTTCAATTTACTACAATACTTTGCATTATATCAGGATTAATTTTTGGATTAGTATTTTGGGAAAGAAGCTTTGGCTTTGGTGAATTTATTGCAGTTTCTATAACTGGTATTATTGCTTTTGCCATATACTGGACAGTAAACTTAATAACAATAAAACAAATTGAAAAATTGTAGTATAATAATATTTTTAATTATGCCTAAATTCTATTTTTTATTTTGTCTTAGTTTTTTTATTTTATTTCTTTCATGTGAAAATAAAAATGATGAGTTTAATCTTCAAACTGGTGATTTGTTATTTTCTGTAGGGAAGGAGGAGTCTGGTTTACATAATGCTATTCAAAGCTCGACAGGACAAAACACAGAACTTGCTTTTACTCATGTCGGAATTGTTAGTGTTGAGAATGATAAAACTTATGTGTTGGAATCAATTCCTTTTAGTGGAGTTGTTAAAACGCCTTTGGAAGATTATTTTGAAAATTCTGCTTTTATCGACAATAAATATTTAATTGCAGTAGGAAGGTTGAAAAAAGAATTTGAATACATTATCCCAAGCGCAATAAAAAATGCTGAGAAAAATTTAGGCAAAAAATACGATTATGCTTATGATGAAAGCAACGATGAATTTTATTGTAGTGAGTTAGTTCGCTTTGCATATTTAGACTCACTTCAAAATCCAATTTTTGAATCTTTATCAATGACTTTTAAAAATTTTAAAGCCGACAGCATTGATGCTTACTGGGTGCAACATTTTGAAAAATTAGGGGAACCAGTACCCGAAGGCAAACCTGGGACAAATCCAGCCGATATGAGTAAATCGCCTGTTATAGAAATAGTTTATCAGTATTATTAAAAGGCTAAGCAACTTTACAAACTTTTGCTTTAAGTGAGCTCATAAACTCGGTTCAAACTTTACGAACTTTACGAACTTT
>DHVB01000024.1:0-34630 GCA_002412425.1 Bacteroidales bacterium UBA5219 | reverse complement strand
AACTTTACGAACTTTACGAACTTTACAAACTTTACAAACTTTACAAACTGTTGTCCGTTAATAACTCAAATCAAAACACTTCCTAAATCAAATTCATTTAATTATCATTGTGAAAAATATTTACGGTGAATAAACAACTGAAAAAATTAGCCAGTCAAACTGTGATTTATGGATTTAGCAGTGTTTTGGGACGCTTGCTCAACTATTTGTTAGTTCCACTCTATACACGTTTGTTTTTGCCCGAAGTTTATGGAATTGTTACAGAATTATATGCTTACGTAACTTTTCTGTTGATACTTTTAACTTATGGAATGGAAACTGGCTTGTTTAGGTTTGGCAACGATAAACAAAATTTTAATAAAGTTTATTCTTCCATACTTTTTAGTTTAACTGTTACTTCCAGTGTTTTTATAATTATAGTCTTAGTCTTTTTAGAGCCTATAGCATCTGCAATGCAATATTCAGAACATCCCGAATATATTTTGTGGATGGCACTTATTGTTGCTTTAGACGCATTTACTTCAATTCCATTTGCAAGACTTAGATTAGAAAATAAAGCATGGAAATTTGCAATTATAAAACTTATAAATATTTGTACTAACATAGGGTTTAATTTATTCTTCCTAATTTATTGTCCAAAACTTTTAAATTCAAATCCCGATTCATTTATACTAAATATTTATTCTCCAAATATTGGTGTAGGCTATGTGTTTATATCAAATTTATTAGCAAATATTATCACGCTAATAATATTGTTGCCAGAGATTTTTAATGTAAAAATTCAAGTTGATTTTAAACTTCTAAAAACAATTTTAAAATATTCTTTACCTTTATTAGTAGCAGGTTTTGCAGGAATGATAAATGAAACTTTAGATAGAGTTATGTTAAAACATTTGGTTCCAGAAGAATTAAACCCTATGGCTCAACTTGGAATTTATGGTGCAAACTATAAATTAGCTGTTTTAATGACGCTTTTTATCCAAATGTTTAGATACGCTGCAGAACCTTTCTTTTTCCAAAATAAAAATGAAAGTAATGCTCGTCAACTTTATGCAAAAGCAACAAAATATTTTATAATCTTCGGTTTGATGATATTTTTAGGTGTAATGTTTTATATTGATATTATAAAATATTTTATTTCCCCTAATTATCACGAAGGTTTGAAAGTCGTACCAATATTATTAATTGCGAATTTATTTTTAGGAATTTTCTTTAATTTTTCAATTTGGTACAAACTAAACGACATGACAAAATACGGAGCTTGGCTTGCAATATTTGGAGCAGTTATAACTATTGTTTTAAATTTAGTATTAGTTCCAATTTATGGCTATGTTGGTGCAGCATGGGCTACACTTGTTTGTTATTTCTTAATGACATTACTTTCTTTCTACTGGGGGCAAAAATATTATAAAGTACCTTATGAAGTTGGAAATGGCGTGTTCTATTTTGTTTTAGCTTTGAGTTTGTATTTTGTTAGTGTATTCCTAAAACCAGAATCTCAAACTTTAGTTTATGTTCTAAATACTTGCCTTTTACTTGTGTTTGTTACAATTTTTGTTGTTAAAGAAAAATTTTGGAGAGAATTTGTAAAAGTTAAATAAAAATAGAAAATATTTTAATATTTTTAAATAGGGTAGAGCCATAATAATAAAAAAAAGGTGCGAAGAAAAATTCAACGCACCTTAAAACAACCTATATGAAAACAAAAAATAAAAAACTAAAACCTATTTGAATACGTATCTTTATTGTCCCCAAAAGAGTCAACTCCTTCGTCGCTAATTGCGTAAGTGCATTTTTCGCCTAAAACTTTTGAAAACATTATTTTTTTTGCTTTTCCGTTACTGTCTATCATCTTAACACAAGCTAAATTATCATCAACATTTTCTGCATTAAGATTTTCGTAACAAATTGGGCAAATGAAATTTACGTGGTCGCCTTCTTCAAAATCCACATTGTCATTTTTTCTAAAACTGTAATTACCAAGTTCTGCACTTAATAATACTATAGCAGATTCGCCTTTGTTATTTTTAGTTAAAAACACAATTTCATTATCAATACTTAGATAACCATTGCATTTAGGACAAATATAATTTTTCATATTTTAATGTCTTTTGTTGGTAACAAAGGTAGAAAAATATTTTAATAAAACAAAATTATTGAGATGTTTTTTTAATGGGTAGATTCATTCTTAAGTAATTATTTTTTCCAATCTATGTGACCGTTTATTCCATATTTTTCAAATACTTTTAAAATCTCGGCAGAAAATTCATTTAATGTTTTTTCTCCTTTACGTTTTGTTAATTCATAGAGATTGATAAACATTTTCTTTGCGGTTTCAGTTTGATTTAGGTTTTTCTTTAAAAAATTGTGTTGTGAGCATAGAACTTGACCGTTTTCAATAGTTGCTTTACCTCCTTTATCCTTAGGAATAATATGATCAATATGTAACTCAACTTTATCTTTTATACCTTTACCACAAACGACACATTTATATCCATCTTTTTCTAATATTTTTTTCTTTTGTGCAGCTGTGAAATTTTCTTGTTTTTTACTTTTAGCAAAACTAGGCTCGTATCTATAAACTCCTTTGTCTATTTTTATCAAAAAGCCTTTTTGATATAGCGAACGTATTGCACGATCGGGATCGCGGAAAACTTTTCCTGTTTGTTTTTTCCATTCAGAAACAACCCAATCTACAACTTTGGGATGTGGAATATCTTTTTTAGGATTTTTAATAAAATATTCCTTTACTAAATCTATTTGTGTTAATTTTTTCTTTGTCATATTTTAAAATCTAAGACTCCTGTTTCTTTTAAAATTCTATTTTTAGCTAATTTGCAATAGCTTTTATCAATTTCTATTCCTATAGCTCTTCTTTCTAAGTTTGAAGCAACAAACAGTGTCGTTCCACTGCCAGCAAATGGGTCAAAAATTAAATCATCTACATAACTGAACAATTTTATGCAACGATATGGTAATTCTTTTGGGAAAGGGGCAGGATGTCCGACTCGTTTTTTACTTTCTCCATTAAATGTCCATACTCCATTTGTCCACGCTTTAAATTCATCTGATGTAATATCTGATATTTTACTTCCATTAGTTTTTTTCCATTCGTCTTTGTATAAAACTACTATCAATTCCACAGGTGCTATAACAACAGGAGCAGAAGCAGACTTCCAACTTCCCCATGCCGTTCTGCGCGAAATGTTACCTTCGTTCCAAACGATTGTAGATTTGTATTTCCAGCCAACTTTTTGTGCAATTTTTGTTAAATCTGCTCCAACAGCTCGATTGCCACCTTTGTTCTTATCTAATGGGATGTTTAGGCAAAAACGAGCTTGTGCCTTACTCCATTTAAAACAATTTGATAACCATTGTTCTGAAAAATTTAGATATTGTTCGTAACTTAACTCGTCATCATTTGAATTGTATTCTATTCCAACATTATACGGTGGAGAAGTTACAATTAAATCAATAAACTCTTCTTTGAAAAGGTTTTTATCTAGAATATCATTGTTGTAAAGTAAAGTATTCTTGTGTCTAAAATATTCATTCATAAGCGGTGTCAATTAATTAAGCATTACAAAGATACAATCTTATAGGATAAAAAGAAATATTTTACTAAATTAATTATAAAAGTATTAAATAAGTAAGCATATGTTTTTTTGTGAAAAATCATATTCCAAAATTAGCAAATTTTTTAATATTATGAATTAAATTTATCAATAATACTTAGTTTACATTAATTAAATTAGTACAATCTAAAAAACATTATATTTGCGACATAAATTATTGAAAAAATTAAAAGATGAAGTGCAAAATTTTAAGTCTGTTTTTGTGTTTTCCTTTGCTTATGTTGGCTCAGCAAAAACCATCTCAGCAATGGCTCGACCAAAAGTTTTCAATGTTTATACATTTTGGACTTTATTCTGTTTATGGTGGAGTATATGATGGAAAACCTGTAGAGCGTGGTTATAGCGAGCAAATACAATCTTTCGCTGGAATTTTTAGCGATTGGTATGGAAATACTGCAAAGCAATTTGAGCCAACAAAATGGAATCCAGATGAAATTGTGAAACTGGCAAAAGATGCAGGAATGCGTTCAATTGTTTTTACATCTAAACATCACGATGGTTTTTGCATGTATCATTCTCAATACACCGACTTTAATATTGTTGATGCTACTACTTATGGAAGAGATCTAATGAAAGAATTAGCCGATGCTTGTAAAAGAGGAGGTGTTGATTTTGCTGTTTATTACTCTCTTATTGATTGGAATTATCCTCATGCTTATCCAATTTCCAGCCATAATGCCGATCCATTGACCGATGAACATTACGAATTTAACAAAAAACAAGTGGAAGAAATTATGACCAATTACGGCGATATTTCTGAAATTTGGTTCGATATGGGTTCGCTTACACCTGCACAGAGTAAAGATTTGTATGACTTGGTCAACCGTTTGCAACCGCAATGTATGATTAGTGGAAGATTAGGCAACGATTATGTGGATTTCTCAGTAATGCCCGACAATAAATATCCTGACTATAAACTTGGAATTCCATGGCAAACCGCTGCTTCTATGTTTGATGAAACTTGGGGTTATCGTTCATGGCAAAAGCGTGGAAGCATTCAAGATAAAGTTAATGAAAAAATAACAAGTTTGATAAAAGTTATTAGTCGTGGCGGAAATTATTTGCTCAATATCGGACCACGTGGCGATGGTTCTGTAGTTGAATTTGAACGCGATGTACTATTAGAAATGGGAAAATGGATAAAAGCAAATTCTGAAGCAATTTACGGCATAACTGCAAATCCGTTTGATCACACATTTAATTGGGGTGAGGTTACGACAAAAAATGGAAATTTGTATCTTTTTGTGAAGAAAGATTTTTATGGAAAAGATATTGGTATTTCAGGTTTTAAAGGTTCTATTGCTTCAGTAAAAGTATTGGAAACAAATGAACTTTGCGATTTTTATCCTCCAAAAAAATATGGTGATGATTGGAATATACGCCTTCCGAAAACAACGTCTGAACTACCTTATTCTGTACTTAAAGTTTCTTTTGAAAATGGTTTTGCGATTTTGCCTAAAATTATTGCAAATACTGTGCTAACTCCACAAAATTCTTCTCCAGTTTTTGGGCATTCAAGTCTCAATTACTATTGCGGATACAAAAGTTTAATTGGTTATGATTGGGCTTTCAATACTACAAAACGTCATATTAACCCAGAAATAATGTTTTCTGAAAATGAACTTGGACGAAAAATCATTGTTGAAATTGATGAAAACAAGCAAAATATTACGTTAAACTCATCTAATAAAAAAATTGTAAGTTTGGTTCAAAATACAGTAAAATGGGGTGATTTGTACAGGAGACGTAGTAGCATGGTTTTTGGGAACTTGCCAGATTTAGAAGGAAATCCCAATATAACACCCGATGATAGGTGGACAAAAGTAAATCAGTTTTTTTACGGAAAAATTGTAACAGAGGAAGTTTTGCCTAAATCAGGAACTGCGTTTTTACAGGAAATTGAATCTACAAAAGAACAGAAAATTGCGATAGAAATTAAAAGTGGAAATGCTCTTTATATCTTGCTCAATGGCGATTACATAACAGCACATTTTTCGCCAGACCGTGTAAATTCTAATCAGGATATTGTTTTTCTTCCACTCAAAAAAGGCAAAAATCAATTAGTAATAGTCTTTTACAATGGTTTTGAAAATGAGCTTTCGTATAAAATTGAACCTTTGCAACAATGGACTGTTTATACGCAAAAACTTTCATCATCGAAACTAAATAAAGAAAAACAATTTCATACTTTATCAGTTCGTGGTGCAAATCCTATTTCTAATGTAGCACCTCTGAGAATGAATAATATAGAGATTAAATTTTAGAAGATGAAATCAAAATTAAACAATAAAAATACAACACTTGGCAAATCTGCTTCTGTCGTTTCTGTTATACTTAAAGGACTTGGACAAATAATGCTTCAAGAAAATAGTATTACAGGTTTGCTTTTCCTTATTGGAATTTTCTATGGTTCGCCTATAATGGGTTTTTCAGCACTTTTAGCTACAATATGCGGAACTAGTATTGCTTATTTGCTAAAATACGACAAAACAGAAATCAACAAAGGACTTTACGGTTTTAGTGCTGCATTGGTTGGGGTAGCAGTAATGTTATTTTTAAAGCCTGTACTTTGGGCATGGATAATTGTTGTTGTAGGTTCTGTGCTAGCAGCAATGTTGCAACACTTTTTTATAAAACTTAAAATTCCAGCATTTACTTTTCCTTTTGTTTTAGTAACTTGGCTAATATTGTTTGTTTGTAAGAGTTTTTGTGCAGATTTGCTGGCAGTGCAAATGCCAACTGTAGTCCATTTAAGTGATTCTCTATCAGATGGTTTTAAAAGTTTTGGTCAAGTGATTTTTCAAAATAAATTATTGTCTGGATTACTGTTTTTTGTTGCAGTATTTATCAGTTCTCCCATTGCAGCATTGTACGGTCTAGCAGGTGCAATTGTTTCTGATATTATTGCATTTGGTTTTTCAGCACCAATAGACGATATTAATCTCGGACTTTATGGTTTTAATGCAGTTTTGTGTGCAATAGTATTTGCAGGAGATAAAGTTAAAGATGGTATTTGGGTTCTGCTTTCTGTAATTCTTTCACTTGGCGTTAGTATCTTTATGATAAAATTCCAATTTACGCAACTTACATTTCCTTTTGTTTTCGCAACATGGATAACCTTATTTATTAAAAAACAATTTAAAAATTAATTACTGATTTACTAGACTTATAAGCAAAATGGTAATAAAATGATGTTTTTTTGAAAAAATGTTATTGTTTTTATTTGTTTTATGAAAAAAACATTATTTTTACCTGCAATTAATTTAGAACTTATAAAGACTTATCTTGAATATTTATAATAGTATTTTTATAAAAAAAAATATTTTATTATTTCTCATACTTGTTTGTACAACAGCTTATGCTCAAACAGAAAAAGAAGTAGAAAACAAAGCTTCAACATGGACAATGGTCGGAAATGTGCAGTACGTTACTCAGCATCATTGGGAGGATTAGGAAGTGGTCCTTTATTTGGCGATGCTCCAGCTTTTGAACCTAGTATTGTGTTTTTTAATAAGAATTGGAATGTGGGAGTATTTTCTGCAGGTTCTTTTGATGGAGAGCATATATTCTTTCAGTACTTTGGTAGCCCAAATGCGAAAATGTGTAGCTTTTGCCGAATTTACTCGATACCCCACAGAAATAATAGCATCTAAATTGTAAAACTGTGTACCTTGTATTTGAGTTTTTCCTTCAATAGCACCGTGTTGAGTGGTTATTTCCAAAATGGAAACAACCACTTTTTCATCTAGTTCGCCTTCGTTAAATATATTCTTCAAATGTTTGCTTATAGCGGGAACCTGCACGCCAAATAATTGAGACATAGCTTTTTGCGTTAGCCATAGTGTGTCGTCTTTTACAACAGCTTCAATTTTTACGTTTTCTTGAGGCGTGTTGTATAAAATAAATTGAATTTCTTTCTTCATTTTTTTATTTTAATTTTATCATCTGCCCATTTTTTTGGATTATTGCGAATGTATTCCGTAATGCGGATATATGATTGTTCGTCGCGTATAATATGTTCGTAATAATTGCGTTGCCATAATTTTTCGGTTAGTCCCAATGCGTTTAATTGTTTTGTTACAGCCGATTTATATCCGCGTACGATAGCGCCAATTGTTTGCGATGGCGATCGTAAATGCGAACGTACTGACGAATGCAATTCGTCTGTACGTTGCGGCGTATCGTATTCGCCAATTTCCGATTCCGATGGCGTATCGTATGCCCCATTGTAGGATAATTTTTCGGTTATTTCAATTATGCCGTGAATATGGTTTGGCATTATTACGAATTCGTGTAAAATAATGTTGGTTCGTATATTTGGTGTGTTTATCCATTCGTTATGTGCAATTGTGCCGTATTGATTATATATCATTTTGCCGTTTTCAATATGTCCAAATCTACAAATTTTATCCTGCACACAAATCGTTATAAAATACAATCCTTCCTGTGAATAATCATATCCTTTTAGACGAATGCTACGGCGGGTATGTATGCGAAAATTGGTCATTAATTATTTTTTATTTTTTTGCCGAAAATCGGTATAGGTAATTTTTGATATATTTACCAAATTTATAAACTTTTAACTGTTCCTTACCTCTTTATCGTAATGCTACCTTTCAAAACTTGCTTTTTATTGCTATCCAATGTAATTACATACCAGTAAGTTTCGCTTGGTAATTCTTTGCCAGCATAAGTTCCGTCCCAGCTAAAGTCAGCACCTGTTGAAGAGTATAATTTTTTGCCAAATCTATCAAAAATTTGTACAACAGCATCTGGATAATGGTATAAACCAGTAATTACCCAAGTGTCATTGTAGCCGTCTCCATTTGGAGTGAAGAAGTTTGGAATACTTAGCGATTCATCTAGGAAAATTTCTTTGCTTATTAAACAGTAATTGTCGTCCATTATTGAAATTGTATATACTCCAGATGGTAAATTTGTAAAAATATTTGAAGTTTGCCAAGTATCGCCGTCGTATGAATATACATAAGGTTGTACACCTCCACTTGCAAATACTTCTATCATTCCTCCTCCTGAAGTGTAAGAATCCCAAACAGGACCTTCAAGAAATTCAACATTAATTTCTGTGCTTCCAGAACAGCCAATTTCATCATAAACCGTTAAAGCATAATTTCCTGCTTGTGTTACAGTAAAACTAGAAGCATTAGAGCCATTTTGCCATTTATATTTAAAATATTCTCTATCTGTTTTTAATATATATGTGTTGCCTTCGCAAAATGTAGTATCATAACCAATAAAAGGTTCTATTAAGTCATGTTCAATAACATTAATTTTGCCCGTTGCAGTACAATTATTTGAATCTGTAACTGTTAAAAATAAAGTTTGAGTTGAATTTACTGATATTGTACTTATGGTTAAGTTATTGCTCCATTGATAAGTTGCGTAAGTACTGTCAACTTCTATTAAATATGTTTCGCCATAACAAAATTCAATATCATTGCCTAAGTCTAAAACTGGTTGTGGAAAAATATCAACTTTTATTGTGTCTATAGCATCGCAACCTGTTAATGCACTAACCTTAACCCAATATGTTCCGCTACTTGTTATTGTTAATGTTTCTTCGGTAGAATTATCATTCCATAAATATGTTAAATTATCGCCTTGAGCATTTGCACTTAAAACTACAGCTTCGTTTGTGCAAATAGAAAAATCTTCTCCTAAGTTTATTATTGGTGATTCACCTAAACCTACATTTATTTCACTACTTGCAGTACAAGAATACTGGTCAGTTACAGTGAGACTATATGTGCCAGCTTGACTTAACCAAATGCTTTCTGAAAAAGTGTTGTTACTCCAATGATAAGAAGCTAAACCTGGAGGTGCAGAAACTAAAACAGAATCTCCATCACAAATAACAATATTTTTTTCTAAATTGAGATCAATTGTTGGGAAATATACAAAAGTTATTGTGTCATAATAATGGCAATGAGTATTGGAATCAAAAACTTTTACCCAATGAATTCCACTATTGCCCGATGTAAAATATTGATTAATAGAGGCATCAGACCAAAAATAAGAAGCGTAAGTATCAAAAGTTGTAATTGTTAACTCATCTCCAAAACATAAAGAGTCGGTTTCAGGTAATAAGGCAGGATTAGGAATTTTTGTAACATTTGTGCTAGCACTTGTGCTACAATTAGTACCTAAATCAGTAACAGTTACAGAATACACACCGCCTTCATTTATTTCAATTATTTGACTAGTCTCATTAGTACTCCATAAATATTCATAATCTCCATTTCCAGCATTTAAAACTATGCTTTCATAAGGGCATAAAGTAATATTTGTTGGTATAGCAATTTGTGGTCCTTGAAGAGCTTGTAATTCTATTTTTGTTTTTATATAGCAATTATTCTTATCAACCACAATAATTTCGTAATTACCAACACTTAAACCACAAATATTTTGAGAAATTAATGTGTTGTTACAATAATAAGTAAATGGAGGAACACCATTAATAGTTTGAATATCAATACACATATCATTGGGGTCACAGTTGTTGCTTGATATTATTATTTCAGAAAATCCAAAGCCTAATCCATACTTTACAATTAATCCATCTTCATTACCATTTGAGTTAAGAATATCAGAATTGAAACTTAGTGTATTTGAAAAACTTCCTGCCACAATTAACTGGTTTAATTCATTTATACACATAGCGTTAAATGAATTTGTGTCAGAAACGCCTTTTAACTCTTTCTTCTTAAAAACACCGTTATTATCAAGTTTAGATAAGAAACAGTCAAAATTTGCTGTTGAATTAATATTCCCATCGCCGAAATCTGTAAGTCCATTAAATTTTCCAGCTATATATATGTTTTGTCCATAATCTACTTTAATATCATTAGGAATAATATTTCCAAGTCCGCCAAAGCTTTTGTTTAGGATTTCAATTCCTTCAGGATTAAATTTATGGATTTTCGCCATATTATTATTTAGCTCTGATTTGTATGAAATATAAGCATTGCCAAAGATGTCTGTGGCAACACTAGCTTGACTTGCGGTGTTGCTATTACTTCCAAAAGCTTTTGCCCATTGAAATACTCCTGATTTATTATATTTTGCAACAAAAGTGTTTAAACTTCCATTTGCACTTAAATTTAAACTTCCAAAATTGATTGTTCCTGAAAATTCTCCAGCAATAAATATGTTATTGTCTTTGTCGCAAGCAATACTAGTGGCAATGTCATTTTGAGTTGACCCATGATTTGCTCTCCACAAAAAATTTCCATTAGCATCATATTTTGCCAAAAGAAAATCTTTAGCACCTTTAGCAATTAAAGTGCCATTTCCAATCCCTAAAAATTGGTCATAATATCCTGTAACTAAAATATTGTCATCAGCATCAACACATATATCGTTACCAGAATCTTCGTAAAAGCCACTTAAAAATTTCCCCCATAAATAGTTTCCATCAGGAGAGTATTGAATAATAAATATATCGCTTTCTCCATTTGAATTGATTTGGTTTCCTCCAATATTAAGTGTGCCTCTAAAGTTTCCAATAACATTAATTTTGCCTTGGCTATCAATGCTAACAGCTTTTGCAACATCATTTTCTGTGCCTCCACCTGATTGTAGCCATATTAAATTGCCAAAACTATCTAATTTAGCAACAAAAAAGTCGCTTCCACCATTTGAAACAACTGTTTGAGATTGAAAATTTAAACTTCCATGAAACTGGCCTACAACCACAATATTTCCGCTATTATCGCTAGCTACTCCCAAGACTTCGTCAAACATATTGCTTCCTAAACTTTTAGCCCAAATAGAATTGTAACTAATGAAACAGTCAGTACTGTCGGGTTGAGCTTTAAGACTGATAAAGCTAAGGCTTAATAATATTAATATGTAGATTTTTAGTTTCATCTTTTAAAATTCATCATAAAATATTGCATTATGAAATTTACCCCATTTAATGTATTTATCATGGAATATTTTTAGTCCTAAGCCAATTTGGTGAGTTCCATTATGATAAAGTTGTAGTGAGGTTAAACCTATTTCGTATTGGTAGAAAATAGAAAACTGGTCAATAGACATTCCAAAACTTGGAGCTATTGATAGGGGTGAGGAATTACCTTTGTCTAAAGTATTTCTGTACGATAGTCCAAACCACATATCGTTGTCTTTTCTAACAAATTTAGATTTTCTTGATGATGTTCCACCGTAATGAACTTTAAGGTTTACATCTAACTGGTTGAGGCCGTGAAAATTGGATTTGAATAAACATGATGGTCTTAATTGTACTTTTTTATGAATTTGTAAAATAGAGCCTGCATGCAAATTTGTGAGAACATGATTTATTGGTTCTAAACTTCTGTTATACATTCTGTCAGTCCATGGGAGTAAGTTGTCGAATGCTACTCCCAAAAACGTATGGTTGTATGAGAATAATACTCCAGCACTTGCATTTGGGTTTACAGTTGTTTCTTTGGAATAAGTAACTATTGGGTCGTACATATTTCTAGTAAATTTGGTTTGGTCTAGTACGTGAGCCCAGCCTCTAAAAGCCATTCCAAACGACATTATAAATTTATGGTTTCGTTTATTATACAAAAATACTTGGTAAGAAAAGTTGAATTGAGCTCCAAATCTTTGGTTTGGTCCATTCAAATCTGAAAATACATATCCTCCAATTCCACCTTCTCTACCTTTAAGTCTATGTTTGAATAAAAATAACGATGTTTTAGGAGCATTTTCAAAGCCTATCCATTGTTGCCTGTGAATGGCTTTAAATATTGAAGATTGAGTAAGTCCTGTAAAAGATGGGTTTACAAGCATAAAATCGAACATATATTGTTCATGTACGGGCAAGTCTTGAGATTTCAACTCTGTACAAAACAGTGTTGTCGCAAATATTACTAATAATATGTTTTTAATCTTTAACAACTGTCTTTCATTTTTTAAGTTCTATCTCCAAAAATTATACTTCCTATTCTTAAAATTGTCGCACCTTCTTCAATTGCTATTTTCCAATCGCCACTCATCCCCATGCTTATTTCACAAAAATAATCAATATTTTTGAAATATTTATCTTTAATTTCAGAAAAAATTTCTTTTAATTTTTTAAATTCTTTTCTTACTTGTTCAGTATCGTCTGTAAAGGTTGCCATTCCCATTACTCCGCAGATTTTTATGTTTTCAAAACTTTTAAATTCATCAGATTCTAAAATATCAATAGCTTCATCATAATTTAAGCCAAATTTTGTGTCTTCGTCGGCTATGTGAAATTGTAAAAGACAGTTTATTACTCTGTCGTGCTTCTTGGCTTGTCTGTTTATTTCGGTTAAAAGTTTTAGGCTATCAACACTATGAATTAGTTCAACAAAATCTGCAATATATTTAACTTTATTTCTTTGTAAATGTCCAATAAGATGCCATTTTATTTCAGGATTTTGAAGTTGATTGTGTTTGTCAACTAATTCTTGAACTTTATTTTCTCCAAAATCTCTTTGTCCGGCATCAAAAGTTTCTTTTATTGTTTCTATGCTGTGAGTTTTTGAAACAGCAACAAGTTTAGTATTGTTTGGAATTTGTTTTAATATATTATCAATATTTTTTTTAATTTCTGACATAAAAATTATTTTTTATTTCCTTGAATTGCTGCAATAGAAAGCAATACTCCTAGTACAACTCCTAGTAGAGCAGCAGTTAAAACTTGGTAATTCTGTGGTAAAATAAATGTAATTGTATGTGCTGGAATCCAAAATAAAGGAATAGTTTTTTTGAACACAAATCCCCATTGAACTTCCCAATTTAGGTTTGTAATAATTTTTTTGATAGGAATTGGTTTTAAAAATGCAGAAACTTTTCCACCGTTATTCATAATATGAGTGTCGGTTATTTTGTGTAAAGTCATAAAAACAGGAGCAAAAGTGGTGTTCATCATAAGGCTGATAAAGAAAGCTCCAACAAGTTTTAATGCTGTAAAATCACCATACATTGCAAAGGCAATTCCGTTGAAAATGGAAAATTTATCTAAAAATGCAGGAATCCCATGGCGGAAAACTCCCATTGCAATGGCTATCCACATACCAAAAAAGCCCCAAGCAATTGCTCGTGGTAATAATCCAAAACCTTTTTGATTATAAACACCAGTTTTAATTCTAAGTCCTATCGATTCACCAAGAGTTGCTAAAATGGCAAATTTTATAAAAGCCATTATTAAGCTATACTTATTATTAAAGTCGTTGTAAAAATTATAAACTTCATCAAACACAAAAAAAGGTAAGAAGAAGATTATTATAGCTAAAATAAAAATTAAGTCTTGTTTTTTCATAGTTTTAGTTTTGTAATTTTCTCATGTGTAAATAAAAATGTTAATATTGTTGGAAGAATTTATGAGCATATCATTAAGATATGCTCATAAATTGTTTATTTATTTCTCAATTCTAATTCTTGCATCAACAGCTTTTACATATTTCATATTTCCAAGCAGTGGATTTAAGTCCATTTCAAAAATTTCAGGAGCAGCTTCTACAAGTGCAGAAATTCTTTGAATTTGTTCAGCAAAAATTTCTTGATTAATGCCTTCTTGTCCTCTTACACCTTCAATTATTTTGTAAGATTTAAGGTTTTTAATCATATATTCAGCTTCATTTTTTGAAACTGGAGAAAGGCTTGCATTAACATCATGTAGAACTTCGATAAAAATTCCGCCTAATCCTGCTAATACCATGTGTCCGAATTTGTCTTCGCGTTTTGCTCCAATAAACACTTCTGTTCCTGAAATCATTTCACCCATTAAAACAGCGTATGTGTCTTTTATTTTCATTAATCTATCAAATTCACGAACAATGGTTTCGTTATCTTTCACATTTAATACAACTCCGCCAACATCTGATTTGTGAACTGGTCCAACTACTTTCATAACAACTGGGAAGCCATGTTTTTCTGCAAAAGCAAGAGCATCTTCTTTTGTAGTAACAACTTTTTCTATTACTCTGTCTATTCCAGCAGCATCAAGAAGTTCGTAGATCTTATCAGGACTTAAATATCCATTTCCAGCAGAGTCAATAACTTTTCTAATTCTTTCTTTATCAATTTTTGGTAGCTCAATATTTTCAGCTTGTGGTTTTGGAGTATTTAAAATTTTGCTTAAAGCATTTCCGAAAGCTATTTCATCAGGGAAATTTATTCTACCTTTTTCAATAAATTTTTCTATTTCATCTTTAACGTTAATTATAGATGGAAGTATTGGATAAATAGGTTTTTTGCTGGTTTTCATTTTTTCGTGCAATACATCATACACATCGTAAACAGGGAAAAGTCCTGGGCTACCGAAAATTACTGCCATTGAATCTATATTGTCGAAATCGTTGTTGCAAGCATCAATAATAAAACCTAATTGCTCAGCTGTTCCTGTTGCTAAAAAGTCTATTGGGTTTGCTACAGAAGAACCTCCAAAAAGTTTGTCGAGTAATTCTTGAGCTTTTGGTCCTTCAATTGCAGGAACATTTAAACCACCATTGCTAAGTGTATCTGTAAGCATAACTGCTGGACCGCCAGCGTGGGTAATAATTGCAACATTTTTTCCTTTTGGAGTTGGATGTATGAAAACTGAAGCAACACTTGCTAATTCTTCTCTTCCGTTGCAACGCACAATACCAGCTTTTCTAAACAAAGCTTCAATTGCTACATCAGGACTTGCTAAAGCACCTGTGTGAGACGATGCTGCACGACTACCAGCTTCTGATGTTCCTGATTTAACTGTTGCAATTTTAGCACCTTTTCTAATTAAAGAAGAAGCGTGTTTGTAAAGCATTTTAGGCTTGTTAACACTTTCTACGTATAATAATTTTACTGGTGCTGATTTTCCATGTACGTAAGTTTCGTCTAAATATTTTAAAATTTCTTCAACGCCTAATTGTGCTGAATTACCAACAGAATAGACACTTGAGAATTTTAAACCTTTAGAAACAGCTGACTCAATTATGAAAACCGCTGTTGCTCCAGAGCCTGAAATAAAATCTATGCCTTGAGAATCAAGTTTTGGAATAGGAGTGGTGAAAATACCGCTATAAGTTTGATTTAAAAGACCAACACAATTTGGTCCTATTAAACTTGCTTTATGCTCGTTTAATAAATCAACAATTTTCTTTTCAAGTTTTGCACCTTCTTCGTTTTCTTCACTAAAACCAGCAGACAAAATAATAAATCCGCCAGTACCTTTTTGTTTTACTAAAGTTTCAACTGTGTCGTAGCAAAATTTTGCTGCTATAGCTATTATAGCACAGTCAACTTGTGGCAAGTCGTTAACATCTCTAAATGCTTTTATCCCTTGAACTTCATCAAGTTTAGGATTTACAACATATAAGTTGCCTTTAAAATCGTTGTCGATTAAGTTTTTTAAAACTTTTCCACCTGGTTTGTAAACATCGTTGGAACCACCAACAACAACAACACTTTTCGGATTTAATAATTTATCGTTTATCATATTTATATTTTTTATGTATTTCTATTTCCACAAAAATATAATTTTATTTCAATCATAAAAATAAAAAGAGTAAAAATTTTTTATAATTATTTTGTTGTTTTACCTAAGCCTTTTTAAATCAAACGATATGAAAGTTTTTGAGGATTTTATTTTTGTTTTTCAATTCCAAGACTTTTAGCTTTACTAATCATATATTCCCAAGCTTTTTCTTTATCATTAGGAATTTCGCCGTCAAGAATAGCATCTTTTATAGCATTTTTAATTATTCCAACAGTTCTGCTTGGTTCAATATTAAAGTAGCTTATAATTTCATCTCCGCTAATTGGCGGTTGGAAGTTTCTGAGCGAATCTCTTTCTTCTACTTCTACAATTTTTTGTCTTAGTGCTTTAAAATTTGTTAAGTATTGCTTTACTTTTTTTTCGTTTTTTGAAGTAATATCAGCTTCACACAAAGTCAATAAATCATCTAAATCTTCGCCAGCATCAACAATTAACCTTCTTATTGCAGAATCGGTAACTTCATCTTCAACTAAAGCTATTGGTCGCATGTGCAAATCGACTAATTTTTGCACATATTTCATTTTTTCATTTAAAGGGAGTTTTAGTCTTGCAAAAATTTCAGGCACCATTTTTTGTCCAATAAAATTGTGTGCGTGAAATGTCCAGCCTATACCTTCGACATATTTTTTTGTTTTAGGTTTTGCGATGTCGTGAAGTAATGCAGCCCATCTTAACCATAAATTGTCGCTATTTTCTGCAACATTGTCAACAACTTGAATTGTGTGCAAAAAGTTGTCTTTGTGTTTTACACCTGCTTGAGTGCTAACACCAGCTAAATTGTATAATTCAGGAAAAATAATTTCTAAAAGTTCAGAATCGAATAGTAGTTTTAAACCAATAGACGGCTGTTTGCTAAGCAAAATTTTATTTAGCTCGGTATGAATTCTTTCTGCACTAATAATTTCAATTCTATGTTTATTTCTTTTAATTGCTTCAAAACACTCGTCATCAACTATAAAATCAAGCTGAGATGCAAATCTAATTGCTCTCATCATTCTTAGCGGATCGTCAGAAAATGTAATATCAGGGTCTAAAGGCGTTCTTATTGTTCTATAATGCAAATCTTCAATTCCATTAAAAGGATCGGTAATTTCGCCGTAAGTTTCTTTGTTTAAGCTTATTGCTAAAGCATTTATAGTAAAATCTCGTCTTTTTTGGTCGTCTTCAATGCTCCCTTGTTCAACTTTTGGATTACGACTTTCGGGAGAATAAGATTCTTTTCTTGCACCAACAAATTCTAATTCTGTGTCTTCAAACTGGAACATTGCTGTGCCATAGGTCTTGTAAATGCTTAGCTTTTTTATTTTGAGCTTATTAGCAAGTTTTTGAGCAAATTCAATTCCATTACCTTTAACTACTATGTCTATATCTTTTTTATCAGCTCTTTTTAAAAGTTTATCACGCACATAACCGCCAATAACATAGACTTCAGTATTGTCAGTTTCGTCAAAATCGCGAATTAATTTAAATATTTTATGTGTTAACAATTCCGAAATATTATTACTATTCTTTACCACTTGAACAAAAACTTTTAAATTTTGTTATAAATTCAGTTACAAAAATATTTAAAAAGATTGAGAAAATGGCAGAACATTTAACAAAAGAAAAATTTATCGAAAGAATTTTCGATTATGAAAATGAAACTGAGTGGAAATATAAAGGTGAAAGACCTGTGTTTATTGACTTTTATGCAGACTGGTGTGGTCCATGTAAAATGATAGCACCTGTTGTTGAAGAGTTGAGCAAAGAATATGAAGGTTTAATAGATATTTATAAAGTTGATACCGAAGACCAACAAGAATTGGCATCAATTTTTGGGATAAGAAGTATTCCTTCTTTGTTGTTTATTCCTTTAAGTGGACAACCACAAATGATGACTGGTGCAGTTCCAAAAGACGGTCTTATTCAGATTTTTGAAGATGTTTTTAAAATAAAAAAATAGTTTTTTTTGTGTTAGTGATTTTTGGTTTTTAGAGTCCAATCCGACTTATTTATGGTGCTCGTGAATTTGCTTGGATTGGACTTTTTTTATGTTTTTAAACTTTTTTAGACATTTTTTCGTTTTAAAATCTTATTTTCGCAAAAATATTTTATGTTATGAATACACATTTTATTACAACAGAACATTTGAGTTTAGACAAACTACAAGAAATTTTTAAAAACGGATACAAAATCGAGCTTTCCGAACAAGCAAAAAACAATATTATTAAATGTCGTACTTATCTTGACAATAAAATAAAAACTCATGATAAGCCTATTTATGGTATAAGTACAGGTTTTGGTTCGCTTTGTAATACAAATATTGCTTCAGAAGATTTAGAACAACTACAAACAAACCTTGTAATATCTCATGCTTGTGGAATGGGAGCAGAGATAGACTCAGAAATTGTAAAACTAATGATGTTATTAAAAGTTCAGGCTTTATCTTATGGAATTTCTGGTGTTTGTCTTGAAACAGTTGAGAGATTAGTGTATTTTTATAATAATGATATAAGACCAGTTGTTTACGAATTAGGTTCATTAGGTGCTTCGGGAGATTTGGCTCCATTAGCTCATATAACACTTGCCCTTATTGGTTTAGGAGAGGTTAATTATAAAGGTAAACGACAAAAAACTGAAACTGTTTTATCAGAATTAAATTTAAAACCATTAAAATTAAAATCTAAAGAAGGTTTAGCTTTAATGAACGGAACTCAGTTTATGTTGGCTCATGCAATTACAGGTGTTTGGCGTGCCGAAAAAATTATGTTTAATGCCGACAGAATTGCTTCTTTATCTTTAGATGGATATAATGGTTTGATAGCAGCTTTTTACCCAAGTTTACATACAATTCGTCCACATAAAGGACAAATTGAAACTGCAAAAAATATAAGAACATTCTTGGAAGGTTCAGAAATTGTTGCACAAACAAAAACTCATGTTCAAGACCCATATTCTTTTAGATGTATTCCTCAAGTGCATGGTGCGTCTAAAGACACTTTAAACTATGTAAAATCTGTTGTGGAAACTGAACTCAATTCTGTAACTGATAATCCAATGGTTTTCCCAGATGAAGATTTGGTTTTAAGCGGCGGAAATTTCCATGGACAAGCTTTAGCTTTAGTTTTAGACTTTTTGTCAATAGCAGTTTCTGAAATTGGAAATATTTCTGAAAGACGTATATATCGTTTGATTAGTGGCGATAGAGGTTTACCAGCTTTTCTTGTTGCAAATCCAGGATTGAATAGCGGTTTTATGATACCTCAATATACTGCTGCTTCTATGGTTAGCCAAAACAAACAACTTTGTACTCCAGCAAGTGTAGATTCTATTTCATCAAGCAACGAACAAGAAGACCATGTGAGTATGGGTGCTAATGCAGCTACAAAATTGCATAGAGTGATTGCAAATACAGAAAGAATTATAGGAATTGAGCTTTTTGCAGCTTCACAAGCACTTTCATTCCGCGAACCATTAAAAACATCTCCAGAACTTCAAAAATATCTTAACAAATTTAGAAAAATTGTACCTTTGGTAAAAGATGATATTGTGATGTATGAAATGCTTCATAAAGCAGAAGAATTTGTAAAATCAGACGAATAGTTTAATAGGCTATAAACACTATACGGTTAAAAATTTTGGAAAATAAATACTTACAAAATTTTTATTGTCTTCTTAATTCATTAAATTTGCTGTAATTTTAAAGTAAATTTTATGAAAATCAAGTTTATAGGAGCTGCACAAGAAGTTACAGGTAGTAAACATCTGTTGACTTTAGACAATGGTAAGAAAATTCTTTTAGACTGTGGTATGTTTCAAGGCAAAGGAATGGAAACTGATAGAATGAATCGTAATTTAGGTTTCGAACCAAAAGAAATAGACCATATAATATTATCACATGCTCATATCGACCATTCTGGATTAATTCCATATTTTTATACTCAAGGTTTCGAAGGTTCGGTAATTTGCACCGATGCAACTCGAAATTTATGTTCATATATGTTACCCGATTCTGGATATATTCAAGAACAAGATATAAAATGGTATAATAAAAAACTTCTAAAACAAGGATTGCTACCAATTGAGCCTATTTATAGACATTCTGATGCTGTAAAATCAATGAAGCTTTTTATAGGCGTTGCAATGGATAGAAAATTTAGAATTGATGAGAATATTACAGTTAAATTTACAGATACTGGACATATTTTAGGTGGAGCAGTAGTTAATTTGGAAATTAAGGAAAATGGAAAAACTACAAAAATTGCTTACACTGGAGATATTGGAAGACCTTATAATAAAATTATTAAACCGCCAGCAGCTTTTCCACAAGCAGACTATTTAATAACAGAATCAACTTATGGCAATAGATTGCATGAGGATAAAGCTGATGCTGAAGAAAAGTTATTTAATGTTATTGTGGACACTTGTGTAAGAAAAGGCGGAAAATTGATTATTCCTTCATTTAGTGTAGGAAGAACACAGGAAATAGTTCTTTTAATGAATAATTGGTATAACGAAGGAAGATTACCAAATATTGATGTTTATGTTGATAGTCCTTTGTCGGTAAATATTACAGAAGTTTTTAAAATGCATTCAGAATGTTATAACGATGAAGTTTTAGAAGTTTTAACATACGACCCAGATCCATTTGGCTTTGAAGGTTTGCATTATATAAAAAATGTTAATGCTTCTAAAAAACTAAATGATACGACAGAGCCATGTGTAATTATTTCTGCATCTGGCATGGCTGAAGCGGGTAGGGTAAAGCATCATATTGCTAATAGTATTAGTAATCCCAAAAACACAATTTTACTTGTTGGTTATTGTGCCCCAACAACTTTAGGTGCGAGATTGCAAGAACCAGGACTTAAAAAAATATCTATTTTCGGTACAGAACATGAAGTAAGAGCAAGTGTGAAACTTTTAGAGGCTTTTAGCGGACATGGCGATTATGTAGAAATGGCAGAATTTATTTCATGTCAAGATAAAGATTTATTGAAAAAAATATTTTTAGTACATGGCGATTTAGAATCTGGTGAACATTATAGAAAATATCTTTTAAAAATGGGATTTAAAAATATAGAAATACCAAAACCCTTCGATGAAGTTGAGCTAGTTTAAAGATTTAGGTTTTACTTTTACATTATTTCTGGAACTTCTATTCCTAATAAATCCATTGCAGATTTTATAGTTTGTGCAACAGTTTGTGCTAACAATAGTCTGAGTTGTAGCGTTTTAGATTCTGTTTCTTTTAATATGCTATGCTCATGATAATATTGATTAAAAAGTTTTGTTAAAGCATAAGTATAATTAGCAATAAGGCTGGGGTCAAGTCTATTTGCAGATTCTTGTATAAGTTTTTCAAAAGTGCATAAATGAGAAATTAATTCAATTTCTAAGTCAACAATATCTGCTTCTTCACTTGCTTTACCATGAAACTTGATATTCATTTTTTCAGCATTGCGTAAAATAGACTTTATGCGTGCATGTGTATATTGAATAAATGGTCCTGTATTTCCGTTAAAATCAATAGATTCTTTTGGATTAAATATTATTTGTTTTTTAGGGTCAACTTTAATAATAAAATATTTTAAAGCTCCTAAGGCAATCATTCTGATGATTTTTTCTTTTTCATCATCTTCTAAATCATGAATTTTACCAGCTTCGTTAGATATGTTTCTAGCTGTTTCTATCATGTCGCTCATTAAATCATCAGCATCAACTACTTTGCCTTCACGCGATTTCATTTTGCCCTCGGGTAATTCTACCATTCCATAAGAAAGATGTTCAATTACATCGCTGTAAGATTTATTTATTTTAGAAATAATCTTTTTTAAAACGGCAAAATGATAATCTTGCTCATTTCCAACTACATAAATTATTTTTGAAGGATTAAATTCTTCAATTCTTTTGATAGCAGTTCCAATATCTTGAGTCATATAAACTGTTGTTCCGTCACTGCGTAAAAGAATTTTCCTATCCAAACCTTCATCTGTTAAATCTATCCAAACCGAGCTGTCTTCATCTCTAACAAATATTTCGTTTTCTAATCCTTGTTTTACAATGTCTTTTCCTAATAAATAAGTGTTGGATTCATAATAAACTTTATCAAAACTAATTCCTAAATCAGAATATGTTTGCTCAAAACCTTTGTAAACCCAAGAGTTCATCATTCTCCAAGTTTTGCGAATTTCTTCGTCTCCGTTTTCCCATTTTCTAAGAATTTCGTGAGCTTCTAAAATTATTTCAGCATTAGCTTTTGCTTGTGTTTCAGTTTGTCCAGCTTTAATAAGTTCTTCGATTTGTTTTTTATATTCTGCTTCAAATTTTACATAATAATCACCAACTAATTTATCGCCTTTTTTGCCACTTGTTTCGGGAGTTTCGCCATTTCCCCATTTCATCCAAGCTAGCATAGATTTACAAATATGTATTCCTCTGTCGTTTATTAAATTTGTTTTAATAACATGATTGCCAGAGGCTTTTAATATTCTTGAGACAGAATCACCAAGAATGTTGTTTCTAATATGTCCTAAATGTAGAGGTTTATTTGTATTTGGAGAAGAAAATTCAACCATTATGGTTTCCTTGTCAAATTCTTCAGATTTTTTATTGTTTAAATTCAAACTGTTTAGTCTGTCTATCCAATATTCATTGGTCATTCTAAAATTTAAAAAACCGTTTATAACATTATATGACGAAACATCATCATATTTTTGTTTAATAAAAGCACCTAAATCTTTAGCGGTATCGGCAGGCGATTTTTTACTAAATTTAGAAAAAGCAAAAACAACTACTGTAAAGTCGCCATTAATTCCTTCTTTAGTTTTTTCTACCGCTACATCAATGTTGGTTGTATCAACAGAATACAGAGAATTAAGAGCTTCTTTTATATATTTTTTTATATTAATTTCCATAATTTAAAAATCAACTGCAAAAATAAAATAAGAAAACAATAAAAAAACTAAGATTTATCATTTTGTTGATAAAAATCACAATATATAGAAATTCCGCAAGTTTTACATTTTGGATTTCTTGCTGTGCATACGTATCTACCATGTAAAATTAACCAATGATGTGCATCTGGAATATCTTTTTCAGGAATATGTTTAACTAATTGCTTTTCGGTTTGTAAAACAGTTTTTGCATTTTTTGTTAAACCAATTCTTGCCGAAACTCTAAAAACATGAGTATCAACAGGCATTTTAGGTTGTCGAAATAAAACCGAAGCAATAACATGAGCTGTTTTTCTACCAACACCGGGTAATTTTTGAAGTTCATCAACATCTTCGGGAACTTTTCCATCATATTTTTCGGTTAATATCTTTGCTGTTTGAGCAAGATATTTTGCTTTGTTGTTTGGATAAGTACAAGATTTAATATATTCAAAAATTACTTCTGGACTAGCAAAGCTCATAGTTTTAGCATCTGGATAATCATTGAATAGAGCAGGAGTGATGAGATTAACTCTTTTGTCTGTGCATTGAGCTGACAATATTACAGCTACTAATAATTGAAAATCGTTTTGATAATCAAGTTCTGTTTCGGCTAGTTTTATATTTTCCCGAAAATAGTCTAAAACATATTTGTATTTTTCTTTTATTGTCATAGTGCCAAAAAAATGACAACATCTTATAAAAACTTAGCTAATGTATTACTTTAGATATTGCAGTTTAAATATCTTAGTATCAGAATTTAGCATTTATAAGATGCTGTCAAATTTTATGTTGTTTTAATTTTCAGATAAAAATCTTTCTACATCTATTGCAGCTTTACAGCCTGAACCTGCAGCAGTAATGGCTTGTCTGTAATTAGGGTCTTGAACATCGCCACAAGCAAAAACACCGGGAACATTAGTTTTAGAAGTTCCTGGTTTTGTTTTAATATAAGATTGCTCGTCGAGCTCTATATAATCTTTAAATAGGCTAGTTGCAGGAGTGTGTCCAATTGCAAGGAAAAAACCATGAATATCAATATTTTTTTCTTCGTTGGTTTTGTTATTTCTTAATCTAGCTCCAGTTACTCCAGAACTATCTCCAAGAACTTCTACAGTATTATGATTCCAAAGTATTTCGATTTTTGGATTATTCATAACTTTTTCTTGCATTGCTTTTGAAGCGCGTAAAACATCGCGTCTTACGATCATATAAACTTTATTGCAAAGTCCTGCGAGATAACTAGCTTCTTCAGCAGCAGTATCGCCACCACCAACAACAGCTACATCTTTATTTCTATAAAAGAAACCATCGCAAGTAGCACATGCCGAAACGCCTAATCCTTTAAACTTTTCTTCAGATTCTAAGCCTAAATAATTAGCAGTAGCACCAGTTGCAATAATTACAGTTTCTGCTTCAATTTCATGAACATTGTCGGCAACAACTTTAAAAGGTCTTTTACTAAAATCAACTTTTGTAATACAACCAAATCTAACATCTGTGCCAAATCTTTGGGCTTGAGCTTTTAGTTGATCCATTATTATAGGACCAGAAACTCCTTCGGGATAGCCAGGAAAATTATCTATTTCTGTTGTCGTAGTTAATTGTCCACCTGGTTGTAAACCTTCGTAAAGCACAGGATTCAAATTAGCTCTTGCAGTATAAATAGCAGCAGTATAACCTGCTGGACCAGAGCCGATTATCAAACATTTTATTTTCTCACTCATTGTAAAATTATTTTATATATTATTATTTTTGAATTGTGATAGGAATTTCTTCATAAACTAAAACACACATACCATTTTCAGTATTACAAGCCTGACCGTCAATAATTATGGTTAGTGAGTTTATTTCAGTTTTTGGAACATAATTAATTACAAATTCACTGTTGCCTTGATATGAGCTAACATTCATGGTAAAAACATCATCATATACAGTTATTGCAGGTGTCACTTCTTTGATGTCAGCATTATAAACCATGTCCTCTTTGTCTTTTATATCAAGTTTTAATGGTAAAGGACCGCCTTCATCTAGATTCATTCCGTAAACATACCAATTGTTTTTAATATCAGCTTTAATGTGAAAATTAAAAGAACCATCTTCTGAACGCGACTGGTTAATGTTCCATGTAACAGGATTTTCTTGAGAGAAAGCTGACAAGCTCATCAAAAAAACAAAACTTATTAATGTTAAAATTTTCATAGTAAAAATATTTTTTATAATAATTTCATAAATATATAACTAAAAAGACTACAAATAGTTTGCCCGAAATTAATATTTTTTTTTAATTCTAAATAAAAATTTGTTATTTTTTTTGAATTTACATATGGTTTTGAAAGAAAATATAAATAATAATTATTTTATGGAATTAATATCAAAGTTGCACTATCTGTGATATAAACATTTGTAAAATGAGTTCCAGAACCTATCCAATGACCATTAGCTGGACTGCCATAAATATTTGATTTTACTGATGCAGGGTTGGTAAAAGGATTGCTTCCTGTTAAAACATTTCTGTAAACAGAACTCCAAAAATTAAAACTATTTGCATCAATTGCTGACATTTTTAAACTTACACTGTCGCCAACTTTAAAGCAAACTAAACTTAGAAAATCTAAATCTTCATCTAACCAAACATTATGATAGTAAGCATTTCGTTCATAACCTTTAGTTAATGGTGTGTAAGAAAATTCTTGACCATTTAATAATTTATCGTCTAAAATATGTGAGCCAAACGAAGGACGATAATACCATTTTTGTTGTTCTAAGACTTTAACATAAAAGGTGTAATAATTTCCAAATTTTTCTGGGTCAGTAAATTTAAAGCCTAAAAAACCCATTGTATCATTTCCTGGCAATAGATTAAACCATACAGAATCAATAGGTACAGGCTCAGGTATTGTTGTTGTTGAGTTATATTCCTTATCTTGGTATAAAATTTTTAAATCATATGATTTGTTAACCTCGCCTTTAAATTTTGTGCCACGGTAACCGTGATATGGGTATCTTTCCATAATTGTAGGCTTTAAAGTGTCGGTAATAGCTCCGTTAGAAACAATTACGCAAGCATCTGAACCTTTAACAATTGAAGCATTTAGTATTGTTGTATCAATATTAGTAAAATAACTTGAATTTTTTGAAATAAAAACTATTGGATAATCATCAGAATCTATCATTGCTTCTATTACAAGTTTTTCGTCAGCTTTAGGTAATTCTAAGCTAATATCTTTTATGCAAGATGAAGTTATGATTATTAAAAGTAAAAATATAATATTTCTCAGTTTCATTTTCATAAATTAAAATTTAAAATTCCAAGTTATTGATGGTAAAATAGGAATTAAAGAAATTTGTTTAGCTGTTGTTGTAAAATCGCCAGTTTCAACAGAACCTTTATCTTCTAAATAAATAAAATATGGATTTTTTCTATTATACACATTAAATATTGAAAAGTTCCAAGAAGATTCCCATTTGTCGGTTTTTTTGTGTTGATATGTTACGGAAAGATCTAAACGATGATATGGATCCATTCTGTAAGAATTTCGTGGTCCATATTCGCTTATCAAATCACCGTCTATCATATATCTTGCTATTGGTAAAGTAGTTGTATTTCCTGTTGCAAAAACAAAAACTAAGGAAGCAGTCCATTTTTCAGTAATTTGATAAGTTGTTGTTAAAGACAAATCGTGTCGGCGGTCATATTTTGCAGGAAATGGTTCACCACCGTTTATATCATCAAAAATTCTTTCTGTTTTAGACCAAGTGTAACCAATCCAGCCTGTAAAACGTCCAGTTCTCTTTTTTATAAACAATTCTGCTCCGTAAGAATAACCATCTCCAAAAACAAAATAATTATCTGGATTGTCGTTTACATCATCGCCGGGTAAAGCACCATCGGCATATTCAATTAGGTCGTAAAGACTTTTGTAATAGGCTTCGACAGAAGTTTCGAAATGGTCGTTAAAAAAATTCCTGAAATATCCTATTGCATATTGACGACCGCCCTGTGGTTTTACAACATCGCTACAAGGCACCCACAAATCTGTTGGCAGGGTCGAAGCCGACAAAGAAGCTAAATGAATAAATTGTTTATTTTGCATAAAAGATGCCTTTACAGAAGAATTTTTGTCTAAACTAACTTTTATGCTAGCTCTTGGTTCGTAAGAGTCGTAAAATGCAACAGTTTCTCCTTTTCCATATGTTATAGTGTCTATATTATTCATTAAATTCTCGTCTTTAACATATCTTACGAATTTTCCAGCTTGATTAAACATTGCAGCTCTAAAACCACCGTAAATAGTAACTTTGTCAGAAATTTTAAAATCGTCTCCAATATAAATTGCAGCATCGTGAGCTTTTTGTTTTTGTACAGATGAAAAATCATACTCAGTTTCGCCTAATTTTGCATTTACAGAATTAGGAGTAAAAATATGATAAATATAATTTAGCCCAAATTTGATTGTGTGTTTAGGATTTGGTAGAAGTGTGAAATCTTGTTTAATGTAATAATCTCTAACTCCAGAATTTTGAATAAATCTCATGCCTTCATTGGGTTTGTCTTCATCGCCCATTTCTATTGCAGTTTGAAATTTATAATCTGAGGCTACTAAAGTTGTGTTTGAGAAAAATTTGGAGTTAAAAAGATGATTCCACCTAATGCTACCAGTTCCATTTCCCCAAGGGATTTTTACGTTAAAATTTGCTTCTTTTGATTTGAAATCAAAAATATCTTTTCCGTAATATGCGCTAAGGTATAATCTGTCTTTATCTGAAAATCTATAATTAAGTTTTGCATTCAAATCATAAAAATAGTAACCAGAGCCTTTAAATGGAGATGTCTCTTTTATAAAGGGCTGTATTAATATATCTGCATAAGTTCTACGACCAGAAATAATAAAAGATGATTTTTCTTTTACAATTGGACCTTGCACAGTAAGTCTTGATGCAATAGTTCCAATTCCACCTTCTACTTGATATTTGTTCATATTTCCATTTTTCATTGAAATATCAAGCACAGAACTTATTCGTCCACCATATTCTGCGGGCATTCCACCTTTATAAATTTCCATGTCTTTTATTGCATCTGCATTAAAGACAGAGAAAAAGCCAAACAAGTGAGCAGCGTTATATACAGTAGCCTCGTCTAATAGTACTAAATTTTGGTCGGGACCTCCACCGCGTACATAAAAACCAGAGTTTCCATCGCCAGCAGATTGAATGCCAGGAAGTAGCTGTAAAGTTTTTAAAATATCTACTTCACCCATAAATGCAGGAAGAGTTTTAATCGTTTCTACAGGCAATTTTATTACGGACATTTTTGAATCTTCAACGTTTTTGTTTTTTTCACCACTAACAATTACTTCTTGAGAAATTATAGCAGAAGTTTCTAAAGAGATATTTAAACTTTTATTTGAATTTAATTTTATTTTTTCAACAACTTCTTCATAACCAACAAAAGAGTATATTATTTCATATTCGCCTGCAGGAATAGAAAGAGAGTAAAAGCCATAAGCATTTGTTGTTGTCCCAATATTTTGGTCTTTAACCATTATATTTGCGCCTAATAAATCTTCGCCTGTGTGTTTGTCTTTTATATAACCACTTACCGTATATTTTTGAGAAAACAAAGGCAAACCAATAAATATAAAAAATGCAAAATATATTAATTTAAGCTTCATTTTTTTTGATTATAACGTATGCAAATATATCTAAACTTTTTATTTTTTACAAGCAAAATTTCGATTTTTAAATATGTTTTACAAGCACAAATAATCATCAATCAAAATCAATAATTTTATTATTTTTGCGTCAAAATAAAACTAATTTTAAATTTTACTGTTTATTGAATAAGATAAAAATATAAAAAAATGACAAAGCAAAAAGTAGTTTTAATGATTTTAGACGGCTGGGGCAAGGGAAATGGACAAAAAGCCGATGTTATTAGTAATGCAAAAACACCAAATTACGATAAATTTATAAAAAACTTTCCAAATTCTGAATTACTTACTGACGGCGAAAATGTTGGTTTACCTAAAGGTCAAATGGGAAATTCTGAAGTTGGACATTTGAATATTGGTGCTGGACGTGTTGTGTATCAAGATTTAGTTAAGATAAATAAAGAAATAGAAAGTGGTAAGTTTTTTCAAAATCCAGTTTTATTAAAAGCTTTTAAATATGCAAAAGAAAATGATAAACAAGTTCATCTTTTAGGTTTAGTTTCAAATGGCGGAGTTCACTCAACTGAAGACCATTTGCTTGCAATAGTAAAGCTTTCTGATGATTTAGGCTTGAAAAAAACTTTTATTCATGCTTTAACAGACGGTAGAGATACTGACCCAAAAAGTGGAATTGGTTTCTTAAAAAAAGTTACAGATGCTTTAGAAAATTCCAATGTTAAACTAGCAAGCCTTGTTGGTCGTTACTATACAATGGATAGAGACAAAAGATGGGAGAGAGTGAAAAAAGGTTACGACTTGATGTTGGAAGGAATTGGGAAAAAATCAACTGATATTTTAAAATCAATGCAGGAATCTTACGACAACGACATTACAGATGAGTTTATAGAACCAATAGTAATGACCGATAAAGACAGAAATCCTGTAACAAAAATTCAATCTGGAGATGTTGTTATTTGTTTTAATTTTAGAACCGATAGATTAAGGCAAATTACTACAGTTCTTACTCAAAAAGATATGCCTGAACATGGAATGAAAACTCTTGATTTAGAGTATTTTACCATGACTCGTTACGACGAAAGCTTTAAGGGTATAAATGTTATTTATGAAAAGGATAATTTAAACAAAACTCTTGGCGAAGTTATTGCTAAAAATGGTTTAAGTCAGCTTAGAATTGCTGAAACAGAAAAATATGCACATGTAAGTTTCTTTTTTAGTGGTGGGCGTGAAGAAAAATTTGAAAACGAAACCAGAATTTTAATTCCTTCGCAAAAAGTTGCAACCTATGACTTGAAGCCAGAAATGAGTGCTCCAGAAGTTAAAAAGGCGTTAATGGCTGAAATTGAAAAAAATATTCATAATTTAATAGTTGTAAATTTTGCTAATTGTGATATGGTCGGACATACAGGAGTGTATGATGCAATTGTTAAAGCTGTTGAAACTGTTGATACTGCAATGGGCGAAGTGGTTGAATTAGCGATTAAAAATGATTATCAAATTTTAATAATTGCCGACCATGGAAATGCTGACAATGCTCTTAATGACGATGGAACACCAAATACAGCACATTCATTAAATCCTGTACCTTGTATTTTAATAAATTCTGAATATAAGAAAATTGAAAATGGAGTGTTAGCAGATGTGGCTCCAACAATTTTAAAAATGATGAATTTAGCTATTCCTAGCGAAATGACAGGAAAAATTTTGGTATAAAAATAAAATAATAAAGCAGGCTATTAATAAAATTTTTTATAAATTTGTCATAAAGAAAGTTTATGCTGAAAATTTTAGGTTTTTGTAGAAAAATAATAATCACAGTAGCCGACTGGTTTTATAAGCCTTTTAGTTCATATATTCCACAAGTTACGTTTAGATATGGCTTTACTGGAGGTTTAAATACAGTTTTAGATATTTTTCTGTATTTTGTTTTCTACAACTATGTTTTCCAAAAACAAAATTTAGACTTGTATTTTGTAACTCTCAGTCCTCATATTGCAGCTTTTGCTTTTGTTTTTCCTATTACATTTACTACAGGATTTTTATTAGCAAAATATGTAACTTTTACTCAATCGCAACTAAGAGGAAGAAAGCAACTTTTTCGCTATGGACTTACAGTTATAGGAGCAATTTTCTTAAACTATATTTTCTTAAAATTCTTTGTTGAATATTGTAATATTTGGGCAACATTATCAAAAATTCTAACTACGTGCTTAGTTATTGTATATTCATATTTTATGCAAAGATATTTTTCTTTTAAGACAACGCCTGTAAAGGAATGAAATTAGTATTATTCTTCTAAATAAATTTTGAATTTACTTATGTTTAAAGAGTCCATTTCAGTATTCCAAAAATAAACTTTTAATACATCAGAGTTGAGAATTTTTGTATTGATATTGTGAGTTATTGAGAAAAGACCATTATTATGAATAGCCTTTAAATCTTCAATATTATAGGCTTTCCAAAAATCTCCACATTGAATTACCAACAATATTTTATTTTCATGACTAATATTGCTATCATTGTTAATAATTGCACGAAGTCTAAGTTTAGTAAAATTATTTTTTTTAATATCGTCAATAGGAAATTCATGAGTATGACTAAATTCATCTTGAGGGTTTACAGTTAGGCTTAGGGTAGTTGAGTCATGTGAAAATTGGAATTTCTCGAAATTTAATGAATGGTCTATAAATATGTTTTTATTTGTATGAACTTTCAATACCCATGCATACCAAGTGTTGGGTTCAGGTATTTCTAAGAAATAAAGAGTTTTTGTTCCTTTATTTATACTTGGTATGTATATGGTTTCTTGGTCGCTAGATGAAATAAAATTTTCAACCCATTGCACTTGTTCAGATTCTATTTTTGCTCTATGTGATACTATGTCAACATAAGCATCTTTTAAGTTTTCAGATGATGTGATATTGAAGATAAGACCTAATAGCAGCAAAGCATAAGATAAATTTATATTTTTATATCTTTCTTTAATATAAAAAACATTTCGAGAATTTAATAATAAGCATAAAAATAGTATTAATGCAATAGTATAACCTGGAATAATTCCTCTATATCTCATAGGGTAAGTCAAGTGTCCTAAAGAAAATTTTAAAATGAAAACACTAATAAAAACAGATAATAATATTGCAACTACAAGTAAAATAGTTTTTGTGCCAGCGTATTTTGTTTGTTCATTTTTTCTTGGATAGGTTAAAATTGCTACAATGATAAGTAAAAATCCAAAATTAACAAACCACTTGCTAATCAAGCTCATGCTTTCAAATGTTGACATTATGGCAGAACCTAAAAAGTCGCCATTGTCAAAAACTTGAGATTCGTTATATAATCTATTTGTATTTCCAGGAGCTTTTATAAAAAAATAAGTTAAAACTAAAGTACATGCAATTATAATATATGTAGATAGTTTAAATTTTCTTTTGTTTATTAATTCAAAAATAACAAATCCTAAAATTGTGAAAAAGCAAAGTACTACCCATGCTTCGTGAGATCCTATTGTGAAAAATAAACAAACGATTAACGCAATAATTACTAGTGGGTTATTATTTTTATTAAAAAAACTTATAAGTAAGCCAAGCATTAGTAGATATAAAATTGCTGGTAAGATATAAACACTTGACCCAGAGAACCAATAAAATTCACGAATAGATGGAATAAAACAAATATAGAAAGAAACAAAAGTTAATGTTATTAAAATTGAATTTTTTATATTAATGTTTTTAAAAATGGAGCGAACTAAAAAGTATGCAGAAAGTAGTAAACATAAGAAACTTAAATGTGGGATTGTTCTAGCAAACCATACGTTCATATAAGGTCGTCCAGGAAGCAATAGTAATGCAGAATTAGCATATCTGCCGTTATAACCTGTTTTATACCATTCAGAAATTGCATCAAAATACGAAAATTCTTTAAATACATGAGAGTTCAGCATATCGTCGCTAGCACCCGGCAAATTGTATTGAATAAGATAAATAAATGGAAAAATTGAGAAAAGCAATAAGCAAATAATTAAGGCATATAGCAAATTTCCATTATTTATTTGATTTTTTATTTTACTAAATAAACTATTAGGCTTCATTTGTCTTAGAATTTTTAATTATATAAATAGGTCTGTCTTTTATCTCGGATAGGCTTTTGCCAAAATATATTGATAAAATAGCAATTAAGAAACTTAGAATTGCAAATCCAATACTTTGTGAAATAATTATTGTTGTGTAACCAGATGGTATTTTGTTTTCTAAAAAATATGAAACTAAACTAACAATAATAAGAATTATTGAAAATAAAAAATATAACATTGATATGATTACAGATATTCTTAATGGTTTTTCTGAAAAAGCAAATATTGCGGTAAAGGCTAATTTGAAAAGCTTTTTAAAATTATAATTGCTTGTTCCAGCAATTCTTGCACTAGCAACATAATCTAAACTTGTTATGTTGAAACCAATAATTTGTATATAGCCTCTTAAAAAACGATTTCTTTCTCTAAAATTATTTCGTAAAACATTTGCAACATCTTTTGAAATTAAGAAAAAATCAGAAGCATTTGGCTCAAAGCGATGACCAGATAGGAAACTTACAGTTTTATAAAATAATGAAGAGGATAATTTGCCCATTGCTTTTTGGTCTTCACGATTTGTTCTGTTCATAAGAATAATTTCGGCAGATTTTTCGGTTTCTGCAAGCATATCTTCTATTTTACTTGGCGGATGTTGCAAATCTGCATCCATACAAATTATAAAATCAGATTCTGAATTGTCAATACCTGCAATCATAGCTGCTTCATGACCAAAATTACGAGAAAATTCTATGCTTTTTATCTTTAGCGAAGTTTCGTTTTCAATAATTTGATTTATGATTTTTTGGCTATTGTCTTTACTGCCATCATTTACAAAAATAACTTCAAAATTATAATTTTCATTAATTTTAAGTAATTCTGATTTTAAAACAGAATAGAATTCGTTTAAGCCTTCTTGCTCATTGTAAACAGATGCGATAATTGATATGTTTTTTTTCACTGCTATCTTTTGTAAATTAAATAATAAAAGCAAAAATAGTTAATATTTTGTAAACAACTAATATTTCGTTGTGGTAAATTAAAATAATTTATGTAAATTTATGAAAATTTTAAAAATCAAAACAAATGAAGAACAGACTTAGTATTCACAACGGCGATATTACCAAATTAAAAGTTGATGCTATTGTAAATGCTGCTAATAAAACTTTATTAGGTGGAGGTGGAGTTGATGGTGCTATTCACAGAGCAGCTGGTTCCGAACTTTTAAACGAATGCCGTAAACTTAATGGTTGCGAAACTGGAGAAGCAAAAATTACACTTGGATATAACTTGCCTGCAAAATATGTTATTCATACTGTTGGTCCAGTTTGGAGAGGTGGAAATAATAAAGAAGCTGAATTGTTAGCAAATGCTTATATAAATTCTTTGAAAATTGCTGCAGAAAAACAATTTAAGACTATAGCTTTTCCATCAATTTCAACAGGTGTGTATTCTTTTCCAATTGATAAAGCAACTAAAATTGCAGTTACTGAAACAATAAAATTTTTAGAACAAAACAAATTCCCAGAAAAAGTAATATTTTGTGTCTTTGGAAAAGAAGCAGAAGAAATTTATAAAGAAATGTTTTTGAATTTAAACTTGTGATTGTGTTAGTTGCTATAAAAACTAATGAAGTTTAAACCCTCATGCAACGTTTTAACAACATAAACTGTCTTATAAATATAGAACTTAAAGTTAAATTTAAAATTTGTTAATTATGAGAAAGCTGATATTAGTATTTACAATAATTTTATTTTCGTGTTTTTCATTTTCGCAAGAACACCCATGGCAAGGCAGTGGTACAGAAGAAGACCCATTTCGCA
>DHVB01000048.1 GCA_002412425.1 Bacteroidales bacterium UBA5219 | reverse complement strand
TTATAAAATGTTGTGATTGTAAAAATTTCAAAAAGCTACACCTATTAATATTAAATAGGTGTAACTTAATTATCTTAGTTTATATTTTATAACTTATAAGCATATAAATATCTGAATTAAGTGGTGTCGTGTTCGCTCCGTATGATAATTCAATATTTAGCCCATCATCAGTCAATGTTTCTCCGTCACCAAAAGTAATTGTAGCGTCGTTTATTGTCCCTGATGCACAACTTAATGTAGGCAGAGTCTCTTCTCCTGTTAGTTCTCTTGATGGGTAGAACTGAATTGATAAAACTTTTATAACTTTATTACTGTTCCTCCTCAAGAAATCAGCTATTAAAAATGGGAAGTGTTTTTTCTCTATTTTCAAAGAGCAAGAATGTTGTTGTTCATTTATCAATTCATAATATTCGTCAGCAAATTCAGATTTCATGCTGTAAGCAGTTTTTATTGAAGCTCCTGATTCTCCCAATTCATCCATTAATGTATTTATAGCACTAGCAATATTAGTTTCAGCTGCTTCCTTCAACATTCCGCCAGCATCTCTTGCAGTATATTTAATATGAAGAATAACATCAGAAATGCTTTCATAATCGAATTTGCGTATAGTTGTAGGAAGTTCAATACTCCAACTTCCTATTGCTCCTGCACCTTCGAATGGTAAATAGCGTTCGTCTTTAAAGTTAAACTCAAACATTCCTGTATCATTATTTCCAGTGCTTGTTGCAATAGATTGAATACCAATAATATTATGAACAAAACGCAAATCATTAATTCCCTGATAATTATAATCTCCTGCATTAGTTGATTTACGGAAGCGATTTGATAACAAGCTAAGCTTACATGTAACTCCGCTGTAAGGTCCTGTTACTGCTGGAATACTTATACTTACAGTTTTAATTCTTCGCATATAATGTCCAGGGTGGTCTATATCATACAGCATTTCTGGAATATCAAAATTACATGTTCCAGTAGTTCTCAATTCTATTAGAGCTTTTGGATCTATCATACTTAATGGAATGTCTTTTGAAAGTTCTATTTCGCGAGAATTAGTTTCTATGTATTCCATTTCGAGACGGCGTAAATCATTATATAGAAGTTCCCCAGCCATTAAACCTTCGCGTAAATTGTCCCAGTATGCTGTAGTTATAAAACTTGTATAATCTTCTTTCTGTCTTTCGAAAACATAAGCTTTTTCGGCAGCAAGAGCTAATTTGTGTGCCATTTGGAAAGCAGATTGATATAGTCTTGAAACTTCACCTTTCATCCAATTATACAACTGTTTGTTAGTGAACTTATTTTTCATAAACTCAAAATCTTCTTTCTTTTGTTCTATTTGCAACAAATGATTTTCGTATTCTTTTTGAGCCATTGCAAGGCGAACTTTTGCACCAGCAATTTGTTTGTCTATTTGTAGCAATTCTCCAGAAGCTTGATCTGTTTGGAACTTCCAGTCCTCGTAACGACGCTCATAACTAGCCATAGTATCTGTATGTCGTGCTTCATTTTGTTTCATGTCTGCTTTAATGCTTAAAACAGTTGCAAGAGCATTCATTATAGCTTGTGCATGAAGCCCTCCAAATTCAGCAGCTGGTGGAAAACTTATTTTTATTTGTGGTATTGCCCCAGCAATAGATGCTTGAGCATTCAATGTTGATGAAAAAAGCCTCAAGTCGCTTGCAACAGTATGCAAAGAAAGAGCTTTTTGTTCTAATTTACTAATTGGTTTCTTATTTTTATAATATGCTCTTCTAGCAAAAATGTTTTCTTTTGATTTAATTAGTGAATTAATGTTTTCTTGCGCTTCGTCTATAGCTTTTTTTCTTATTTGCGTCATAGCATTAAGCATTATTTGCTCTTGCGAACTACGTAACAAAGCCATTTCTTCTGCGTCTTTCTTTTCAAGTACTGAAAGCATTGTGTTTCCTAAAGCTTTTACATCATTAGTAAACTCAATAGCTTTCTGTAACATATAGTTAAATCGGTATAGTGGCATAGGAGCAGAAAGAGTACTAAGTGCAGAACTTAAATCGGCACCAGAGGCTAAAGCAGTTGCTACCGCTCCCGGATCAATAGGTGGTGCAACAAGTGGTAATTCACGAACAACTCCTTGAATGTTCATACTATTACGAATTTTGAATAGACGGTCAGCAACAGTATCAATATATCCTTGAAACTTATTGTTATGAGGTACTCCAAAATATGATACATCATAAAGTCGTGTAGCAGAATTTAAATCATCATTTGAATCAGAAACAGGAGCATTAAGATTTGCGACTACAGTTAAAATACCTGTAATTGTTTCATAAGCATTGGAAATTCCGTCTAAATCTAGTAATAATTCTTCAAATGATTTATCTTCTGATAAAGTACCTTCAAGTTTCTGTGGTTTAATGCCAAGTATGTCAGCAGCAAGCACATATAATAATAAAGCATTATTAATATCTTCTCTACTATCTTTTGTAAACAGCATATCTCCCCACGAAATAAGATTTTCTACATATTTTACAACTACGTATTTCATATAGGCAATAGGTCTAATTGCTGCAATAGAATGAGGATCAAAAGGTCTATCTTCCCAGTTCGTAATTAGCGTATCATACCCTTTCTTATTTATTTGATATATAAATTGCATTAAAGTTTTTGGTATACTATTCTCTGTTGTGTTTTCTTCTTCTTCTTCTTGCATATTAGAAAATATATCTCTGAAAGGTTTTATTTTCCAATATTTTTTAGCACCTTCATCAGAACCCGTTTGTGAATTCCCCTCAGAATCTATGTAATGAAAATCAGAATTTCCAATAGTTGGGTCAAAAATTAGATGATACCATTTTTGAGCTTCTTCAAACTTCATATTTCGCGACAAATTGTCGGCTATCATTATAGGAATATGGAAAAACATTTCCCAATTGTAAAGTGCATAAGGATCCTGAACAGGAACAGGAGCTGAATCTGAAGGAGTAAAAACAATTTCTTCATATTGTGGATATACGGGTATGATAGTGTCATCTGGTCCATAATAATCTTTAAAATTAATATCAGGTTCTTCCTTAATCAAAAATTTACGCTTTGTACTTTCCTGAAATGATTTCTCAAACAAACATCTAAACCCTGTTGTATTTAATATACTTCTTATATCTCTTGCAAAAGGATAATAAAAATTAATTATTTCGTATCTGACATCATTAATATCAAATTCTTGTTGAGCTGGATCCGATGGTTTTAAATAAGGGATTGATAAAAAAGTTTTGTTTTGTATAAAATCATTTATTACAAATGGTTTAAACCATGATAAATATTGATTTTTTGCCATTCTCCAATCTTTTACGAAAAGTGCTGTATCTTCAAAATGAACATAAAACGCTCTATTTACTGAGTTAAAACTATTAAAAAGTGACATTTTTTTCATTACTGAAGAATATTCTTCATTACCAGTATCGGCTGTAAAGTAACATAATTCTACAAAATGTTTGAATGTATTGGATCCCTCATTTTTTTCTAATGAACATTTCACAGAATTATTAAAAATTTCTAAATCAGAATCATTTTTACCAGAGGCAAAAACATTTGGTTTATAACTTCTATTAAAATGTGAACGATCATGCTCATCAAGAAATGTTTCTACATCGTAATCAAATCTTAAATTCTGTCCGTTAAAATAAAATCCCCCTCGACTACCGAATACTGGATTATTTTTTTTATTCTTACCACAAATACAAACTGACAATGCAATATTAGATGAAGGATGCTCTTCATATGGATAAGCAGTTATTAATATTTGAGTTTGCTTACTTTCATCACTAAATGGTTCGATATAAGTATCATTACTAAAATTAGCTTTCGACCATTTTCCTTTTTTTAATACAGACCATGCCATTTTTATTGAAGTATATTGCCGTGGTTTTGTTTCATCATCTGATGGTTCTAAGCTTACATCTTCATAAGCATTTTTCTTTGTTTCATCAATTTTATTTACAGTAGCAATATCTAACCAGAACATATAAAGGTTACCTCGCCAGTAAACTAATTTTACCATATCTGCTTTTATACCATTATTTATTTCTTCCCATGGTGTCCATGAGGAAAAGTTGTCAAGTCTTCTATAAAAATATTTACTTGGAGAACCTTGTGTTTTTCCGACAAAATGATATGTTTGACTTTCAGAATTTGTATTCCCAACTCTATGTACTGCCAGTATTTCAAGATTTGCAACTTCGTCAAGTTTGTTAATATATTCATGGTATGCTTCAAAAACTGTAGAATCGTCAATATCATTTTGTAGAAGTTTTTCTTCTAATTCTTTGAAAAATGGGCTTTTATCTTGTCTTAATTCTGGATCTAGCCAATTTTCAGGGAAAAACAAAATTTTGCGGTTAGCTTCCCAAACTCTATAGTTACTACGCCACACGAGTTCTTTCTTTTCATCTTCATTAAAACTAAGACCTTGTTCTAATCCCATAAGAATACGCTGAATAAACAGTTGTACAGATAATACAGCCTGTGTTAAACGAGTAGTCTTTACACTTGTTGTCATTTCTGGATCAATCAGAAAATGGTAAAATAAATCACTTGAACTTTCAAACTTTGTACTAGTACTCTGGCTACTAATAATTAAATAATCTCGCAAAGCATTTCGTTGTCTAATTCTAAGTGGGTTTCGTAAAGATTCAGCTATTGAGAACCATTCGTCTTCAGAATATTTGTTTTTTACAAGTTGTCTAATGGTTTCGCTTTGGATAAAACCAATTTCTTGGTCTAGTTTATTAAAATCAATTATGGTTTGTGCATTTGTTCCAAGATGTTTAATAATATATTGGCATTGCAACAATCTTTCAAACCAATTAATATACAAGTCAGTCGGCAATACTGATGATAAATTTTCTATATCATTTGTTTTGCACCCACTTATATCGCTAATGAAAGATTTCGCATTTGCCGATAATGAAGATAATTCTGAATTATCTGTAAAAAAAGTAAAGATATCTGTTTCATCTGCAAAGTAAGTGTGCGAAATCCCAATGGCAGTGCTTAATCTTATATATGCCAAAAGCTGTTTCTCTGTAGATTCTTCAATATTAAAAACATTAATGATATTAAACAATTGATTTTCTGATTGAGTTATTTCCCAAATCTTATTTAGCATTACAGTGTTTAATTTGAATTCATTTATAAACAGAGTAGTTTTATATAATATTGAGTAATTTAAAACATCTTGGTTTTCAATAACTATTCCATTATAAAAGTCTTCGTTGCAAAAATGATCAATAATCGGTTCGTCTTCATTATTACCAGCATATTCAAACAAGAGTTTAGCTATTATGTCTTCGCCACATGAAAATTTTTCTGTAAAAAACTTAACGATATTGTCAACTCTTGATTCTTGTTTTAAATTATTTAAGACATAATCTACACGTAAGCAAGGGTTAGAAATATAGCTTTCTAATTCTGTGTTACATAAACAAGCCAAAGCCTCTGATTTTATAATAAAAGAACTAAAATAATCTTCAACAAAAAGTTTTCGTTTTTCATCAGATAATGAATCATTTGGACTATTCAATACTATTGTAACAGCAGTTTCGATATTATCTTCATCTATAAATATAGACATAAGATTTTTTAATTCAAGTGTTTTTGCTTCTAAAACACCTAAATCCATTTGTGTTACATAGTTTATGTATCTTAAATCAATATTATTGTAATTTGGCAATTGAGTATCGGTAAGAAAATCGGTATTGTCTGGAAATGCTGTTGGATTTTTCTCAATAAAATTAGCAACAGTTAATGTCTGACGATAATCTATGTCTATACTGCTACTTGCAACATTTAACAAGCTTGTTTTTTTAATTCTTGTAGAGTATTTATACCCAGATATATTAGCTATGCTATTTTTAATTGTTCCACTTTCTACACTTTTTTTCTCGAAATGTTTACTTGGCTCTAAGTTTTTGCTGTTGTTTATTTCTTTTATATTATAATGAGTATATGGCTTTAAATTCAAATCTATATTTGAGTCTTTAATTGATGTTAGATTTGTAACTGCATTATGACTTAAGTCAAATATTTCATCAAGTTTTACATAAAATGGTTGTAATTCTATTGTTTGTAAAAGAAGAGTTGTCTTTATTTTTGTAAAGATCTTTTTCAACATTTCTCTTGTTATTTTTCTGTTTGTAGGAGATAAAAGATTTGATTCTATTCCTAATCCAACTAACACAGCTTGTAGTTTATTTGTTGCGTTATTTTTGTTATAAAGAAAATATTCTAATATTGTATCTGGTTCCGTTGAATATTGGCTACCAAAATTATGAAATAAATCACTATGAGTTGCAATAAAACTTCCTGCTAAACTTTCATCTTCAAAATCCTCAAACACAAGATCAAGAGCTTGGTCTATAATCATACTAAAGATTTTTTCCGAATTTTCTATTACATGTTTTCTGTATTGTTTTTTCTCAACAGGTTTTATTATTTCTCTTAACTCTTCAAGTTCTTCTTTAATTGTCGTTTCGGTTTTAAAATATTTATTTCCTTCAATATCCAAATTCTTTAGCACATATGCCAAATCTGGAATACTAAACCCATAATCTTTTAGTTTTGTTGTCATTTCAATAAATTCCAACATCTCTTTTGGATTATTTATTTCTGGTTCAAAGTTATTTTTCAAAAAATAAAACTCATCAACAGAAATATTTAACGATTTACATAATAATACTGTTCTTATAATTGTTGACAAAACAGCAAGTGAAGGAGTAGGTAATGGTGTACCCCATTCGTAGTTTATAATTGATAAGTATTGTTGTTCTGTTATTTTTACACCAGAGATATATGGCAAAATAGTTTGTATATTCTCTAGTGTAAAGTTCTCAGGATTACTAGGATTCTCCACATATCCAATTAAATATTCAAAATTTTCCTTAAACTGATAATTTTCAGTTTTTTTCAAGAAAATAAAGTCATAAAGATTCACATAATTTGTGTATGATTTTCCTGTTATAAAATCGCCAAAAAGTAATAGAGTTTCTTCTATTTTAAGATTTAGCAATGATTTGACTTTGCGAAAATATGCTATTTTTATAATATCATTTTCATTTAGTGAGTTGATATTAAAATAATTAAAAATAAGATCCAGCTCAAAAACTTCAACATCAAGTTTTCGACGAAGTCTCTCAAACCGATGTAGCCTATCATAAAAATCAATTCCGGGTGTAGGGTTAGACGCTGTTCCATTTAAGATAAAAGTTGTTTCAAGTGTTCCTGGCACTATGGGGTTGTCTGAATGATCTTCATTATAGTTATTAATAGCATCATTGTAACCTGGTATTGTATAAGTAAAAAAGCGTACATTATCATTATTTACAGGATTTATAAAATATGACTCTAACAATTCGTTAATTTTATCATATGTAAGATCTGAACACAATGTCAACTTTTTCACATTTCCAGTTTCAATATAATTGCTTCCATTTATAACTGTTGATATGCCAGGATATACTTCTTCAAGTTCTTCTGCTTGAGTTATAGGAGTTGTTATCAAAGCTACTTCCTGTGTACTTAAACCAATGGACTCAAATAATATTTCGTTCAAAACATTTTGATTGTCTGATGGACTAAAGTTTTTTAAAATATCTTCTCTACTAAGACCAAGTGTTTTAAGATACAATCTAAATTCTTCTAATGGAAGATTAAAAGGTAACGACCATGGTGCAACTCCTTCTTTAAGATAATTATATGCATTTTTAGTTATTGCTAAATTCTCTGGATATGCAGCAAGTTCCTCAGGAGCCCAAGTAGTTTGCAACTTATTCATTTCAGTTGTTGCCGAATTATGCTGATTTAAGACTTCTTTTTCAAGAATTTCATTAATAAGATCAATATGAGGTAATACAGTATTTGTATTATTGCAATTTAGTAATATATGTTGCAAGTCGGGTCTTCGCGAAAAAAGATTATTTGTTTTTCCATTTGAATCATGTAGAAATTTAAGCAAATCTGTTAAATAGGCTGCTTGGCTAAATAAAGTACGACACTCTGGGTATTCAAAATAATCTTGTGAGCCAAATAGTTCGTAAATACTCGGAAATCCAGCTGTAGTTTCCTGAGAAGTAAAGTTATATGAAGGTACTACAGGAAAATTTGTTTGAGGTCTTCCAAAACTAACAGCTATCATATTAAGAGTAGTTGCATTGCTAACATATATTGAAGTAGTATAAATTTCATCAAGTTCAGATTCATTAACTTCATTGCCTGCAGGCAATGAAGCGAGCATTTGCTCTTTAAAACTGTTGCGTGACAATCTAGCAATTTTACTTGGTGATGTTAAACCACTGGTTTTCATTGCTCCTGCAAGCACAGATTTATTTGCATATGGCGTAAGTTTAAATATTTGCTCGGCTTCTTGAAGCTCAACTTTAAGATCATTAATCTGAGCTTCATTCAATCCATCTAAAATAGTGTTAGGATCGGCAATAGTAGCAAAACCATGATTCTTTCCAAACTGAAAATCTGGATTTAATGACAAAAATGTTGAAATATTAGTGTCTGCAAAAAGTGTTGCATCAGGTTTTATTATTTCATTCTTTAAAAATTGTGATGGATATTGAATTACCATTTGTTTTTTTATATTATTGACATAAGAAGTTACATCACTAAACTCTTCTGGAATTTCAATCGCACTTGAATTAACGTATCCGTTGATAAGAGTCTCTAAATCATCTTGAGCAGCAATTATATCATCAATACTTGTCCAATTAAGACTTGCATCACTAAGAACCGCAACCGACAAGCCAATATTATTATTTGATAATTTGGCTACATTATCATAAACTTCAGCTTTTTTAAATTGATCATTGTCAATTATATTGTTTTCTAATAAATAAAAATTTAATCCTTTACCTTCGTTTTGCTCTTCAGGTGAATTTTTCCAGTCAATAAATGCTTCTACCAACAAAGTTCGATTTAATGAACCACTACCTTGAATTAAGTTAAGTTTGGTATCGACTTCTGATTCATTCAAAAATTCAGTTATTAAACTTTCTCTTAGTCTAGCAATTTCATTATCAATAGTAACACCTTTTTCTTCTACAAAATTTATGATATTTCTCCCGTTTGCCGAAACAACTTCCTCTTTTAATTGCTCTATAGGTGTAAATAAAATATCTTTGTAACTACGTTCTGTTTTATCTTTTAACAAAGCAAACATTATTTGTTCGTCACATGAGAATTTTGTTTTATAATATTTTGCTTTTATAAAATGCGAGGCTTCATCATTGCTTAATTTTAATTTTTTACTTACGTATTCTGTTTTTTGAGTTGCTCGCTCTAAGTCTGATAATGAAAGTTCTTCAAACTCATCTATAGCTAAAAATCGCTCTTCTTTTTTTACAAACTCTGGCTTACCACTTACGTTTTCCTCCCCTACGATAATGTCAACATGGACACTATCTTTTGCATCATAAAAAATATCTGAATAAGTATTAGGAAATTGCAAATCAGGATCATTTGCCTCAATCTGGATGTCAAACGCATTGTTTCCAACGAATTCAGGGTAAATAGATGGGTCTATAAATTTCTCTAAATCTTTTAACATGAAATTGTAAAGAAATTGAAAATAACCATTTGCATCAGTAGAAGCAGAACCTGCTGTACTTGTTGTTAATAACTCGTGTCGCAATACTGTTACTGTAATTCGTTCCAGATTTTCTCCTCTTGTAGTTTGTACTGTTCCTGTTAACTCCATATAATATTTCAGATTGAAAAATGAAATATCATATTTTGAATCAAGAATTTTTTTTACATCAAAAGGCTCTGTTCTTACACTTAAACCTGCATACTTCAATTCAATGAAATGATTGATATTAGGATCTAAATCCCTTTCATCTAATTCAATGATGTAAGAAAAGTCTTTATAGACTTTTGACGAGTTAAATTTTGCATATTTTCTTAATCCTTTAGTGTCATAATAACACAAACTTAAATTAAGATGCTCAGGATATACTAATCCTGGACTTGAAAATGTGATAGTTCCAGTAATTTGTGCCATAACTGTAATTTTTTTATGTTAATAAATTTTTTTAAACAAAATGCAAGTAATAAATATGATTAATTAAACATTTATGTTATAACAGTAGCCTTAATAAAAATTAGCTTTCTCCTCTATCTTCTTAACTAAAAATAATTTATCAAAACTTACAATGTAAAGATAAATAATTTTAATTTATTATTTTATCTTTATTCGAGAAATTATTTATGTTAAAAAACATGTTTTTAAAATTTGTTAACCATATTTCTAACCTATAAATAAATTAGCAACATAGACGATAGTTTTATCAATAAAATGTTACTATAAAACCACACTCCATCTCTTGCCACAACTTAATTTTAAACACATTTAGGTGCCATATGGTACACTACGATTTTAAGTTTATAGTTTTTACAACCCATACAGACACTAAAAATTATTTTTCGACCACAAATATAATAAATATTTTAACATTTTCACTTTGCATAAATATTGACAATCAATACTTTACAAATTTACAATTTACAAAAGCTCCATATGGGACACTACCAATGTTGCAAACTATTTTACTAAAAAGTAGCATGTGGGACGTTACCCTCACTTTGTTTTAAAAGTAAATCATACTTTTTATACTTTCGCAAATGCCAATCTCTAAGTCTCTTACTTTTGAATTTATATGACTTTAGCTTAACTTTTTCAGTTGTTGGCATTGCTTTTCCGTCATTAATATTAACTTTATAAATTGTTGTGTCTGAAATTAAATAAAGAGTATCACCAATTAAATTAAGATATTTTGATTCATCTATATCAAGCGTTAGTTTTTGAAAATAGGTTTTATCTTCATATGTATAAAAAACAAAATCAAAACTAAAATTTTTAAGTAAAACTCCATTTTTATAAATATGTATTTTAGAGACGGGGATTCTGTCTTCACTAACTAATTTTCCATTTAAGAATTTCATATTTTCAGACTTAAAGTAGCTTTTAAGCTGTACAACAGTCTGTCCATTATCAGAAATAATATAATCGTCTCCTTCTAAATACCTAAATTTAAAAAAATAGTTTTCAAACCTTTTGCCCTTTTCTTTCACAATACCAATTGCATATACAGGTTCTTTTATTTTTTCTGGTATCACCAATAATTTAAAATTGCCATTTGCAGATTTACTTTTATATACCCTACCAACTTTGAAAACAGGAGCTTTTGCAAACAAGCCGTTAGTAATTACAAAGATAAATAGTATAATAAATTTATATTTCATTTAATTTCAACTCCTAATGTACTTTTATTATTTAACACTTTCATTTGAAAAACAGTTTTAGTTTGTGTCTTATTTTCAAAATCCCATCCTACAACAGAAACGACATCTCCTTTTTTATATGGTTTGTCAATTTTTGAATCAATCAAACTAATATTTAATGTCCCAGTAATATTTAAGTTAAGAACATTTAGACCTATTTGTGCCAATTCTTTTTTACTTATTGGGCTTCTTGTTCCCATTAAAGTGTTCAAATGTTCTGCTAAAGGTCTTGATTCATAATACAAGCCATCCACATCTGTAACATATTTGTCTTTAAATCCAAAATCATGACCAATTTCATGAGAAAGTACATCTGCACCATCGATAGTATCTAAATATATTTTATCATACCTCCCTTTATTAGAATAAGAACTTGTTGGTGTTAAAGGTGATAGTGACATCAAAATTGTCCCAAATCCACCTGACTCATCTATTTTCTGTTTTGCTTCCCGTCTATTTTTGACAACTTCGTATTTTGTTTCAATTTCAATATTAATTTTTTGTTTATCAAACTTAAAAGTGCCGTCTTTCTGCAATCCTGTTGTAGAAAAATCTATTAAATTAAATGAGTCTCCTTTTAAATATTTTTCATTTATATCATTAATCATGGTTTCAAAATTGTCAAACTTTTTCTTATGTCTATTTGTTATATATAATGTGTTTTCAATACGAATATTTGTTACTCCTTCTTTATTGGTAACAATTACTTTTGGTTTCTTTCCTTTATCATCAATATGTTTCATAGGATTATCATAACAATAGGTATAAGAAGAAAAATGGGGCATCTCATTTAATTTAGGATCCACGCTCACAAACCTACACAACCACGCTGCGTAATATCTTGCTCCATAATAATACAGTCCAGTCTCTTCATCTCTTTCTTTGCCAATATATTTGTATCGCTTTAACGACACATCTACTTCGTTTCTGCCGCTGCGGTAACTAGTTGTGCCAAAAGGGTGATATTCTTCATAGGAAATTATATTTGCAAATTCATCAAGCTCTAACGAAGCAGAACCTAAATGGTTATCATATTGGTAACGTATTGTAACATCTGTTGTTCCAAGACTTATACCATTTTCTATGTTTAATGTGTCAATTATTGCAAAACGTTTGCTTTCATCAGCAATATGGAGTGTTTGTCGCTCGGTATCAATTACATTACTTATAAATTTGCGATATACTTCGTAACCATTTATGTAATAACGCTCTTCACGAATGCCTCCTTGTTTTAAAACAACCTTACGAGTTCGTTCTCCTCCAGAATCGTAGTTATAATAACTGATTACTGTTCCACTAATGGTTTTATTAAGTTTATCACCAAAATCCCAAACCATTTCTGAAATTCCTGGCATGCTCAGCATGTTGCCATGTGCATCGTGAGTATATTCGTTTTGTCCAAACTCATCATGCTTTTGTAATTGATTTGTAGCAGTATCATAAAAATAATTTCTCGACCATTTGTTCTGACTGCACATGTTTAAAATATTGCCAAGTTTGTCGTATTCAAAAGTTTGAGTGTAATTACTTACATCATTACTTTGATTATTGTGTGGGACAGGACTAACTATCGCTAAATCTGCTTGCGTTGGAGCAGAATTTAGACCGCCTTTTTCTCTACCTGTAGCTTCAAGTAGCCTATACAATGCATCATATTCATAAGTCGAAACAGGGTCTATTACCGAATTATTGAAATAAACAGTCTGCTGTGCGTTGTCCTCAATTTCCAGAATATTACCAACAGAATCGTAAGTATAATTCAAATCCTGCAAAATAACCTGCCCACTGTTTTTTGTAGTAAGCAATCTTGTTAGTCGGAAGTTTTCAGTATCATAAGTATAAGCAGTTTTACTGTTATTCCCATAATATACATCTGTACGCTGCCCTCTTGCATTATAATCAATATTGCTAATATATTCTGTGCTGCCTTGCTTAACTTTCTCCAACAATCCTCCTTTATTATAAATATTTGTTATAATTGTGTTGTCAGGTTGTGTTAGAGTTACAGGTCTATTTAAAGCGTCATAAGTTGTTTGTGTAGCAAAAATTTCATTATTAAGTGCTACAGTTCCATTCCAATCTAATTTGTTTTGATAATCTTGAGCAAATTGTTTGTTTTGCTTGGTAATATTGCCTTTAAAATCATATTCAAAACTTGTTTTGCCGTCTTGGGCATAAATATTTTCAATTTGTCCAATATTATTCAAATTTGCATTTGTACCATATTCAATTTTTTGAACTTTAATTTCTGTGGCAGTACCTGCTTTTAGCAAGGTGTTTGTTGGTCTTAGCAAAACATCATACTCGCTTTTTGTTAGCTGATCTCTACTGTCCCAAGCATAAACAGGCAGTTTTGCAGAATTGTAAATTAGCCAACGCTTACCAGAGTCAATATTATTAGTCATAATCAAC
>DHVB01000063.1 GCA_002412425.1 Bacteroidales bacterium UBA5219 | reverse complement strand
ATCTTCTCCAGCAAAAGGTATAGGTGTTTCTACAAATTCAATTTGAACAGTATCAGTAGAATAACAACCGTTATAATTTGCATTATTTTCTCTAAACACAAATCGCCAAATTCCTGATAAACTTACACTAACATGAGAATTAGGGTCAAACAAGTCGTCTATATCTGCTGTTGCTCCGGGTTTTGGTACTGTTGACCAAATTCCATCAGGAGTATAGCTTGGATTTGGAGGAAAACTCCAATAAGCTTGCAAGTCGGTTTCTGGTCCGCAAACAATTTTATCTAATCCTGCATTTGCTTGTGGTTGTTGATAAAATTTTACCCAAGCCGTATCTATCGAAGAACATCCATTTGCTTCTGGGTTTTTTACCACCCATAAAAACTCTACTTCAACTTGTGCAGAATCACCAAAACTACTTAATGGGTTTATACAAACATTTGCGGTTGGATTATGTAAATCATCATAAGATTCTAAAATAACATCTTTTGCACTCCAAAACCCTGTTGCCCAACTTGATCCTGTTACACCAGCAGTTAGGGTAACACAATTTCCACAAATTTCGAATTGGTTAGGATCGGCAACTGCTACTGGTTGACGCGCAAACACCACTCGTTTAGTTGCAGTATTTGTACACTCCAAACCATTTGCCATTATTTTTTCTGTCCACACAAAATCTACCGCATAAGACAAGACTGAAGCCCCATAAGAAACAGAAACTTGAACCTCTGCTTGATTATTTCCTCCTATAAACAAAGGTGATATTGGTGTTCCATTGTGATAAGCTTTCCACGAACCTGTTCCTGTTACGTTAAATACTTTTATCCAACAAGTATTTCCACAAACAGTATCAACATTTGGTGTGGTAAAAGGTTGTGGATTTGGAATAAATGTAATTGTAACTTGATCTTCGTCCCAACATTCTCCATTCTCTTCTCTCCAAGTAAACACTTGTGTTCCTGTAGATAGTACTGTTGTTGTTGGATTAGAACTTTGCTCAAAAGAGCCATTTCCCGACCAATAACCGCTATTACTAGCATGGCTCAATATTGCATTTAACTCTATTTCATTACCACAAACTTGAGAATCTGCTCCTGCATAAGCGTTTGGTTGCTCATTAAAATACACTATAATGTTGTCTGAAGCACTACAAACTCCATCAACTACAGTCCATGTAAATGTTAATTGTCCATAATCACCTTCTTTCAAAACATCAAGTTCATTACTATTTATAGTTTGCCCACCTAGAGGAAGAAAATCTCCGTTAGCTGTCCAAGTTCCAATTGAGCCAGCACTAGGCGCTGTAGCAACTAAATGTGCTGTTAAACCACATACCGACATTGTTGTTTGTGCTATATGTGCTACTGGAAGAGGATACCAAACTACTGGGATGCTCATACTTAGAGAATAGCAAGGATCGGTTAAGCTAACATGACTTCCACTAATATTTCCTGCTAAAGCAGAAACATAAAAAATTGTTCCAGTTTCTCTAAATTCTATAGGAATATCTGTATAGCAAAATTCTGGTTTTGTAGCATTATATGCATAAATTGTTGGCGGTATATTGCCATCATGTAAAACATATTCAAGCATATCGTTTGCATCTAGCACTGCATTATTGTTGTGTGATAAAGTATTTGTACATTCTCCTACACAAAGTTGAAGTGGAGATGAAGGTGAAATTGTTCCTGCGAAAGTAGTACAACCACAATTTCTATAACCATTCAAAACATATTCGCTACAATCATGAACATCGCTAACAGTAATACTATAACTAGTTTGACTTGGAAATTGATGAGAGAAATTTCCTGTTAGTGTTTGTTGACCTTGACCATAATCTACAAAAAAAGTTGCTGGATTTCCCTGATTATTAACCACATTGAAAGAAACGGTATAATAATCACCTGTTCCATCACATACATTATCTGAAAAGTTTGTAACAGAAACCGTTTCATAAATCACAACACTTATTTGGTCTGAATCTGGACAAGGTCCACCAATGTTATAACTTATATTCCATGTTCCTCCACCAGCAGTACCTGGATAAAAAATATTGTTTATAATTGAATTTTCTGGAGCATTTGTTGTCCATATTCCACCTCCATCAACAGCTTGTAGCTGAAATGGAGCATCATTTGCACAAACTGGTCCGACTGGAGTGATTGTTGCATCAGAAGGCAATGTAAAGAATGTTTCACTTTTTACAGTAGTACATTTTGGCGATCCTGGAGCATTAATTGATTCTTTAACTGTCAAAACAAAGTCGCTTGTTGTGTGAGGATAATCAGCTGTACCTTTCACAATTTGATGAGAAAGTTGATTTCCTGTAAATCCAGAGCCAGTACACGACCAAGTATGACTAGTTATACTAGAAGTTACTGTATATCCACTTGGTGGAATAGGTGAAGGCACAACATATATAGACGCTGTATTTGCAGCACAAGAGTTATCATTTATTACAGAATAAATTTCATCAGAATCATAAACGAATGTTGTTTGTCCACAACTTGTTTGAGCACTAAATACTAAACGTGCCATTGTTAACGCTCCATAGTCAACAGGTTGACAGTCGTATATTTGAATAGCCCAACCTGGATCTCCAGCCATATATCCGTAAATTCTTTCCCAGGATTCGGCAGGTGCATACACACCTTGCAAAGGAACTGGAAGATCGCAAATACAAGGCACATGAGCTGGATTACCTGGTGTTAATTCAGGACCACCTAGCCAATAATTTGTAGAAAAACAAAATTCGTCCAAATGATTTCCATCGTTACAATTAGTACCTTCATCTTCTGGAGCACAGCCTGTTACTGCCCATGGGATAGTTGTATTACTTTGAAAAGCCCCACCTAAGCCCCAGTCAGAAGCTGATGGCAAAAGTGCAACAACCCCGTCGTTGCCAGGTTCGAGTGTTGTTGCCCCAGGAGCTTTCAAGTAAAAACCTAAGTCTGATACATAAGTATGGTTAGCCCAAAAACATATTTGGATATAAGTATTTTCATCTATTTCAAAATCTATTCCTGGTGGATCAATAATATGAAACTCAGTGTCTAAAGGATTTACCTGTGCGTTCAATGTAAATGTTTCACAACCCGGTTCAATAGGATCAATATGCACATATGTTTGATTAACCCAAACCCAAGCTTTATAGCAAGTAATTGTTCCCGAACAATTTACTTGTGCCATATAAAGACCAGAAGTTAATCCAGTTGCAACGCTACCAACTTGTCCTAATGCAGAGTAAGAAAGTCCATCATAAACAAACCAAGTAACTGTACAGCCTCCAGCATTGCTTACCTGTAGTTCTCCAACAGCATTATTAGTTTCGTCTGAACAAAACACAAAAACCAAATCATTTTGACCGCCACCAGCCAAGTATTGAGATGAATAATTTGTGCTAAATGATGTCTCAGCACTAGGAGCAATTATCTGCGAAATAGCAAAATTTGTAAAGGCTATTATTATGCTAAGTAAAATTATTTTTTTCATGATATAAATTTTACAAGGTTGTTTTCAAAAATTCATCTATTGTTATAAAATTTCCTTCAAATAAGACATGTTTGATTTCTATCTTTTTTAACACTATTCCAAAAGTAGAAAGATAATTTTGTTTTTTCATTCTTAAATAACAAGATCTTTGATTTTCATACCTTTCACCTCTAGATTTTATGCTAAATTTAGTAACATTCGACAATTCTTTTACCGCAATAAATACTGGTTTCGAAGACTCGTGTTCAAAGATATTGTGTAATTCGAAATAACAAATTACTTCATCTGGATATTCAGAAGAAGTGATAAAAAAACTTTCTAAGTTGTTGATTTCTATATATCTTTCAGTTTTTTTATTAATATCATTTTGGGCATAAGTACTAAAGCCACACACAATTATAAAAGCTAAAAAAGCACTAAATTTTAAAGTATTTTTCATATAACAATTTTTAAACTATACAAATATATAAAATATTAAATTAATAATCACTATAAATAAGACATTAATTTACATCATTTCGTTGCATGATAAAATAAAAAAAACCTGAAAATTCAGGTTTTTTTTATTTTTTATTTTTGTTAGTCTCTAAACAAGTATAAAACTCCATAATAATGGTATTCTAGTTTATCAAGACCTATTGCTTTGATATTATAGTAATACACGCCTGGAGCTGATTTTGAACTTCCATTAATATTTCCGTCCCATCCTGCTTCATAAGTTTCCCAATCTGTCCATTCATAAACTGTTTGTCCCCAACGATTTGAAACAACTCCTTTAAATTCTTTTAAGGATTTAGCTTTTACTTGGAAGAAATCGTTGACTCCATCGCCATTTGGTGAGAAAGCATTAGGTACTTCAATTTCGCTTTTTTCTTCAACATAAACACATTCATCTAACCTAGCAGTATCACGACATTCTTCCAAATCTCGGTTCATAACAATTAAAAACGGTTCATAACAACCACCTTTTGTATAAACGTGTTCTACAATAGAATCGCATGTTTTTTGTGGTGAAGTACCATCGCCAAAATGCCATTCGCATCTTTTTCTAATATCATCATAATCTGATTGATTTAAAAATATTGCTTTAGCTTCAGGAGCTACCAATTCTTCTAAAAGCATACTTGGTGCCAAGTCTATTTTAGCTTCTATCACACCAATAGGCTCAACAGTGTAAGTTAATGTATCTAAACAACTAGATGTTCCAAAAGTTATTGTATAATATTGGTCATGTTGGATATTTGGTGTCAAATACGTAGTGGCTATTCTATAATCACCTTTAGGAATATTAAATACTGTTCTGATTGCCTCTCCTGGTTCTGGTCCATGATCTGGATCTAACCATCTAAAAATGTTACTATCAAGAGTGTCAACGAAGATTATTCCACCTTTTCCAAGTAAACAAGTATCATTAATTATAATATGTTCAAAATCTGGAATTGGAGGTTCATAAACTGTATCTATTGTAATAGTGCTTGCACAACCCAAAGAACTTTCAGCAACTAAGCTAATTCTATGTAAAGTATCTATACTGCTCCAACGCACAAAATTCAAATGCCTTGCACCAAGACTATTATTTTCTGAAGAATCTAAAATTCCTGAGTAGAAATTCCATGTGTATTTTGCTAAAGTATCTTCAGCTGCCGAGATTGTAGCAAGTTCTCCAAAACATTTTGGAGGAATAATAATAATATCTGAACTTGGTATTCGAGCAAAAGTTACTTTGATTGTATCTTTACCTGTACAGCCATTTGAGTTGTCTTCTGTCCAAATTACATTAAAATATGGTGTTGTAGAATTGTTTGTAAATGCTGCTTCAACATAAGTGTTTGGGTCGTTAACATTTTCAAAAGTAAGGTTTGCTTCTGTAGGCGTTGACCAATAACCAGTTCCTGAACTTGGAATAGCGTTTAAATATCCTGTTTTTCCACAGAACAAAGTATCGCCTCCTGCATTTGGTATTGGCGTTTCAATAAAATGAATTCTCAAAGGTCCGGCTGTATCTGTACAAAATCCTGTTGATAAATCAGGTCCTGATTGTTCTATCCAATAAAAGTCATAATATCCGTAATGTGGAACCTTTACCCAGGTATTATTAGAAAATTTATCTCCAAACAATACTCCTGAATTAGTATTATACCAATAGCCAGTAATTCCGGTACTTGGCATTTCTGCTCTTAAATTATAGAAAGTTAATCCGCAAACTGTTGAATCTGGTACATCGGTTAAAATAACTGCTTGCGGTTTTTTCCAAAAAGTTATAAGTACTGTATCAATAGAAACGCACATACCATTATATTCCATCCAAACAAATGGGATTGTTCCATAGCCTGCACTTGTTACTGTGGTAGTTGGACTAGATTCATCTTGCATGCTTGTTCCATTAGATTGCCACATTCCAGTATATCCTGCAGACTGAGCTGCCAGTGTTGTTGTTTTTCCACATACATCTTGGTCTTCTCCTGCATTTATTATAGGTTTTTCGATAAATTCAATTTGAACGGTATCGGTAGAGTAGCAACTAGTATTATTTGCATTACTTTCTCTAAATACAAATTTCCAAATACCTACTACACTAACAGTTACATGAGAATTTGGATCATATGTATTTTCTATATCTGCTGTTTCGTATGGTATTGGAATTGTTGACCAAACGCCAGTAGGATTATAGTTAGAGCTTGCAGGAATACTCCAAAAAGCTTGTAAGTCAGTTTCGAGTCCACAAACAGAAGCATCTAAGCCTGCATTTGCTTGAGGAATTTGATAAAAAGTTACCCACATTGTATCTAAGGCAACACAACCAGTATTTTTAACAGTCCAAATAAACGGATATGTAACATGAGCAGAGTCGCCAAAACTTGCTGGCGAAGGGATAGTTACTGTAGCGTCAGGCGAAGTAGGATCATCAAATGGGTTTTGAACATAAGGACTTACCCACCTTCTGTTTGCCCATTCTGAACCTATTGCGTGAAGTTGTATAGTGTTTCCACAACGTTCTGCTGCATCATTGTCGATAAGAGCAACTGGTTTTTCTGAAAAAGTAATGTATGTTGCTACAGAATCCTTACATTGAACTCCATTAGCAACATTTGTTTCTCTCCAAACAAATTTCACAGTTCTGCTATGTTCGTTTGCTGGATATCCAGGTATCGTAACAGCTGTATTTGATGAACTTGCTCCATTTGCATAATTCACACCATTTAGAATTTGATTATTATAATAAGCTGCCCAAAGACCCGAACCAACAGTATTTAACACATTTAAGCTACCATTAACTCCACACACAGTATCGTAAGTGTTTGTTATTACTGGATTTGGTTTTTGAATAAATGTAATTGTAACCTCATCTTCGTCCCAACAAGGTCCGATACTTTCACGTAAAACAAAAGTTACTGCTCCAAAAGTTGAGCCTGTAACTTGAGTTTCAAAAGATGTTGCAGAAGCGAAATTACCATTTCCTGTCCAATTTGCTACAGAGCCAGTTACCGATTGAATTCCACTCAATGTTATTTCGTTACCACAAGTAGTTGCATCTGCTCCTGCATAAGCATTTGGCTGTTGAATAAAATCAAGAGTAATATTATCACTTGAAACACAAGGACCATTAACAACTGTCCAAGTAAATGTATGTGTTCCTAGTGTATTAACCAAAATATCTGTGCTTGGATTATTAACAGAACCTCCATTAGTTGGAATAAAATCCACAGTAGAACTCCAAGTTCCGGTTAATCCAGCTTGTGGTGGAGTAGCATTTAAGAAACCTTCTTTTCCACAAAAACTTGTTGTTGTTTGTGAAACATGAGCAACTGGAGTAGTAAACCAAGTAACTGGAAGAGGAGATGACTGATCCATACATGGGTCGCCAGGGTTTACAATACCTCCTGCGTCATTTCCAGCTCTAGCGGCAATGTGATAAGTAATACCATATTGACCATTTGGTATTTCTGAAAAACAAATATTTGGAGTAGATTTTCTTGCTAAAATTTGAGAAGGATTGCTAGGAAGAAATAATACAAACTCTAAAATATCATTAGCATCTAAAACATGAGCTCCGTTATGAGTAACAGTATTACACTCATTATCACAAAGCATAATAGCAGCTGTAGTTGTCATCTCGCCAGCGTTGGTTGTGCATTGTGCATTAACATAAAGTGTAGAACCTACAAAAACTACTAAAAAGTAAAATATTTTATTTAAAAAAGTTTTCATAAATTTTTATTTTGTTTAATAAATATAACGTTAAATTTTATTTTTAGTTTGCAAATATCTCAAATTTATTTGTAAATCCTTACATTATATTGTTTTTTTATACTTATATAATAAAAAAAACCTGAGCAATCAGGTTTTTTTTATTTTTAATTGTTTAATTATTCTCTCATTAAATGGAAAGCTCCCTCCATTTCGTAAACA
>DHVB01000085.1:11118-18827 GCA_002412425.1 Bacteroidales bacterium UBA5219 | reverse complement strand
TTAAATATTATAAATCCCTGTTTTATATTTTTTTAAATTTTCAGTTTTTGTAAACCATTTTATAGTTTCTTCCAAGCCTTTTTCAATATTATAATTAATTTTAAAATTTGTTAAACTTTTGATTTTAGAATTATCACCCCAAAGTCTAAATACTTCAGAATTTTTAGGTCTTAATCTTTGAACATCTTGGATAAATTTCACATCGGCTTTCATGATTTTTGCAATTAACTCTAAAGTATCAAGCATAGAAATTTCATAATTACTTGCAATGTTAATTTCTTCGCCTATAGTTTTTTCACAATTTGCAATTTCCCAAAAACCCATGCATGTATCTTTAACATAAGTAAAATCACGAGTAGGACTTAAATCGCCTAGTTTTATTTCTTTTTGTCCGTCTGCTATTTGTCCAATTATTGTAGGGATTATTGCTCTAGCCGACTGACGAGGTCCATAAGTATTAAATGGACGGACTATAGTAACAGGCAAGTTAAAAGAATTGTAAAAACTCATTGCCATGGCATCTGCTCCAATTTTAGATGCAGAATAAGGTGATTGTGGTTGCTTCGGATGTTTTTCATTTATTGGTACGTATTGTGCAGTTCCATAAACTTCACTTGTAGAAGTTATTAACACTCGCTTCACTTTATTTTCTAATGCTGCCTGACAAATATTAAGCGTTCCTTTTACATTTGTATCAACATATGAATCAGGAGCTACATAAGAATATGGAATAGCAATTAAGGCAGCCAAATGATAAATAACATCAATATCTTTTGTTATATGTTTGCAAAAATGAGGGTCTCTTACATCGCCACTAACAATTTCTAAATTAGTGTTTTTTACTTCTTCCAACCAACCCCAATAATTGAAGGAATTATAATAAGACAATGCTCTTACTTTATAACCTTTCTCTAACATTAGTTCTGTAAGATGCGAACCAATAAAGCCATCTGCTCCAGTAATTAATATCTTCATTGTATTTTTATGTGTAACAAAAATTATAATTGGCAAAATTAAAAATTATTTTCATAAAACATATTATCTGTTAGTTTTGTGTTGTATTTTATTTTAATTTTGTATTTTTATATAATTATGTTTATATTGAGAAGTTACAATAAAAATATTTGCTTGTTTTTTAAAATTAAGGAATTAATCAATTTTAATTGTGATTTTAAAATCTTAATAATTTTAATATTTTTATTTAATTTTTCTTTTACTTATGCTCAAATCCCAAGCGAAAATTTAAAACTTTGGTATATTGGAGATAGCGTTGTGCTTGAAGGTGGCTTTGTAAGCGAATGGACAGATTATAGCGGAAATAATTTGCATGCTATTCAAACAACAAATAATAATAGACCTATTCAAACCAACACAATATATAACATACATTCTGCTGTTAGGTTTGATGGTACAAATGATTATTTAATTACAAACTTTCTTGATAGCTTAGAACAGCCAATTACAGTTTTTGTTGTTTGGAAAAAAAATGCAACTAAACAGCAAACTATTTTTGATGGGCTTGCTAATGGCTATAGAATGTCTTTTTCTTATCCTTATAGTAATATAGAACTTATGTCAGTATTAGCAGGAGGCTTAGGAAATGGTTTAACATATACTAAGCCTTTAACAGATCAATTGTCTATAAATTCAATAATTTTTTCTTCTAATTCCAAAGTGTTTGATAATGGTGTCTTAAAAGGAAGTTCGCCTAATGTTGGAAATAATTATGTTGACGGATTTATTTTAGGTTCTTATTATAATTTTACAAGATTTTTTAATGGTGATATCACAGAATTTATTGTTTATGATACGGAAATATCTGCAGAACAGAGAGTAGATGTAGAAAATTATTTAATAAAAAAATATGCTCCGGCATTAGAACTAGGTGAAGATATAGAAGTTACTTATGGCTTTTGTGATGTAGCTTTAAATATTGGCTCCTCATTTACTGATATTTTATGGTCAACAGGAGAGACTACAGACACAATACATGTAAATAAAAGTGGACAATATTTTGTCCAAGCAAAAAATATTTTTGGAAAAATTTGTTACGATACAATTAATGTAACATTTCCCACTCCTAATATAAATGATGAACAAATTTGTTTAGGTGATTCTGTTTTGTTTAGCCCTCAATTATCTGGAACTTATTCATATAATTGGAGTAATATTAGTACAGAACCTCAAATTTATATTAAAGATGCTGGCAATTATTGGTTAAGAATGGAAGATAACTCTTCTTGTTTTGACACAGTGTCTTTTTCGGTAGTAATAGATAGTTTTCCTGCTAAAATATCATTAGGTAGTGATGTTAATTTGTGTTCAGGAAATATAATTTCTTTAGTAGAAGGAGAAGACTTATGTACAACTTTTTTATGGACAACAAATTCAAATACACAAAACACACAAATTGTAACAGAAACTGGTTGGCAATTTCTTGAAGTAACAAATGAAAATAATTGTTTTGCGAAAGATTCTGTATTTGTAAATATTATTGGCACTATTCCTTTAATAGATTGTAGTGTGCAAAATTTGTGTTTTGGAGACACAACAAAATTTTATGACTTATCAAGTTCACAAGATAATATTACCTACAGGGAGTGGATTATAAATAATTTAGATACATTAAAAAGTCAAAATATTGAGTTTTTATTTGAAACCTTTGGAGATCATAATATTAAATTTAAAATTGGAACAGAATCTGGTTGTTATGCCGATACTTCTTTTAATATAATCATTAAAGAACTTCCAGATGTTGCTATAAATTATGAAAGTTTATGTGTAAATATTGATAAATATTTTACAAGCGAAATAGTTTTGCCAGAAAATGTTGAGATTTCGACATTTTCTTGGAAAATTGACAATATGGAAGTAAGTTCAGAGCCTAATATGAGCTACTCTTTTTCAAGTGGAGGAGAATATAATCTTAGTTTCAGAATTGAAACAAACAATGATTGCTCAGTTACAATAGACAGTATAATTGAAGTGCCTGAGTATTTTGAGTTAGAAGAGAAAATTTTAACAATATTGCCAAGTAATAATATTGTTTTAGCTCCAACAGCAACATATTTTAATTGGAATAATTATGACAATGCTTTTTATTATGAAATAATTTTTGCATCAGATTCAGATTTTGAAAATATTTTATTTACACAATCAAATATTTTAGAAAATTATACTAATATTGATATTGATTTTGGTTCAGATTCTGTTTATTGGAAAGTTCGCAAATATGACCCATGTTTAAATTTTTCAGAATCACAAGTAAACTTCATAAATATTTTCTCTCCTTTAAATATTGGAAATATTAAATTGTGGGCTCATGCAGGTAATGTTCAAGAGACAAATGGATTTGTTGATACTGTATTTGATAATACAATGAACGGGTTTAATTTTGTTCAACACGAACAGAATAAGAAACCAACTGTTTTTACAAATGAGTTTAATAATCAAAAATATTTAAAATTTGATGGAGTAAATGATTTTATGAAGTCTAATTTTGGACAAAGTTTTCCACAACCAGCAAGCATTTTTATTGTTTGGCGACATACAAAAAAAATAAATCAAACAATTTTTGATTCATATTCCCAACCAGGATTTACTTTTATTTTTCCTTATGCAGCACTAAATGCACTTACTTTTAGAGCTGGCCCTTATATTGGTTTACAATATGATAAGGCGTTATCAATAAATACTTCTATTCATAGCATTATGGTTTCAGCTACTTCTAAATTATACGAAAACGGTATTTTAAAAGTAACTAATTCTACAATTGGCACAAATCCTCAAGATGGTTTTACTATTGGTTCTTCATCTGCTGGGAACCATAGTTTTTTTAATGGTGAAATTGCTGAAATTATTTATTTTGACACAATTATTTCTGACACAAGTCGAATACAAATAGAACAATACCTCCGCAACAAATACTCCCCCCCTCTCTCCCTCGGTTACGATATCCGTGTTCCTTATGGTTTTTGTGATACTGCAATTTCAGCTTATAAGCCTTGGTTTACTTCTTATTTGTGGAGTACTGGCGAAACAGATTCTGTGATTCATGTAAATAAACCAGGAGTTTATTCATGTACAGTAACAGATATTTTCGGTTTTGAGTCTAGTGATGATATTAGAGTGTTTTATCCACAAGTGAATAATTTTGCAGATACAATTATATGTTATGGAAATTCTGTAATTTGGGACGCAGAACTTACAGGAGATTATTCCTATGAATGGCTTGGCTCGCCAGAAACTACTCAATCAATCGAAATTTTTTATGAGGGCGATTATGCTTTGATTATTACCGATAGTTTGGGCTGTAAATATTATAGCGATACAATAAACTTTAGTTTTGATAAATATGAATTAACAGCTTCTATAGGTCCTGCAGATACTTTGCTTTGTGCTGGAAATAGATTGAGTTTGGCAACAAATTCTGACGAAACTGTAAGCTATCTTTGGAGTACTGGAGCTGAAACACCTGAAATTACCCTTTCTGAGTCGGGAACTTATTCTGTAACTTGCACAAATTGGCGTGCTTGCTCGGCTAAAGATGAAATTGCAGTAACAATTATGGGAACTGTGCCAAATCCTGATTTTTCTGTGCAAGGACATTGTGCAAAAAATCTAATTTCGTTTAACGATCAATCTACAAGCCCAGAAGGAAATATAAACTTTTGGCAGTGGTTTGTAAATGGTGAAGTGTTTGCAAGTTCTCAAAATAGCGAAATTACTCTTGACGAACCTGGTAATTACAATATTCGCTTACAAATAAAAACAGATTTAGATTGCGGCGATTATTTAGATGAAACTATTGAAGTTTTCCCACTTCCAGAACCAAAGTTTTTCCCAGATTATTATTGTCAATGGGCAGAAATAGATTTTATTTCTAAAACAACAATTTTAAGTGGAAATATTTTAAATAATTATTGGCAATTTAATGATTTTGATCTTTTTGGAGACACTGTATCTTATGTTTTTGAAAATTCTGGTATTAATACTGTAAAGTTAATAAGCGAGTCAGAGCAAGCATGTAGGGATTCTATTATTAAAGAAATTTTTGTAAAACAAGCAGTAAAACCAGATTTTCTTTCCCAAAACGCCTGTGTTAACAGCGAATCGTCATTTATAAATATTACAGAGCAAAGTTCTTATAATTTACCTGTTTCGTGGAATTGGAATTTTGGTGATGGAAATTTTGGTGAAAATTCAGACCCATCACATGTTTACGAAAATTCTGGTATTTATGATGTGAGTTTATCTGTTGTTTGGCAAAACACTTGTGAAACTTCAATCACTAAGCAAATTGAAATTTATGATAATCCAGAATTAGAATTATTGGTTGAAAACTCATGCGTAAACAGTGAATTTACTGTAGCGAAAAATATTGAATCACAATCAGGTGAAATTGTGGAATATATATGGAATTTTAATGGAAATGAAATTATTTCAAATACAGATGCTTCGCCAACTTTTGTTTGCGATACGATAGGAGAATATCCAATTAGTTTAGAAATAAAATCAGAATATGGTTGTGAGGCTTTTGCTCAAGATACTATAAAAGTTTATCCATTACCACAAGTTGATTTTGCAATGTCAAGAGATTGGGGCGGATTTCCTTTTACTGTTGATTTTACAAATTTAAGCCAAGGAGCAAGCCAATATTTATGGTCTTTTGGAGATTCTGAAAGTTCAATAGAAGAAAACCCAACGCATATTTATATTTCTGAAGGAGAGTTTTTTGTAAACTTAACAGCTGTGTCAGAATATGGTTGCTCAGATTATATAGAGAAAAAAATAATATCAGTAAACCCAATAATGGACTTGATTTTATATGATTTACGTACAAAATTAAATGGAAATTATTTAGAAATTTCGGTTTATATAATCAATAATGGAACTTTACCAGTAAGCAAACCTGAACTAGTTTTAAATTTGGGTGAGGGAAAAATTTACAGAGAAAGTTTAGACTCAATTCCAGTTAGTCAAGTAATTGATTATACATTGAAAACAGAAATTTGGCGAGCAGAAAAAACTCTTCCAGAAATTATTTGTTTAGAAGTTTTTGCTAATCCTTATGAAGGACATTACGAAAACAATACTGAAGATAATTTAATTTGTTCTGCTAATGTTAAAAACTTATTTGTATTCCAACCATATCCTAACCCAACAAATCAAAGTTTAAATATTGAATATATTCTTGCAAAACCTGCAGAATGTTTAATTACAATTACAAACAGTATGGGCAAGCAAGTTTATGTAAATAAGTTTGAAAATCAAACACAATATAATAAACTTGAACTTGATGTTTCAGAATTTGCAGTAGGAGTATATTATTTACAAGTACAGTCGGGAGGAGAAAGAGAGAGTAGGAAAGTAGTGGTGTATTAAAATATAGAAAAATTTCATGGAATACTTTTCTAATATGCAACTAAATATGTTTAAAATCTTAAATTGTTTAACCAAAATATATTAAAATGAAATCGAAAATATTAGTTTTATTATCACTTATTGTTTTTGCTTTTTTGGCTGAAGCTCAGGAAGTTAGTAATGGTGTAATGTATTTAAAAGAATTGCGTAAACCTACTTACAGAAAAATAATAAATATTCCTGAAGTGGATGGTTATCAAGTGTTGAAATGCGATTTTCATACTCATACAGTTTTTTCTGATGGTTATGTGTGGCCCACTATTCGTGCTCAAGAAGCTTGGGAAGAAGGATTAGATGCAATTGCTCTTACAGAACACATTGAGTATCATCCATATAAAAATTATGTTGAAGTAAATCATAATCGTTCTCATGAGCTTATCGAAGATGTTTCTAAAAGAAATAATGTTATTTTGATAAAAGGAACAGAAATTACTAGAAAAACTCCTCCCGGACATTTCAACGCTATTTTTATTGGAGATGCTTCGTCTTATATCGAAGATAATGCTTCCGAAAAAGATAGAGAGGCTGTTATGAAAGCTCATGAGCAAGATGCTTTTATTTTTTGGAATCATCCAGGTTGGCAACCAAATATCGAAGGCTCGTATGAATGGCTTCCTTTTTTAGAAGATTTATATAAAAATAATGCTCTGCATGGAATTGAAGTAATTAATGGATTTGGGTTTCATCTAAAAGCTCTTGATTGGTGTATAGATAAAGGTTTAACTGTGATGGGAACTTCTGATATTCACAATCTTATTGGACACGATTATGATAAAAGCAAAGACTATGTTCATCGTTCAATGACCCTTGTTATGGCAAAAGACAGAACGCCAGAATCTATTCGAGAAGCATTGAAAGCAGGAAGAACAGTTGCTTGGGCAAGCAAATATTTAGCAGGAAAAGAAGAAAATGTTAGAAACTTATTCAATGCTTGTGTAAAACTGTTGCCAAGCCACTTTAGTCAAGAAAATAGAAATGGGATATTAATGAACTATTACGAAATCCAAAATAATAGTGATTTGTATTTTGAGTTAGAACTCACATCAGGAAAAGGAAGTCGCAAAATAACACTTTATCCTATGTCTTCACAACTTATTTCAGCAGAAGCAGATCAGCAATCTATTTCTTATGATGTAACCAATGCCTATATCAGAAGTGATAAATACCTTAACGTAAGTTTCAATTTGAAATAACTTTTAATAAATTTATTGTGTTACCCTTGTGGGCAAGGCAAATCAGTTAAAAGTTAAAAGTCTAAAGCGATGCACTGAACGTAGTTGAAGTGT
>DHVB01000085.1:1390-10950 GCA_002412425.1 Bacteroidales bacterium UBA5219 | reverse complement strand
ACGTAGTTGAAGTGTTAAAAGTAGCTTGCGGGTTCGGTTTTACTTTCTTTATGAACTTTTAGCTGTATTGGCTGCGCCTACGGTTAATCACAAGTTGTCCTACGGACAAGCCTTTGACGGTCTTGTGTTGCCCTCACAGATGACCCACAACCGCTCGCTTCTAACCCCACCAATGCTCTCTCTCAGCATCCTTGTCGCTCGCTCGGATTTGTAATCCGAGCGAGCGGGGAAGTTTCAATTTGAAATAATCCTTAATTCTTAATTATCAATTATCAATTATTTTTTAGTTTCATTTCAAATTCTCCTTCACCAACTTTTTTAAAACCAATTTTATTCAAATATTTTATATGTGCTTTATTTTTGGATTGTGTTTTGACTGTAGTGCAAGATTGGATTAAAAATTTTTCTTTAATTTGTGAATAAATATATTTTCCATTTTTAAAATCACGATACTCAGGTCTTACATAGTCCAAATCAACATTATAAGTTTTGTCGTCTATTTTTTTTGCCATAAAAACTCCAGTAACATTCATGTCTCGTAAAATCAAGAACTGTAAGTTTTTCGAATCTGGTTTATATTCAAAGTTTGGAAAAAATTCCTTGATGTCGTTTTTATAAAACTCAATAAACTGTTTTAAATAATGGTCGTCTTCACTTAATTCTAATGTTTGAAAAACTTCATTTTTTGTGTATGCTTTGTATAGATAATAAATGTCTAAAATTACAATCAAAGCATTGACAATCGCCACAGGGATTGCAGAGATTATTATAGAATAAATTGTTAATCCAAGTGCCCCAAATAAATTTATCCATCTAAATTTAATAATCGAGCTTACTGCCATCGACCAAGCAATAAGAATTGAGGCTATGTATCCCAAAATTTCAAGTGCTGTTAATTCCATAAAACAAATTTTTTAATTAATTTCTAAATTATTTTCAAATTCTGCTTCTGCTCTGAAACAAACTTTATCATCAGATTTTAAACTTTCCCAATATATGTAATTATTTTCTTTTTTTGTAAAAATAGAAACTTTATCTCCCAATTTCAACTCGTTAGAAAACTGAATTTTAAAACGTTTAATTTTATTTGGTAAGATATTTCCCATAATATTTTCTATCCAATTCACATAAACTGCATTGTTTACATGATGATGCATATCAATATCGGTGTAACGAGCTGTTTCTTCAGTTTCAAATTTCAAATCTTTATGCAAAGGGATTTTTTTCAATAAATTATCTGTTGCTTTTTCTTTTAAAAGTTCGTCTAAGTAAGAAAATTCTGGTGGTAAAATTGGGCGTAAAGTGTTTTTATCAATTATTACCCAAGACGAAGATGCTGCAATTAATACGTTTTGTTTATCATCATAAAATTGAAATTCGCGAGTGTATTGTATGCCTGAAATTCCGCTGGGCCAAGTTTCTAAAATAAGTTGGTCTTGCCATTTTGGAAGTTTGTTGATTTCAACATTTACAGAATTTAAAACCCAAAATTTGTCAACATTTTTTAATTCTTCAAAACCTATACCTAATGTTTTTGCATGTTCCCAAGCTATTTCGCTGAACCACTGAAAGATAACATTTAGTTTTAATTCTAGATTTTCATCAATGTCATAAGACCTTACTTGTTGTTGTCGTCTATATATTTTAGTTTTTATTTCCATTTTTTCCTTTTACTAAACTTAAATAATTTATAAAAAACAATTTTGCTGTACCAGTCTCTTCTTCGTATTCTACAATTCTAATAAGATTTCCGTATTCGTCATATTCAAAAGAAGTGTCGCTAATATGTATTCCTGCAGAATTAGTAATTATTGTTCTAACTAAAGCTCCATCATCATTATAAACAAAATTTTTCTGAGTTCCCAAATCTTTGTCATCATAAACTATTTTGCTTCTTAAAGCATATATTTCATCATAATCGAACAAGTTTTTTTCAATAATATTGTGGCTTGAATCAATTTTATACATTGACTTTAACAGTGATTGTCCATTTTTATTTTCAAAAATTAAGGCATTTCCATATATAAACTCAGCACTGTTATTAAAAACTGACATAAATATTGTATCTTGTTTTCTTAAATATTGTTGAATAGCTGTTATAACACCACTTTCATTATAATGAACTTGCTTGTTCAAAAGTCCATTTTTATCATATTCAAACAAAATACCACCTATTAAACTAGAGTCTGCCGCAAATTTTATTTCTTCGAAAGGTAAATTTTTAGAATTATATTTTACTCTTGTACTAGATGTAATCTTTTGATTTTCATCGTATTGCACCACTAATTCGGGCAAACCTTGTTTTGAATAAAAAACTTCGGAAAGTAAAATTTTATTTGAAGAGATGACATTGTTTTTAACCATATATAGCCAAGTTTGAGACAAGTCGATTTTCATTGCCATAATTGCTTGACGCTCACGATTATATTGTTCCATTTCTTTTTCGCTAATAGGAACAGTTACTTGTGAAAACAAAAAATTATGTGTAAGTAAAAACAAAGACAAGCTAAAAACTGTTTTTATAAAAGTTTGCATAAAATGTAATTTTTTAAATTTTATAATATAAAAAAACTTGTTAAACAAAAAACTTGAGTTATTTTTGTTCAAAAATATAATAAATACTTAAAACAATGAAAAGAATTTTAGCAATTTTATTAGGTTTTACTATCATTTTTAACCTAAACTTACGAGCAGATGAGGGAATGTGGTTGTTGCCACTAATAGGTAAAAACTACGAAGATATGAAAAAACAAGGCTTCAGACTTAGTCCGGAAGATATTTATAGTGTAAATAATTCTAGCATAAAAGATGCTATTATCGGGTTAGGTAAAGAGGGCAGTCCGTTTTGGCATTTTTGTACTGGCGAAATAGTGTCTGACCAAGGTTTGTTTTTCACAAATCACCATTGCGGTTATGGAATGATCCAATCTCATTCAACAGTTGAACATGATTATTTAAAAGATGGTTTTTGGGCATATTCACAAGATCAAGAATTAGCAAATCCAGGAACCACCGCTTCTATTTTAGTTCGTATTGAAGATGTAAGCGAACAAATTTTGTCAAAACTTAACGATGGAATGAGTGAAAAAGAAAGACAAGAAATAATTGATAAAGAAGGCGAAGCTCTTTCTGCAAAAGCTGTAGAAGGCACTCCTTACAAAGCTTATGTAACAGATATGTTTAACAATAATCAGTTTTTCTTATTTGTTTATGTAATTTATCAAGATGTGCGTTTAGTTGGCGCTCCTCCATCTTCTATTGGAAAATTTGGTGGCGACACCGACAACTGGATGTGGCCCCGTCATACAGGCGACTTTGCTATGTTTAGAGTTTATACTGGTCCTGATGGCAACCCAGCACCATATTCTGAAGAAAATATTCCTCTTAAACCTAAACATTTTTTACCTGTAAGTAACAAAGGCGTTAAAGACGGCGATTTTGCAATGATTATAGGTTTTCCAGGAACAACAAACAGATATATCACATCTTTTGGCTTGGAAGAAACTATGAATGTTACAAATAAACTTAGATTTGAAATTAGAGATGTGAAAGTTAAGGTTTTAAGAGCAGAAATGAGAGCAAGCCAAAAAACAAAAATTCAATATGCTTCAAAATATGCTTCTACATCAAACTATTGGAAATACAGCGAACAACAAAATAAAGCTTTGAAACATTTAAATACTATGCAAATTAAAAAAGAAATAGAAGCAGAATATTTAAAAGTTAATACCGACCCAAAATATAAAGAAGCTTTAAATTTGCTTGAAAAAGGCTATAAAGATAGATATGATTATGCAGTAGCAAGAATGTATTTGCTTGAAGGATTAATTTCTGGACCAGAATTGCCATTTTTTGCATATAAATGTTCAGGATTATTAAGTGCTTTAGAATCTAAAGATGAAGAAAGAATTAATAAATTAGTTGAAGCTATTAAGCAAGAAGCAGAATCTTTCTATAAAGACTATAATCCAGATACAGAAAAGAAAGTTGAAATAGCTTTATTTAATTACGTTTACAATAATTTAGACAAAACATATCATCCAGATTTCTTTAACACTATTGAGAAAAAATACAAACTTAATTTTGATAAATATGTAAACGATATGTTTAATAAGTCTGTATTTGCGACTAAAGAAAAATTATTTGCATTTTTAGAAAATCCAAATTTAAAAACTTTGCAAAAAGATTTAGTTCTTAGCACAGGAATAAGCATATTGAGTAAATATCGTGAAGTTAACACTCAATACTGGAAAAACTCAGATGATATAGATAAAGGCTCAAGAATTTTTACCGAAGGAATTTTAAATATGAATAAGGGAAAACTTATGGCTCCTGATGCGAACTCAAGCATTCGTTTAACTTATGGTCAAGTAAGAAAATATGATCCTCGCGATGGTGTTACTTACGATTACTATACAACTATAGAAGGAGTTATGCAAAAAGAAGACCCAGAAAGCACAGAGTTTGAAGTTCCAGCAAGACTTAAAGAACTATATAAAGCAAAAGATTTTGGTCCTTATGTAAACGAAAAAGGCGAACTTTCAGTTTGTTTTATCAGCAATAACGATATTACTGGCGGAAATTCAGGTTCTCCAGTTATTAACGGTGATGGACATTTAATAGGATTAGCTTTTGACGGAAATAGCGAAGCAATGTCAGGAGATATTGATTTTGAAGAAAATTTACAAAGATGTATAAATCTTGACGTAAGATATGCTTTGTTTATTATTGATAAATATGCAGGAGCTAAGAATCTTATTGAGGAAATGAAAATTGTGAATTGAAAATAAACGGTGTCTTATAAATATCCAACTGCTGCGTTGCATTCGATATTCGGACTCAGTCACGTACCTCTTGTACGCTCCTTCGTCCTCAATCTCAGATGCCTTACATTTGAATATTTATAAGACACCTTAATTATACTTTTATTTTGATCTTTGTTTTGTAATCTTATGCACAATAAATTTTTGCAGCCAAAAAAAAGGGATAAAATTCTTCTTTTAGCAATATTAGTTTTTACTAGTTTTGTGTTTTTGGGTGTAAAAAATTTTAGCTTTGTTAATTGGGATGATGATGAAAATATTGGTACAGATTCAAGTTTTACAGAATTAAGTGTAGAAAATTTTACTAAACATTATCAGAAAGATAGATATAAAGCTTTGGCTTTATGGTCTTTTATGCTTGAATATCAAGTTTTTGGATATAATCCAAAATATTATCATCTTGATAATTTAATATTACATTTATTAAATGTTGTTTTTGTTTTTATTTTAATAAAAAGACTTGTTCCTAAAAACAGATTTGCACCTTTGATTGTTAGTGTTTTTTTTGCTGTTCATCCTGCGTTTGTTGAACCAATAGCGTGGGTTACTGGTCGTAAAGATTTGCTTTTTGTATTGTTTAGCTTGCTGTCAATTCTTAGCTATTTGAAATTTCTAAAAATCGAAAAACAGCATTTAAAGTACTTAATGTTCGGACTCACAGGATTGTTGGTTTATTTAGCTAGCTTATCAAAAATACAGGCAATTGCTTTACCTTTTGTGTTTTTTCTAATAGATTGGTTAGAGTATAGAAAATTTAGTTTTTCAAGCTTATTAGAAAAGTTAATAATCTTTTTATTAATAGTTGATTTATTTAAAATAATATTAATAATTCTGTTATTTGTCATAGTAGTAAAAGTTTATAAACCAATGTTTGCAATTATGAAAAAAAATATTTGGGCGAAAATTATATCTAGCATAGTACTTTTTTTCATAATTTTATTTTTAAAAACTTATATAAAAGAAGCCCTTTGGCATTACATGTCTTACAAATCAGCACTAGTCTTATCAGAGGTGCTTCTTTGGTTTGGTTACTTTTTAATTTTGTTTTTAATATTTTTTCAAGAAACATCTAAAAAAATAAAATTGTTTTTTACTAAATTATTCCCGCATAGAAATTATAATATTTTGATAATTGCTTTAATTGCTATTGCACTTATTGCAGTTTTTCAACATGAATATATAATAAAATATTTTCCACGATTATGGAATATAGATGCAGGGCATCCTTCATATTTTAATTTTGCTGAACGCTTTTTACTTCTTGGTTCAAGTTTATTGTATTATTTAAGTAGATTTTTTCTACTAAAATCTCAAGATCCAATGATACCTTACCCAAGTCGTCTAGCAGATGGTTCTTTGCCAAATTATATGTTTTTCGATTTAGGCATAATTTTACTAATTATGGGAATTTCGCTTTATGTTTTAATAAAATATTTTAGAAATAATCGCATAGTTTGGTTTGGAGTTTTATTCTTTTTAATAAACATTGGTGTTGTACTTCACATAATTCCTATCGAAGGTAGAGTTTTGGCAGCAGACCGCTATACTTATTTGTCTTACATAGGTTTATTTTTAATAATAGCATTACTTGCAGATTATTTTATAGAAAAAAAAAAGGGTAAAATTGTTTTCGGAATTATTGGTTTGTCAGTAATATTTATGTCATATACAACCCATCAAGATAAAAACACTTGGAAAAATTCTTTTACTCTTTGGGAGAAAGCGTTAAAGGCAAATCCAAAAAATCATTTTGCTATGTATAGTTTGGCTTTAGCTAATTTTACAGAAGCGAATGATATTGATAATGCTGAAAAACTATTAGATAAAGCAATAAATCTAAAAGAGGATTTTATGTATTATAATAATAGGGGAAGAATTCATTATGCAAAAGGGAACTATACTTTAGCACTTGACGATTTTGATAAGTCAATTTTACTTGATTCAGCAAACTCAGCAGCGTATAACAATAGGGGAGCGGTTCGTCAGCAATTTTGCGATTTCATAGGAGCTTTAAGTGACTATAAGAAAGCAGTTGAGCTAAATCCAGATTATCAAGACGCATTAAATAATATTAAGCGAGTAGAAAATTTACTAAGCATTGATAGTGTTTTGTTTGAAAAGTCTGAGAATAAAGCCATAAGCGAAGTGGACATATTAAATTTTGTCTTATATATTTCTGAAAAAATGTTAAATACTGGTCAAAAGCCGAAAGCAATTTTATATTTAGAACAAGCAATAAAAGTTATTCCAAACAATTATGAAATTTATGAAAGACTTGCATTAATTTATCACTTAAATGAAGAGTTTTCGGAAGCAAAAGATGTTTACAATCAAGCATTAGATAAACTTGGTAAGAACGAAAGTTTACTTTTAGGACGAGGATTATTAAATATTCAAATTGGTGATACAGTAAGTGCGTGTAAAGATTTTAAGCAATCAGCAGAACTTGGAAATGATAGGGCAAAAATGTTGGAGCAAGAGTTTTGTGGCGATACTTTATCAGTTAAAAGAGTTTTGAGTTTTTAGTTTTGAGTTATTAGTTGGTAAGTGCAGAGTGGGTGGGAAATTTTAAAAACTTTTGTTTTCAGTGGGCTTGTAAATTCTGCGAAGCAAGTATAGACAAACCCTGCACTAAAGAAATTTTACCATTGTGAAGTTTTTAAAATCTCCCAACTAAAAACTAAAAACTAAAAACTCAAAACTAATTATTATTTTTCTATCTTCCTCATAATCACCCCACTAGAAGTTTTAATCTTGAGCATATACATTGCTGGATTTAGATTACTTAGATTTACTTCGTAAACAAAGTTTTGTAAAGTATTTTCTAATTTCCAAGTTTTTATAGTTCGGCTAGTAATATCAACCAGTTCAATTTCAGCAGATTTCATGTCCCAATTTTTAAATTCAATATTTAATATAGAATTAAATGGATTTGGGTAAATTGAGATTGTAGGTTTTTCCATATTATTTTCGCAACGAATAGAAATTATATCCGAAAATTTAGATCTTCCATCATAATCAACCTGACGTAAGCGATAATAAGTATTTGCGTTTGGATTTTCTCTGTCTAAATAATCATAATTTAAACTTGTATTTGAAAATCCAGCACCTTGTACTGTTTCAATTACCTCCCAAGCTAAGTCGTCAGTTGAACGTTGAATCTCGAAATAATCGTTATTAATTTCGCTGGCTGTTGTCCAAGCTAAAAGAACTTCGCTATTATTATTACATTCGGCAGTGAAACTTAGTAATTCCACAGGCAAAGGATTGATTGAGCTTAAAGTTCCTATACTTATTGGGCTATATCCATTAAATGGAATTGTTGAAGTAACTGAATTACTGGAAACACTTCCGCCTTTGTTTTCCCAACAAGAATTCGCTTCATCATAATGTGCTACAACAAGTTCATTAGAGTTAACTACTCCACTTTCATCATTCCAATAAAGTGTTACAGCAGGTGTAGATCCATTGCTTGTTAACAGCCAATGTTCTACTCCGCTTGTATGGTGCAAGTTAGATGCAGGACACATATAAGCGAAAGTCCAATTAAGCGGACCTGCCGAGTGAACATATTGTGCGGTAATTGTTGAACTTGCACTTGGTGCTGCAATTCCGCAAGGACCCCAATATACTCCATCACCTGTGGCAAAATTAAAGGCTGAGCTTCCTGTTTTGGTAATTATTCCGTTAACATAACTAGTTGAGTTGCCAATATTAGATGTGGCAGAATTGCTAAATGTTAAACTACCAGCAGTCATAAAGTTCACAATTCCATTATTAAAATCTGCATTCCCGTTGATTGTCATAGCTTCATTAACATTAAAGCCTGCACTATTCTCAAACTTCACATTATTAAATGCAGAACCGCCTGCTTTTATAACTTGAAGACTTGTACCATTAAATATAACAGTACCGTCGCCTGCTGTAAAAGTGCCGGTGTTTGTCCAGTTGCCTTTGATATTCAAGGTTTGAGCATTTGACATAGACACAGAAGCTCCTGAAGCAATAAACAAATTATTACAAACTCCGTTTGCCAAGCTTACCACAGGTTGATTTGCAGAATTACAAGTGCCTGAAATATTGCTTATTATAACATTGTTAGTACTTGTAGGAATTGATGTTGTTTCAAAATTACTTCCATTATATTTTAGCCAGTTTGCATCAGTTCCCCAATCTGTTCCACTTTTGCCATACCACAAGTAATCGTTAGTTGCGAGAGTTAAACCTGTGGTTGAGGGAGGATTAACAGTGATTGTGCCGTTAACACTAGCAGTCGCGCAAGCGTTTCCGCTTGTTGTTACCGTATAATTATAAACTCCGTTTTGAGTTGGCACACCACTTATTGTTAATGTAGAGCCTGAAATAGAAGCGCTTACTCCATTAGGTAAACCTGAAACGCTTGCACTTGTAGCTCCGCCACCAAAACTTATTTGAATATTTGAAATTGCAGTGTTGATGCAAACAGACTCGCTACTTGCTGAACTGAGAGTGTGGTCAGCATTAACAATATAACTTGCTGACGCAGATTTTGTTCCGCCACAACCGCCTGTTATTGTGTATGTTATATTACAAGTTCCTGCTCCTACTGCGGTAACAAGACCAGAAGAATTTACAGTTGCAACCGAAGTATTACTACTGCTCCATACGCCAGTTCCTCCACCTAACACTACTCCGTTGGCTGTATATGTTGTTGTTGAACCAATACATTGAGGAGTTGTTCCAGCCGAAACAGTTCCT
>DHVB01000085.1:940-1187 GCA_002412425.1 Bacteroidales bacterium UBA5219 | reverse complement strand
GCTGAAGCATTTGGAGTAACAGTATAAGATGCTTGTGATGTTTTTGTTCCACTACAACCACCGCTTACAGTATATATTATGTTACATGTTCCTGCACCCACTGCGGTAACAAGTCCTGTACTTGCGTTTACAGTTGCCACAGATGTATTACTGCTGCTCCATGCACCTGTTCCGCCACCTAATACTACTCCTGAAACTGTATAAGTTGTTGTTTGACCAATACATTGTGGTGTTGTTCCAGCCGAAA
>DHVB01000085.1:0-736 GCA_002412425.1 Bacteroidales bacterium UBA5219 | reverse complement strand
TGCTGAAGCATTTGGAGTAACAGTTACTGTTGTAGAACCACCTGCTGTTAATCCATTTGAAGCAGTTACTGTAACATAATAAGTGCCAGCCGCTGCTAAACTTACATTTGATATTGATGGACTTGAAGAAGTAGAAGTAAATCCATTTGGACCACTCCAATTACAACTTGTAGCACCACTCATTGTAGTACTTAAGTTTAATGTGCTATTTTCACATACAGGACTATTAGAACTTACTGTTGGTGGTGGTGGAGGACAATCTACACTTACAGTAACTGTTGTTGATGCACTTGAAGAAAATAAATCTGCTATTAAATAATAAGTTACACCTCCTGTTAATGTTACAGTATTAGAGCTACCACTACTACCGCCATACCAATAGCCGTTCGATAGATTAGTAGAGTTCGGGTCACAGGCTGACATTAAAAAGAAGTCTGCATCTTCACTTCCTTCATTTAAGTTAAATGTATAAGAACCTGTTGTAGGAGCAGTAAAACTCCAAACTTGTTCGGAGCCAGGATAACTCCAACTAACATCTGTATAATTAGTCCAAGCACCACTGTTAGGATACAATGTAGCATTATAAGTTGCACCACAGCTCATAGGAGTAATATTATCACAAGGATTTTCTATTACTATAAATTTATAGTCTTCATATTCTCCAGAACCGCTATTATTACAAGGATCACTAGGATTGCTAGGTGTCCAAGAAGCCAAAATTCTCATACGCTTTGGT
>DHVB01000001.1 GCA_002412425.1 Bacteroidales bacterium UBA5219 | reverse complement strand
TTTTGAATTTAACGAATATCCCTATTGTAGAATATCATTATCGTTTTGAGAAAATTCACCCGTTTCAAGACGGCAACGGTAGAGTAGGACGATTGATAATGTTCCGAGAATGCCTACGAAATAATATAATTCCATTTATTATCGACGAGAGACATAAACTATTTTATTACAGAGGTTTGAGAGAATTTAATTCTGTAAGAGCTTATTTAATAGATACTTGTCTTTCGGCACAAGATAGATATCAAGATTGGATTCAATATTTTTATGGCAAAACTGATGAAGCGTAAATTCAACAATCTCACAAAATATCTTATAAAAGAAGCAAATTAACTTATTAAAAAGTTAGACTTAGAAATTCAAGTTTTTTTAATTTATTTCTAGTTCATATTCCATTCTAGCTTGAATTCCAGACATATTTTGAGCATTTTTAATTATTTGCCAAAATTTGTAGTTTTTATTTAGTGTTTCTTTAATTACTTTTTCAGTAACATTTTTGTTATAGTCTTTTATAAATGTTTCAAAAGCATCTTCTTTTTGTGGATATTCTATAAGTCTGTACTCGCTTAGATTAGCTAGACTTGCAGCTTTGGCTACAGCATCGTTTAATCCGCCAATTTCATCAACTAAGCCAATTTCTATAGCATTAAGTCCACTCCACACTCTACCTTGACCAATTGAATCAACTTCAGCTTTTGTTAAACCTCTTCCGTCAGCAACTTTTTGTATAAATGTATCATAAAATTCTTCAACTTGATTTTGTATTAGATTAGCTTCGCTAGTTGTGGTTTTTCTAGTTATTTGTCCAAAGTCAGATTGTGCGTTTGTGCCAACGCCATCAACAGTTATACCAAGTTTTTCTGTCATTAGTTTTTCAACATTTGGAAGCATACCAAAAACTCCAATAGAACCAGTTAATGTACTTGGTAAAGCGAAAATATAGTTTGCAGGACAAGCGATATAATAACCTCCCGATGCAGCAAGATTTCCCATTGATACAACTACAGGTTTCTTTTCTTTTGTTAAAGTTATTTCACGCCACATAATGTCAGAAGCCAATCCAGAACCTCCAGGAGAATTTACTCTTAATACTACAGCTTTAATGTCTTCGTCTTCTCTTACTTCTCGAATAATTTCTGCCATCCAGTCGCCAGCAAGTGAACCTTCGCTTTTTCCACCGTCAATAATTTCGCCTTCAGCAAAAATTACTGCTATTTTGTCCTTTGAATTGTTTGCGGGTGTCTTAATTTTTACACTTGCATAATCGCTTAAACTTACAATAAAATCTTCTGGGTCTTCTTCAGACTTTGACATTGTTTTTAATTCAGCTAAAACTTCGTCATAATAAACTAGCCCATCAACAAACTTGTATTCTTTTGCAGTTTTGGCATCATAAGCCCACAAGCTATCTGCTATAAGATTTAATTTTTCGATTTCTATATTTCTTGATTTAGAAATTTTTGTGCACATGTCGTCCCAAATACTTTGAATTAAAGTTATTGTTTGCAACTTACTAGCTTCGCTCATTTTGTCAGTAAAAAATGGTTCAACAGCTGATTTGAATTGTCCATGACGGAAAATTTGTGCTTCTATGCCTAATTTATCTAAAGCTCCTTTAAAAAATATTACTTGAGAATAAAGCCCTTTCCAATCAAAAGAACCTTCAGGATTCAAATATATTTTATCTGCAACGCTAGCAAGATAATATGATTTTTGTGTATAACCCGATGAATACGCGATTATAAATTTCCCAGATTCTTTAAAATCAATAAGTTTATTACGTATTTCTTCTACAGTTCCCAAACCAGAAGGAATGCTTCCTACGTCCAAAAATATTCCCTTAATTTTATCGTCTTTTTTAGCTTTTTCAATATTTTTTAAAATATTATTCAATCCCATAGTTTTAGTCGAAGTCATTGATATAAAATCAATATTACTAAATGGATTGTCGGAAGCTTTGTCGGGAATATCTGTTGCAAGTCTTAACTTTAAAACAGAATTGTCATCGATTATTGCTTCTTGTTCGCTAAAGCCAGCTACAAAAGCTGAAATAATTGCAATTAAAATTCCAATTAAAATTGCAAAGGTTAAAATACTGCCAAGTAAACTAGCAAGTGTGTATTTAAAAAATTGTTTCATAAAAAATATTTTTAGTTAGTTTAAAAATTTATAATATTGAGTGTAAAGTTAATATATTTTTTTATAAATATTGCTTATTTTATTTTTATTTATCAAACAAAAATAATAAGAATTACAAACTTATTACAAAAACGTTAAATATTGTTTACTTCTTTTTTTGCTTTTTCAATAAAGTCTTTGTCGGCACCAAGAATTTCGGCAATTCTAATGGCTTCGGCTGGAGCTTTTTCTTCATCAACCTGAATTAGAGAGTAATCCATAAAATCGTTTATGTTTTCGATATTTATATTTTCATTATCTGAAATATTTTGCAATCCTTTTACTCTAAGTTTTTTGTTAGCTTTAATTCCACTATAATGTGTGCAAATTAAGGAATTTACTTTCAATTCAGTGAGTATTTCTACAATTGCATTTGCAATAGCTTTACCTTCGTCGGGATTTGTTGTGCGAGCAGGTTCGTCAATAAGTGCTAAGATTTTTTTACCTGATTTTGCATGAGAAATAATCTTGTTTATATTTAGAATTTCTACAGCAAAAGACGATAGACCGTTTAGCTCATCTTGATTGTCGCCAATGTTTAATAAAATTTCTTCAACAAGAATAATTTCGGCATTTTGAGTAGGCACAAAAAATCCAAATTGAAACATAAATTGTGAGAGAGCAACGGTTTTTAGCAAAACAGATTTTCCCGACATATTAGCACCTGTAATTAAAGTTGGAAATGGGAAAATCTCTATATCTATAGCTTGAAAATTCTTATTTTGGCTTTCTAAAATAGTTTTTATTTGAGGATTAAATAAACCTTTGTAAATAGTCTTTTCTTTTGTAATTTTTGGCTCTGTTAATCTGAATTTTACAGCAAATTTTGCTTTCGCAATTAAAATGTCAAAATCTGCAAGGCGATTTAAGTTGTATTCTAACTTGTTTACGTAATTTGCTAATTGTTTACTTAAATTTTCTCTAATCTTATCTTCAATTTCTACACATTTTAATCTTAAATTTTCAGCTTCTTCAGGAGTTTTTGCTTTGTCTTTTTCTTTGCGAAGTTGAGCTAATTCTGGACTATAGTCGGAATAAATATAAAAAGCTGGAATCCCAGTGTTTTGAGGGTCTAAAATTGTTATTACTTCGCTTAAATCGTGGAGTAAAATTAATGAAAAATCAAATGGAGATATTTGTTTGAGAATTTTTTGAGAATTAATGCAGAATTTTTTTATTTCAAAAAGCTCTATATCGTCAGAAACTCTGTTGAATCTAATATTATTAATACTTGCCGAAATATCATTAACTTGATTTAAAGTAGTGCAAATATCTGAAACAATTTTCTTGTTTTTTTTATCTTGTATAAAATCATAAATTTCGCTTAAAGCTTGAATATTTACTGTTAATTCAAACTCTTTGGTAAAAAGTTGAGATTTAAGCAGTTTTTTTCGACCCGCAGAGGAGTTTAGTTCAAGATTTTCATAAACGAATCTTAATCCTGCAATTTCGCTTATATATTTTCTAAAACTTTTCATTAATCAAGTGCTTTTATATCGTAAATAGGTAAATTAATTGCTTTAAAAAGTTCTTCTCTAAGTTTTTGAGAATCTAATACAATTCCTCTTGGAGACCATGGGTTTACACAAATAGAAATTAGGTTTGGTTTTAACAAAACCATAATCTTTCCGCCAGCTTTTGTAAACGAATTATATTTTTCTTGACTAACAAAAATCTTTGTAAAATCTTTTACAATAAGAATTGTTTCTTTTATGTTTTTTTGAATTCTCATAAACTCTAAGATATTATTAGTAATAATTCCGCTAGCAAAAATCACACAACCTTTTGAGTAAAGTTTATCTTTTGCTTTGTCAAGTAGTAGAGTGGATTTTATATCTAAATCGTGAATAATATTATCTGAATCAATAGCCCAAAGACCGTTTTTTATTTGTAAAAGTTCGTTTGTTAAATTGGTTTCAAAAACTGGCAGTTCAATTAAATCACATATAAATTTTGTCTTTTTTACCAAAGTTGGAATATTTGCCGAAAGTGCTGCACCGGTTGTTAAAATCATGCTTTCAGTAACCGATGGTGAGGCAGTGCTTTTACGAGACAATGCTCCATCAACTAAGAATAAATCAACTCCATATTTTTGTGAGTTTTGAATTTCTTCTTTCAACCATTTTGTGTCGGGCGGACCAGAAAAAATTAATTTACCTGTGTCCATAGCTCTAGCTGTAATCAAGCGTCCTAGCGAAGTTTGTTTTTCAGAAACATCTAAAATTTCGGCTGTTATTTGTTTTTGTAAAAAGTGTTTTTCAGAGCTTAAAAAGATATTGTTTTTATAAATTTCTATTTCAGGCTTAGGAGTTTCTGTAACAGCGTCAACACTTTCTCCATCTATTCCTATAGATGTTATTGCAATTGTTTTATTTGAATTTTTTAAAGATTGAATAATATAATTTAAACACTCAGTTTTGCCAGTGTTTTTTTCTGTACCTATAATAGAAAGGCTTTTGTATTTTAATATTTCTTTTAAGAAAGGCAATTTTTAGTGTTTAAAAATAATTGCCCAAAATTAATAAGAAATTTTGAATTTGTGGAATACTTGGAAAATAATTATTTTAAAACAAACTATATCGAAAAAAAAGGTGTCTCAGAAATGTTCAAATGCAAACTTTACCTTCGGTGAGCTCGTAAACTCGGTTCGACTTTTAACACTTCAACTACGTTCAGTGCATCGCTTTTAACTTTTAACTCAATGTAGCAGTTTGACACTTATGAAACACCGTTATATTTTAGAATCGTTTTTTTCGAGCAAGCTCCTTAGGCTCTAACGCAAGCTGTTCGCCTCTTAATAATGAAGCAACACCTTCGTTTTTAGTTTTTTCTTTACAATCTTTGCAACAACATTCTTCTTTGTAATCTGTTGGTTCTGTGTATGTTGTAATAACACCTTCAAAATTTCTAAGAACAACTTTGCCTGGACTTTGAGAAATTATATAAGTTGGCATAACAGGAGTTTTTCCTCCTCCACCTGGTGCATCAACAACAAAAGTTGGTACAGCATAACCAGAAGTATGTCCGCGTAAATGTTCAATAATTTCTATTCCTTTAGAAACTGGAGTTCTAAAATGTTCTAGTCCCATAGAAAGGTCGCATTGATATATGTAATAAGGACGAACACGAATTTTAACCAATTTTTGTACTAATTCTTTCATTGTGTAAACGCAATCGTTAACGCCACGCAACAAAACGGATTGATTTCCTAAAGGAATTCCTGCATCTGCTAATTTAGCACAAGCTTCAGCAGATTCTGCAGTAATTTCTTTTGAGTGGTTAAAATGAGTGTTTAGCCAAATTGGATGATATTTTTTTAGCATATTCACCAAATCGTCTGTAATTCTTTGAGGACAAACAACAGGAGTTCTAGTTCCTATTCTAATAATTTCAACATGAGGAATTTCTCTTAAACGTTGAATTATAGATTCAAGCATTTTGTCTGAAACCATTAAAGCATCGCCACCAGAAAGAAGCACGTCTCTTACTTGTGGTGTTCTTGCGATATAGTCGATACCTTGTTGAATTCTATCGTTTGGGCTAGCCTTATCTGTTTGTCCAGCAAAACGACGACGAGTGCAATGCCTGCAATACATTGAGCACATATCAGTAATCAAAAATAAAACTCTGTCGGGATAGCGGTGTGTTAAACCAGGAACAGGAGAATCTTCATCTTCGCTTAATGGATCAAGCAAATCAGCAGCAGACTGATGAGTTTCAGCTCCTGTCGGAATTGCTTGCCTGCGTACAGGGCAATTTTTATCTTTTGGATCAATTAAACTTAAATAATACGGTGTGATTGCCATTCTTAATGTTTTTAAAGACTTGGCAACACCTTCTTCTTCTTCTTTAGTGAGTTTAATATGTTTTTTTAACTCGTCTAAAGTTTCGATTCGGTTTTTCACCTGCCATTTCCAATCGTTCCATTGTTCATCTGTTGCGTTTGGAAACATTTTTTTTCTTCCTTCGTTCATTTTATTTTAATTTTTATGTCTTATATTAGACACTGATTTGTGCCAAAGTTATTGTATTTTAATATTTTATCATCTATTAAGCGTACAATTCGTTGAAAACTTTTCTTAGTTTTTCGCTTTCTCTTAAAATTTGCAAAGTAATTTCAGCATGACCTTTGGTGTAGCCGTTTCCTACAATCATTGTAACATCACTTCCAACACCTTCTGCTCCAAGAGCTGCTTTTGTAAATGATGTTGCCATTGAGAAGAAATAAACTGTTCCGCTATTTTTTGTGCAAAGAATACTTGTCATTTCAGTATCTTCAATATTCACGTTATTGATTGTTACATCGCACATTTCGCCTTTAGTAAGTTCTTCAATTTTTTCTAAAATAGGAACTGGTTGTGTTGCATCTGCTGAAAATACATGGTCGCAAAGACCTAAGTCCATAATACGTTTTGTACTTCTTTCGCTATGTCCTATGCCTATAACTTTACCAGTTACGCCTGCACGTTTTTTAGCTTCGTAGCAGCAAAGCATTCCAGATTTTCCGCCAGCACCTATGATTAATACTGTATCTCCGGGTTTTACTAATTTAGCAACTTGAGCAGGAGCGCCTGCAACGTCAAGAGCAGAAAGAGCTAAACCTTCTGGCATATCATTAGGAATTTTTGCGTAAATACCACTTTCAAATAAAATTGCTTTTCCGTCTATGTCAACTTGGTCAATATCAGGACGTATTTCTTTAATTTTATCAATTCTAAGTGGAGTTAAAGAAAGAGAAACTAAAGTTGCAATTTTATCGCCAACTTTAAGGTCAATTTTGTCTTTTAGTGCATCTCCAATTTTTTCAACTGTTCCAAGTAACATACCACCCGAACCTGTTACAGGATTGCGGTGTTTACCTTGTTTAGCAACTATATCAAGCATTATTTCTGCAATTTTGGCTTTGTCGCCACCTGCTTGTTCTTTAATTTGAGTAAAGCTTGCAGAGTCAACGTTTAAAGTTTGAACATCAATTAGGATTTCGTTATCCCATATTTCGTCCATATTATTATTTACTTTTTTTGCTGGTTGTGGCAATACTCCTATTGGCTCAATTACTCTATGTAAGCCATATTTATTTCCTTTTTTTTGCATATATTTAAAAATTAATTAAAATTTATTTTTGTTTTAAACCTAAAATTTCTCTTGCTTCGGCAAAATTAGCAACTTCACGTCCTAATTCTTTAGCCATTCTTACAACTTTAGCAACTAATTCGCCATTTGATTTTGCTAAAACTCCTCTTTCAAGGTAAAGATTATCTTCGAAGCCAACTCTTACATGTCCACCCATTGCAATTGCATGAGCTGCTAAAGGAAACTCGTGTCTTCCTACTCCGGTAGCACACCAAGTTGAACCTTGTGGAATAGCATTTACCATCCATACTAAGTTGTTGATAGTTGCTTTTGCTGCACCTGGAACGCCAAGTACAAAGTTAAAATGTAAAGGTGCACCAGGCGATTGTTGTTTTCTAACCATATCAAGAACCGCTTCTACGTGTCCCATTTCAAAACATTCGTATTCTGGCTTAATATTTCTTTCTATCATTCTTTTTCCAAAAGCTCTCATCATTGGAAGAGTATTTTCAAACACTTCGTCGCCGAAATTTAATGTGCCACAATCTAAAGTAGCCATTTCTATTGGCAATTCGGTTGGTTGAAGTCTTTCTTCAGGCGACATGCCAACAGCTCCACCAGTTGATGGAATAAGAATTACTTCTGGACATGCTTTTAAAATAGCGTCTATATTTTCTTTAAATCTTGCTTTGCTTTGAGTTGGAGTGCCGTCGTCTTCGCGAACGTGAAGGTGAACAATAGCTGCTCCAGCATCAACCGCCGATTTTGCTTCTCTAACAATTTCTTCAACAGTATATGGAACAGCTGGGTTATGTTCTTTTGTAACCTCTGCACCACATATTGCTGCTGTAATAATTAATTTATCCATAATAATTTATTTATTTTTTCTTTGACAATTTTTTGGAACAACACAAGTTCCGCTAGCACGACAAACCACTATAGGTTCTTCTAAAAAGTCAGCAGCAGAAGCACTAATATCTGTGCGAGGTTTGATAACTTTTTTTGCTTCAAAAACCATTTTTCTAGAACTGTTTCCTTGGCTAACTATTTCGCCAGTTGCTTCGATAAAATCGCCAGCATAAACAGGAGCTAAAAATTCTATATTGTCATAAGCAACAAACAAACCTTCGTCACCATCATTAATAATTAATAGTTCAGTCGCAACATCTCCAAATAGTTGAAGCATTTTTGCTCCGTCAACTAAATTTCCACCATAATGAGCATCGTTTGTGCCCATTCTTAGTCTAATCATAGATGTAGTTTTCATATTTTCTTTTTTTTAAGATTTTACAATATAATCAACGAATAAAGCAGGAGTATGAACATTTTCCATTGCAATTTCGCCGATTTTTACCATTTCTTTAGTCTCAGCAATTACAAGGTCTGCAGCTGTTGCCATAAGCGGATTAAAGTTTTGAGTAGTACCTTTGTAATACAAGTTTCCACTTTCATCGGCAATGCTTGCTCCAATTAGAGCAACGTCAGCACGTAAAGCAGTTTCTAGTAAATAATCTTTGCCATTTACATTTATAACTTGTTTGCCTTCTTCTACAACAGTACCTAAACCTGTTGGAGTAAGCACACCACCCAAACCAGCACCGCCACATCTAACACGTTCTGCTAAAGTACCTTGTGGAACAAATTCAATTTCCAATTCTTTATTATTAAATTGCTCTAAAGTAGCAGTATTTGTACCAATATGCGAAGCAATTACTTTTTTAACTTGACGATTGGATATTAATAAACCAATTCCTTTATCTGCAAAACCAGTGTCGTTAACAATGAGAGTTAAGTTTTTTACGTTTTTTTCAACTAATCCTTTAATTATTGCATGGGGAGAACCAGCAGCTAAAAAACCACCTATCATTATTGTCATACCATCATTTATCTTTTTAACGGCTTCTTCAACAGTGATAATTTTATTCATAATTTCGTATTTTTATGTTTTTTTAAAATTTTTCCAAAAATACTTATTATAGATGTAAAAAAAAAATTTTTTTTTATGTTGTTTAAATTACAAAATAAGTTTTTAAAGTTAGTAAAGTTTTTAAAGTTCATAAAGTCGAATTTTTTGAGCAAATAGCATAAAAAATATATGCTTAGCTTTAATTATATAAATGTAAAATTTTTTATTTTCTCCGCTCGCTCGGATTTGTAATCCTCCCCGCTCGCTCGGATTTGCAATCCTCCCCGCTCGCTCGGATTTGTAATCCTCCCCGCTCGCTCGGATTTGCAATCCGAGTGTAACATTACCATGCACTCGGATTGCAAATCCGAGCGAGCATCTGGGGTGTTTGAGCGAGCATCTGGGGTGTTTGAGCGAGCATCTGGGGTGTTTGAGCGAGCATCTAGGGTGTTGGCAGTGGCAAATTAACTTTCATCACTTTATCAAAAGTTTGTCTATAGGACACGACAGCTGAAAGTTTTAAAGTTCAAAAGGTCGAAATTTTTGAGCAAATAGCATAAAAAATATGTGCTTAGCTTTAATTATATAAATGTAAATTTTTTTTATTTTATTTAGATTATTATTTTTGTAAAATAAAATTTTTGAAGTAAAAAATGCTAAAACTAAGTGCAGTTATAATTACTCTTAACGAAGAAAAAAACATAGGCAAATGTTTACATTCTTTACAAACTTTAACCGATGACATTGTTGTTGTTGATTCAGGTTCAACAGATAAAACAGAAGAGATTTGTAAACAATATAATGTTAAATTTTTTGTAAGAGATTTTGATGATTATAGCTCTCAAAAAAATTATGGTAACTCTTTTGCAAAATATGATTATATATTATCTATAGATGCAGATGAGGTTATTTCTGAAAAATTACGTTCGTCTATTGAAAAAATTGAATTTGGAGAAAATGAATTTTATGGGTTTAATCTTTTAAATCATTATTGTGGAAAACCAATTAGGTTTGGTGGTTGGTATCCCGATAAAAAATATAGAATTTGGAATAAAAATTATGGAAAATGGGAAGGGAAAATACACGAGAAAATTGTGTTTTCTCAGCCTCCAAAAAAATGTTTTTTAAAAGGAAATTTGTTGCATTTTACTTACGAAAGCAAAGAAATTCATAAGCAAAAAACTATTAAATATGCAAAATTAATGGCACAAAAAGATTTTGAAAATGGAAAAAATTATGGATATCTTATGCTTTATTTAAAGCCAATTTATAAATTTATATCTATGTATATTATAAAACTTGGTTTTCTAGATGGGAAACGAGGATTTTTATTGGCAAAAACTAGCGCTTATGCGAGTTTTGTTAAAGTTTTCGAGTTTTTTTTGAAAAAAAAGCATAAAAATTTTTGTATATAAAAAAAAAACATTATTTTTGTAATTGATATTTTTTAATATTGTAATGAATAAGAAAATAAAATAAGTATTAATTTAAATTTTAAAATTATGAAAAAATTTACAATTTTAATGGCTTTTGTTGCTCTTGCATCGTTTGCAATGGCTCAGGCTATACAAGCACCTAGTAACATTGCTTGTAAAAACATAGAAAAGGATACTAGGACGATGGTTGAAAAGTATATGGAAAGACAAGCTTTAAAAGCTAATGCAG
>DHVB01000055.1 GCA_002412425.1 Bacteroidales bacterium UBA5219 | reverse complement strand
AACAATTTCTGAATATCCCTAATTTAATCGTGTTCAACATCTTTATTAAACAACTGTTCTTGAATAGTATCTAATTCTATTATTTCTGAGGGTTTGTTAAAAATATTTGCACAAGAATCTTTGTTATAATCAAAAGTATTACAAAAAACTGGTTGAGTTCCATATTTGAAAATAACCATATTAAAGTCCACTTTTTTTCTTTTAATAATTTCTTGACTATCAATATTTTTAATCAATAAAATCTCCTTATCGCAAAAGAAATTTTTGATATTGGCAGCATCTAAACTAATTGCAACTTCCGAAGCTAGAGAAATCATTTCTTCTAAAATTTCAGAATAAGAATTTGGGTTTTTAATTTTTAAATCTTCTATCTCCAAACTATCGGGCCAAAAGAAAATAACACAATCTTCAGAAATAACCAATGTATCAGAATTTTGTGTATAACTCTGAATTATAGGCTCTTCAAAATAATCATAGCTCATATCTGTATCAGATAATTCCGAACTGTCATTACCTCCATGTTTCAATAATAAAATATCGTCATCTTTATCATAACCATTCTCTTTCATCGACTTTCCTGTAGGGCTGGAACAAGAAATCAATGATAAAATTATAATAATAGATGAAAAATGTAAGCCTTTCATATTTTCGTTAAAAATTAACTTTTCAAAGTTATCATAATTTATTGATATTTTAACATTTAAAATAATGTTTGAAAATATAAATTCAGTTTTTGCAAATTTTATGTTAGATAACAATTTGATATATTTTTCGAGCTTTTGCGTTGCATTTTTACATATTTTTTTTTAAATTTGCTCAAATTGAATTTTATGAATGATATTAAACTCATATCTATTCTTGCAAACTTTGTTTATTTAAACATTAAAAAACGAGATTCGTACTACATTTAAGCTCTTTCAAGCTTATTTCACCAAAAACCAGAAATCGAGATTATTATTTTTGTATTTATTAATTTTAAAAAAATTTAATTATGAATTTACCATTTGCAGAACCTTATAGAATAAAAGTAGTTGAGCCAATAAAACGCAGTACAAAAGAAGAAAGAGCTCAATGGATAAAAGATGCACAATATAATTTATTTAAACTTTCAAGTGATCAAGTTTTTATAGACATGCTTACAGATAGCGGAACTGGTGCTATGAGCGACCGTCAGTGGGCAGCAATAATGTTGGGAGACGAAGCTTATGCAGGTTCTCGTAGCTATTTTGAATTAAAAAACAGAGTTAAACAACTTATGGGCTTTGAATATATGCTTCCTACACATCAAGGACGTGCAGCCGAAAATGTTTTGTTTTCTGTTTTAATACAAAAAGAAGGAATGATTGTGCCTGGAAACTCTCATTTCGATACTACAAAAGGACATATAGAATTCCGCAAAGCTACTGCTATCGACTGTACAATCGATGAAGCTTTTGACACAACTTTAGACCACCCTTTTAAAGGAAATATAGACTTAAAAAAGTTAGAGGACGTTTATAAAAAATATCCTAGAGAACAAATTCCTTGTGTTGTTGTAACTGTAACATGTAACACTTCGGGCGGGCAACCTGTGTCAATAGCAAATATGAAAGCTGTTTATGAATTAAGTCAAAAATACAATATTCCTGTATTATACGACTCGGCTCGATTTGCAGAAAATGCTTACTTCGTAAAAATGAGAGAAGAAGCTTACAAAGATTGGACTATTAAAGAAATTGTTGCTGAAATGTACAAATACGCCGACCTTGCAACTATGAGTTCTAAAAAAGACGGACTTGTAAACATTGGTGGTTTTATTGGTTTCCGTAGCGAAGAACTTTATCGTCAGGCTTGTACTTTTAATATTATGTTCGAAGGCTATGTAACTTACGGTGGAATGGCTGGACGTGATATGGCTGCTTTAGCTGTTGGATTAGACGAAAGCACAGAGTTCGAATATTTAGAAACAAGAATTAAACAAGTTGAATATTTAGGCAACAAACTTATTGAGTACAATGTTCCTATTCAATATCCAATTGGTGGACATGCAATTTTTGTTGATGCAAATAAAATTTTGCCAAATGTTCCAAAAGAAGAATTTAGAGCACAAACTTTAGGAATAGAAATTTATGTAGAAGGCGGTATCCGTGGCGTTGAGATTGGAGCCCTTCTTGCCGATAGAGACCCTGTTACTCGCGAAAATCGTTATCCTAAATTAGAATTATTAAGATTAGCAGTTGCTAGACGTTCTTACACAAATAGTCATATGGATTATATTGCAGCAGCACTTAAAAATGTTTATGATAGACGACACGAAATTACTTCTGGCTATAAAATTACTTGGGAAGCTCCTATAATGAGACACTTCACTATTGAATTAAAAAAAGCATAGTATAATTTTTTCATAATTGCATAACAAAATAAAAGTAAAACGGGTGGTGATTGCTACCCGTTTTTTTATACGCTCATTTCGACTACGCTCAATAAGCGATAGTACCCTAATAATTTCTGATATTTGAAGGAATAACAAAAATCCTCATTCAAGCATTGTTCTATCAATTTTCAGAACAGCCTGAATGAGGAAACTATGAAAAACAAAAATTACACTTGCTTATTACAGCAAAATATCTTTTTAATAAACTAAAGTAACTGTACCTGTATAAGGCTTACTTCCATCGTACAATTCTACTAGATATAAATAAGTACCAGCTGGCATAAGTTTAGAATTACGTTTGCCATCCCATTCTTCGCCTGGATTACCAACCCAAACTTCTTGTCCCCATCTGTTATAAACAAAAATTGTTGTACTTGGGAACATCTTTATATTTTCTATTATCCATGTATCATTTATTCCATCACCATTGGGTGTAAATGCATCTGGTATTCTTATACAATCTTTATTAGATTCAGACAAAACTATGCCATCTAATTCAAAACTACAATTATTTGCATCTGTAATAATTACATCATAACGTCCTGCACTTAATCCAACAAATAATGGTATATCAATAATAACATTATTAGTTTCAAATAAGTAAGGTTCTACTCCACCGGCAACTGCAATTTCAATACTACCATTTCTAGCTCCCTTACAACTTGGATTTTCAAAAACATATGAAACTTCTAAAGGTGCAGGACTAGTAATCATAACTAAAGTTGTGTCTATACATGAATTTGCATCTCTAACATAAGCAACATAAACTCCTGCTCCCAAGGTTGTATGTATTTGACCAGGATAAAGAGAACCACTAATATTTAAGCCGTATGAATATGGTTGAGTTCCTCCACTTGCACTAACGGTTACTACTGTTGTACCTCCATTACATGCTATAGGTGCAAAAGTAGCACTAGCAACAGGATTTGGGCTTATGCTTACTAATACACTACCTGTATTCGTACAAGTGTTACCATCTGTTACAGTTACAGAATAAGTACCATTTGCTGCGGCAGTTGCATTATTTATTTGTGGATTTTGCGATGTTGAAATAAAGCCATTTGGTCCGTTCCAGCTCCAATTTATTGCAGCACCACCTGTTTCTGATAAAATTAAAGTTCCTGTTTCGCAAACAGGTGGGTTATAACCAACTACTACTGTAGGTAGTGTTAAAACATTTAAACTTAATGTTTTTTGTTCTACAGTACATGGAAGTCCAATGGGATTATTGGTTGTAACAATTATTGTAACAGTATTACCCAAATCAGAAGCTGCTGGAGTATAAGTAAAGCTAAATGGACTACTTGTAGCAGAAGTGATATTCAAATTACCACCTCCATTATGACTAAGTGTAACTGCTGTAGCAGAACCTCCAAAAGTATTTCCACCAAGTGTGAAAGGAGATGATATTCCGCAAATCTCGCCAGATGTTGTTGCTAAAGTTACTGTAGGTGGATTTGCACAACCACAATCAACAACAACTATACTTTCGGGAGAAGAACAAGTAGTAGTTGTATTAGTTGCAACTACTGTGTAAGAGCCATTAGCTAGATTTCCAAAACTTGGAGAAGATTGGAAGCTACCACCATTAAGACTATATTGATAGTTTGCTCCTGTTGGGCTTGTTACATTAATAACACCTTGCCCAACACCTAAACCACAATCTACAGTTGCAGCAACTGTTGGAAGTGGATTTACAGTTACTTGACGACTTGTACTAGCAGAACAACCAGCAGCACTAGTAACTGTTACCGTATATGTTGTTGTACTTGCTGGACTTACATTTATGCTTGGAGAGGTTGAGCTATTACTCCAATTATAAGTTGCACCGCCGCTTGCTGTAAGCTGAATACTTCCTCCTGCACAAATAGTTGCTGGGTTAGGATTTATACTAGGACTAGGAAGTGGATTTACAACTATCTGCATAGTTGTAGTGCTAGCACATTGACCAGCATTTGGAGTGAAAGTATAAGTAGTTGTTGCATTATTATTTATTGCAGGGCTCCAAGTACCTGTTATTCCATTTGTAGAAGTTGTTGGCAAAGCTGGAATACTTGCTCCTTGACAATATGGACCAACTGCATTAAATGTTGGTGTAACATTCGGAGCAACAGTTACCTGGGTAGTAACTGGATCACTCGTTAAGCCACCAATAGTTACAACCATAGAGTAAGTGCCTGACATAGCTGTTGTTGCATTTGGTCTTGTTGGATTCATTTGATTTGAAGTCCAACCATTTGGACCAGTCCATTGATAGGTAGCACCGGGTTGCGAATAAGTAACATACAATTCTAAAGTGTTGCCTACGCAAACCACGCTATTACTACTAATTGGTGGAGCAACAATACTACAGTCAGCTGTTCCCGAACCTGAAGATTGCTGGAACGATATATTTGTTACTTGATTTGAATAATTTGTAATTAACAAAGCATAAACTTGCCCTGTTTGTGCACCAAGAATATGAACTGTTTCAGATGATGCAGCACTATAACTACAGTCAACAATATCGCCATATGGATAAAAAGAAGGATTTGATGTATTATTAGGACATGAAGTAGGAGTACAAGGACCCATAGTTATTTCTGAACAATAAGTATCTACTGAAGTATAAGGTCCCCATGCTATAAAATCCACATCATAACCACTAGATATAGAAATAATTATATCGCCTGGATTACCAACCTGCATATAATACCAAGCAGGATTTGGTGTAGAGTATAAACAACCAACTTGTCCGTAACCAGTAACATTTGTTGATGCTGGGAAAAGATAATTATCCTCTGTACAGAACGCAATACTTGAAGCACAATCTGCTCCAGTTCCTGCTGAGACAACACAACTTACAGTTAGATCAAAGCCTGCACAATTATTAGAACCATCTGAATAAAATTTCACTGTCAAAGGTCCAGTTGTTGAAGTAATTGCAGGCACAGTAAATGTAGAACAACTTGTCCCAGAACCATGCGAACTTCCACCCCACAAAATAGTTCCACCTGTTCCAACACCATTATAAATAGTAAGATAATCGTATCCACCTTCGCAAGTTATTGTACCAGAGACTCTTACTACTTGTCCAGCCACTCCAGGATATAATACAGTATATCCATTAGAAGAACTTGCATAATTACCCGAAGCACCTCCATTGTCATATAAATGTCCCGAACAGGTTGTATATGAGTTGTTTCCAGAAGCAGGCACTATCATTTCTGTTGCACTACTTGGACAAGTCACACTAACAGTAACA
>DHVB01000038.1:6171-6467 GCA_002412425.1 Bacteroidales bacterium UBA5219 | reverse complement strand
CAAGTATAGGTCATCGATTGTCAAGCTTTTTTCAAAAATTTACCAAATCATTCGCAAAAACAAATAATTTTCCTGTTTTCCGTACTTTTTTTGCAACACTTTCTAAGTCTTTGATAATCAAGCATAATTTATCGTGTTTGGGTGTTGCAACATTTTAAACAGCACATACATATATAATTGTCCGTAAGGACAATATAAGATTATCAGGGGTTTGTCCGTAGGACAACATGTGATTAACCGTAGGCGCAGCCTGCGGTATTTAGACCATCAAAAGCCTTGCCCGTAGGGCAACACAA
>DHVB01000038.1:0-5836 GCA_002412425.1 Bacteroidales bacterium UBA5219 | reverse complement strand
GAAGTATTGGAGCAAGTATAGGTCGTCGATTGTCAAGCTTTTTTCAAAAATTTACCAAATCATTCGCAAAAACAAATAATTTTTATTAGTTTTGTAAATGCGTTTTATTGAATTATTGTAAAAAATAAATTTTACAAAACAAATAACAGCTAAAAATTAATCTTTTAAAATGAGTAAGAAAACTATCATAGTAAAAGAAACTCAAATATCAATAATTGAGAAAAACGAATCAGATTATATTTCGCTAACAGATATGATAAAATCGTTTGGTGACGAAACGGTTATTTACAATTGGATGCGAAATAGAAATACCGTTGAATTTTTAGGAATTTGGGAACTTATAAACAATCCTTATTTTAAACCTGTCGAATTCGATAGGTTTAGAAAAGAAGCAGGATTAAACAGTTTTATTTTGTCCCCAAAAAAGTGGGTTGATACAACAAATGCAATAGGAATATTTTCTAAATCAGGAAGATATGGTGGCACTTATGCTCACAAAGATATAGCTTTTGAATTTGGCTCATGGTTAAGCCCTGAATTTAAACTTTACTTGATTACTGAATTTCAAAGGTTAAAAGATGAAGAAAGCAGAACAAAATCCTTAGAATGGAACCTGCAACGCACCCTTGCTAAAATAAACTATCAAATCCATACAGATGCTATAAAAGAAAACCGACTCCTAATATTGAAACCATTATTTTTTAGAAAAATTGAAAAAATTGATATATTTTTGCAATTATGAGTTTGACAAAAAAACATACAGAATACATTAACTGGGTAAATGAACTAAAAACCTTAATTCAAAGAACTCAAATAAAAGCATCTATTTTGGTTAATAGGGAACTAATGAGTTTGTATTGGACAATTGGCAAGTCGATTTCTGAAAAAGTAAATACTGCAAATTGGGGGAGTTCGGTTGTTGAAAAGTTGTCAAAAGATTTAAAAGAGGAGTTCCCAAATCAAAAAGGTTTTTCAAGAAGCAATTTGTTTTCAATGAAAAAATGGTTTGAATTTTATTCACAATCAGATATAGATACTGAAAAAATCCAACAACTTGTTGGACAAATTCCATGGGGACATAATGTCGTGATAATTTCAAAGTCAAAAAACCATTGAAGAAGCTATTTTTTATTCAAACAAAACGATGAAAACAATTGGTCACGTTCAGTTTTGTTGCATCAAATAGAATTGAATTTTTACGAAAGACATGGAAAAGCAATTACAAATTTCACAGAAACACTACCCTCCCCACATTCTGAATTAGCAACAGAAACTCTGAAAGACCCATACAAATTTGACTTTTTAACATTACAAGAAAAAGCACTTGAAAAAGACATAGAAAAACAATTAGTTAAACATATAACTTCCTTTTTACTTGAATTAGGAACTGGATTTTCATTTGTCGGACAACAAGTTCCTGTAAAAATTGATAATCAAGATTTCTATATTGACTTACTTTTTTATCATATTAAGCTAAAGTGCTATGTTGTGGTCGAATTAAAAGCAATTGAATTTAAAGCGGAATTTGCTGGCAAAATGAATTTGTATTTGTCGGCAATAGATGATAGTTTAAAAACGGAAGCAGAAAACCCAACTATTGGATTACTGTTATGTAAATCTAAATCTAAAATAATTGCAGAATATGCACTAAGAGGAATGACACAACCTATTGGAATAGCTGAATATGAAATTAGCAATGCAATTCCGAAAGAAATAAAAACTGAATTACCAACAATTGAAGAAATAGAACTGGCTACAACAAAAGCTATACGTAAAGCTGGCGACAGTAATAAATAGAAAGATTTCCAGTATAAAATTTAGCAATAAATTGAAAGTAAAGTACTTTAAAATCCACACTCCACATAGCCCATACCATTAAAAATGAAAAACAACCATTTTTAAAAAATTCAACAAATCATTCGCAATTGCAAATATTTTTAATTAATTTTGTAACTGTATATAATTGATTTATAGGACGAATGTTGTATATTTCTTAGGTAAATTTGTCGTTGTGGCTCATTTGAATGAAATATACAGCTCAAAAATATCAAATATTGAACTAAAAACAGTATATTTGTGAGCTTAAAAATAAAAAATGATTGACAATAGAAAACAACAAATCATAGATATTGTAAAAGAAAAGAAACAATGTTCATCTAAAGAAATTTACGATAGCATTGGAGATTCTTTTAGTTATTCAACATTAAAGAGAATCCTAACAGATTTAATAACTGATAATTATTTATTGACAAAAGGACAGGGAAAAGGAACAAAGTATCTTTTATCTCCAGCTTATGAACTTATTTGCCCGATTGATATAGAAAAGTATTTCGAAAAAGAAATTGACGAGCGAATAATAATTAAAAATTTCAATATTAATATAATTACAGAAGTCCTCGATAAATACAATTTATTTACTGAAGGAGAATTGAAAAAATTAGCAACATTACAAAAGGAATATCAAGAAAACATATCTCAACTATCAGAAAATGAGTATAAGAAGGAATTAGAAAGACTTGCTATTGATTTAAGTTGGAAATCATCACAAATAGAAGGAAACACATATACTCTTTTAGAAACCGAAAGATTGCTAAAGGAAAAGGAAACAGCTTATGGTAAAACAAAAGAAGAAGCAGTAATGCTATTAAATCATAAAGATGCACTTGATTTTATAATAGAACATAAAGATTATTTAAGTCCATTAACAGTTTCAAAAATAGAGGATATTCACAGTATTTTAATAAAGGAATTAGCAATTGAAAAGAATTTAAGAAAAAGAAGAGTAGGTATATCTGGAACGAATTATAAACCCTTAGATAATGAGTTTCAAATTTTAGAAGCTTTGAAAAAAGCATGCGATGTGATAAATAGAAAGGAAAGTGTATTCGAAAAAGCTTTACTTGCTTTAGTATTGATTTCTTACATTCAACCTTTTATGGACGGAAATAAAAGAACGGCACGTCTTGTTAGTAATGCTATCTTAATGAATTATGGCTATTGTCCTTTATCATTTAGAACAGTGGATTCTATTGATTATAAAAAAGCAATGTTACTATTTTATGAACAAAACAATATTTCTAATTTGAAGAATATTTTTATAGATCAATTTGAATTTGCTGTTGGAACATATTTTTAAGATAAAAAGACAAGCTACAACACAATATAAAAAAACAGGAATTTTTTAATTTTTTTTCAAATCATACGCAAATGCAATTATTTTTAATTAATTTTGTAACTGTATTTTATTGAATTATAAAAACCATACGTTAGTGGTTATTGCACAGACAGCGTACAAATATATTTCGATAATGGAAAATAATTTTTAGTAAGATGAAGAGAATAATTACGATGATATTAATTTTTGTCTCTGTTGCAAGTTATGCACAGATTGACAATAGAATAAAACAAATTCGTGAATTGTATGCGGACTATAATAAGAATTTATCGAATTGGGATACTTATGAGATAAAATGGAATACTGCTGGTTCTTATCCTTCTGTTGTGATTTATACAGATTTTGATGGTAAATTAATGATTAAAACTGCTGATGCTAATGAATTTAGCTCAGGTTCAACAGAGTATTATTTCTATAAAGACACTATACAATTTATTTATTCTGCATCTGAGAGATTAACGACACATTGGGGAGCGGATACTGTGAGATATGAATTGTTGGAATTAAGATATTATTTTGATAAGGGAAAGGTAATTAAAACCTTAAAAAAACAATTCGAAGGAGTAGAAGGACAAGATGATAAAGTTGATTTCAAACAAATGCCAAACAAGACAATAAACCATATGGAGGATCATAGTGCTAATTGGAAATATTACGAAGAAAAAATAACAGACTTGTTAAGGTTTTATTCTAATTTAGAAAAAATATTTCGATAAAAAAGCAACAAACCTCTTCCGCTCGCTCGCTCGGATTTAAAAAGTAAATTAAAATCAGAGGGAAGCAATAAAGTGTCCGAAAAAATCGGACAGTTGAAAAAAAACAAGCATTTCTTAAAATTTTACCAAAACATACTCAAAATACAAATAATTTTAATTAGTTTTGTAATTGTATATAATTTAATTATAGAAAATTTTATGCGAGTGTTGGATATTTGTTTCGTAAAATATTCGTTGTGCGGCATACAAAAAAAAGCCAACGCACGGACAGAAAGTTAGACAATTATTCAAACATTTTTTATCTTGAAAAACGAGATATTGAAAATTAAAAACTAAATTTGCGACTTGACATTTTTAACAACAATGAACAGAATTAAAGAAGTGCTTGAAGAAAAAGGAATAAAGCAAACTTGGTTAGCCGAACAGCTTGGTAAAAGCTACAATATGGTTAACGGCTATGTACAAAACCGACAACAGCCAAGATTGGAGACCTTGATGGACATTGCTAAAATTTTGGATGTTGACGTAAAAGAATTGATAATCTCAAACAAAGAAAAGAATTAATATGCCAACACTCAATTGGATAGGAAAAGATAAAGTGGTAAGCCACCACCAAGATGTACCATACAGAGTTTTGGAACACAAATACGGATTTACAGCCGACAAAGGCGAACAAACCGAACCCACCAACAGCGGAAATAAAATTATACACGGTGACAACCTTGAAGCCTTAAAAAGTTTATTACCCGAATACGAAGGAAAAGTTAAGTGCATCTACATTGACCCACCTTACAACACAGGCAACGAAAATTGGGTATATAACGACAACGTAAATCACCCCAAAATAAAGAAATGGATTGGTGAAGTTGTTGGCAGTGAAAGTGAAGATTTAAGCAGGCACGACAAATGGTTGTGTATGATGTATCCAAGACTTAAGCTTTTACATAAACTTTTGGCTGATGATGGTGTAATATTTATTTCAATAGATGACTTTGAGCAAACTAATTTAAAGCTAATACTCAATGAAATATTTGGCATTAAAAATTTTGTGACAAACTTTATTTGGGAAAGAAAAAAGAAGCCAGCTTTTTTAAGTAAACAAGTTGGTTCAATTACTGAATACGTTGTTTGTTTTGCAAAAAACTATAATAGTTTAGGTGCTTTTTCATCATCTAAATTTAAAACAACTAAAGGAAAAAAATATCCTTTTAACAATGCAGGTAACGGCATAAAGACTTTAAGTTTTCCAAAAGGTACAGTAAAGTTTGGTTACAAAAACAAAACAATAAAAGCGCAAGATATGTCAGGTGGTAATATCATAACGAAATTACGTAATGACGTTATCATAAAAGACGGGTTTAATGACAACGAATTTCAATTAGAAGGAGAATGGCGATATTCTCAAACTAAACTAGACGAAATAATTGAAAATCAAGAAGAGATTGTAATATCAAAAGTTCCATTTAGACCAAACCACATTAAAACAGGCGGTGAAGAGAAGAAAATTCATAACTTTTTGAGTTATCGCACTTATGAAATAGAAACTAATGAAGATGCTAGTGCTGAATTGACTAATATCTTTAATTCAAAGAAATTCGATTTTCCCAAACCTAAAAATTTAATTGAGTTTTTAGTTGAAGCATCTGTAAGTTCAAATTCAATTATCCTCGATTCATTCGCAGGTTCAGGCACAACTGCTCACGCAGTATTAAACTTGAATAAACAAGACGGTGGCAATCGTAAATTCATTTTGGTAGAAATGGAAGATTACGCCAATGATATTACAGCTGAAAGAGTAAAGCGTGTAACCAAAGGATATGGCACAGGTGCAAAAGCAGTAGCAGGAACAGGCGGAGCATTTGACTTTTACGAACTTGGCTTGCCACTCTTTGACGAAAACCAAAACCTAAACGAGAAAGTTGGCTTAGCGAAAATCAAGGAATAC
>DHVB01000035.1 GCA_002412425.1 Bacteroidales bacterium UBA5219 | reverse complement strand
GCTAACTATATACATACCTGTAGCTAATTCAGAAACATCACAAGTGATTTTATCATTTGATAGAATTGTTTTTGATGAAACAATTCTACCGTTTAAATCGGTTATGCAAACATTTTGAATCTGAATTTGCGACGAAATAATATTTAATAAATCATCAACTGGATTTGGAAATATTTGAATATTCTTCCAAATCTCATCCTCTACAGAAGTTAATGAAACAACTGATGTAAATACACATTCTGACTCGTTTCCATAAAAATCTGTAACAGACCATGTTACATCAATCGTTCCTGGATAAAACTCTGTTCCAGCCAAGCTTGGCAAATGATTATAATCATTAGTTATTAAAATTGGACCGTCGCAATTATCAACCAACGAAATAATGTCAAATTCATTCCCATTAACTATATATGTAAGTTCACCAAAGGCCAAAGTTGTTGAGTCTGGTTCAGGACATGCAATTATCGGTGAAGTGGTGTCTGTAACATTTATTGTAAATTCAAAAACTGCTGAATTTCCAGATTCGTCAATAACAGTATAACTGCAAATATTCCCTATTCCAGTAAGTAAAACTCCAGCTAAAGGCGTTTGTGTAACTTCCAACATTTCGGATGAAGTACAATTGTCGCTTATTGAAAATATTTGAGAGAAATCAGGCATCGATGCTTGACAATCAGCTTGGGCTTCAATAGATATTGTTGTTGTTACATTGCTTATTATAGGAGATATCGTATCCGCTACTGCAATTTCAAAAATTATTTCTTGAAAATTATCTTGTTCATCATAAGCACGAAGGTGAGCCTGATAAATTCCCTTTCCAAGAATATATCCTGGATGTGGATATTGAGTGTAAATAATATTTTCAGGTAATGTAATATCATCGTTTGCACTCATCATATTTTTTAAATCTGGCATTACAAATTCGCAACTCTCATTTACATATAAAACAGTGTCGTTATGAATTGAGGAAATCACAGGTGCGACTTCATCAGTGGTTAAAGAACTTAAATAGCCACTTAAATAAGAACTTAAGTCTAGCTGATGTATCTTTTGTTTTATCGTAATTATTTTTACAAGCTTTTCGTTGCTAACATAAAATGTAAGATTGTTATCACTAGTGATTCCTTCCACTTGATGTAATGCTTGTGAGAAACTTATTTTTCGCTTATTGCCAGAAAAAAAGTTATTACCGCTAAAATCGTAAAGCAAATAAAAATATGGTTGAACAAGACTAGAATAACCACATAAAACAACTAATTGATTGTCTTTATTCATTTTACATTATTTAATACGGCAAAATTAGTAATAATTTTAATAATATTATTATTACATGACCTTTTTTATGCCCAGCTATTCTAGTGATTAATTTAAAATGAATTTTTTAAAAGCGTTTAATAGCTTTAACGCTTTAAAGTATCCAGCAAGAACTTAACGAGTAGTTTTGTCTGATATTTCCTTGAAACATCTTCGATGTGACTTGAATTACAAGCGATATTACAAGTCCTATTATATTCGTCTAAAAGATTGTTCAGTACAATGTGTAAATCCTTTCTGTTTTTAATAACCGTACCACCATTCTTTTCGAGAATCATTTGTTCTTGTAAATTTTTGTCTAAGTTATGGTTGTCATTAATTGGAAAATATTGCTTCTTCAAATTTAAAGCCTCTTCGTCTTCACTAAAACAAAGTATTATATGTCTCCTCACAGCCAGATAATCAAAAATTTTAGTTCCTAAAATTGAGTAATCATTGAATAGCAATAAGACGTTGTTCTTTGCTAAATTCTCTAATAATATTACGTTTGGAGTTTTGGGGTAAATATTACATACTGTTTGTAATTTAGGTAACGTTGTGAGTAAGCTTCTAAGAAAGTTCTCTTCATTTATGCCGTAAAAATTTATATGAATTGCAAAATCCTCATTTTGCTGCATAATGTTTTCGATTTCTTCTAAAAACAGTTTGATTGGATGCCATTTATATAAGCTTCCTGTAAACGCAATATTTAACCCTTTGGTTGTTTGTGAGATTTGTGACGCTTTTCTAGCATTCTCTTTTCGTAAAGCTGCATTCTCTTTCTCTAATGATGCAACTTGAGATTTTAGCGTTGCAACTTCCGTTTTTAATGAAACAATCTCATCAATTAATGTGTAAACTAATTGCTTTAATTCATTTATGTCATTAGGCAGTTCCAATCCTTAACTATTTTTTTGCAAGGTCAGAAAAATATTAATTCAAAAAAATATTGCGAAAAGTTTTTATTAATATTTATTTGTTCATATCTTAGCACCTAAATAATTACCTAAAAACTATTAATTATGAAAAGAATTGTTTTATTTTTTACATTTATTGTTTTATCATTTGTCGTAGTTTCACAAAATTGCGAAAATTTTATTCCTACAACTGTTGGTACAAAAGTTACTACCGAACATTATGATAAAAAGGATAAGTTGTCTTCCTCTGTTGTAACAGAAATTAAATCAGTTGATATTGTTGATGGAAAACAAAAGGTCGTTGTTGCTACCGAAAGTTTTGATAAAAAGGGTGTTAGCACTGGTACACAGGAGTTGATTTATTATTGTAATGGTGATGTTTTTGAAATAGATACTAAATCTATGCTTGATAATAGCCAGCTTGCTGCCTATGAAACCATGCAAATTGATTACTCTTTTGACAACTTACAATATCCCTCAAATTTATCAGCCGGGATGAAACTTAAAGATGGGTTTGTTGAGGCAGTTATTTCTAACGAAGGAATAAAAATGATGACTCTTCGTGTTGATGTAAAAGATGCAAAAGTTGACGCTATTGAGTCAATTACTGTGCCTGCCGGAACTTATGAAGCAGCAAAAATATCACAAACTCTAGTTACTAAAACCGGATTTATTACTACTGAGATGCAATCTGTCCAATGGATGGTAAAAGATATTGGAGCAGTTAGAACCGAAACTTATAATAAAAACGGCAAACTAATGGGATACTCCATTGTTGCTAAAGTTGAGTAAAGGGAAATTATTATTTGTTATAAAATGCCCTGCCTTTATGGTTGGGCTTTTTATTTTTACGAAAAATAGTTTACGATTTATAAGAACAGTATGGCTTTGTTAATGCCTTTTTTTTAATTTTGTAAAAAAAGATTATATGAGTTTTGTAAATCCTATATTTTTTTGGGCAATGTTTGCAATTGCTATTCCTATTATCATTCATTTGATCAATTTTAGGAGGCATAAAACTTTGTATTTTAGCAATACAAGTTTCTTGCAAGATATCAAGAAAGAAACTCAAACTCGTACAAAACTTAAGCAAATTCTTATTCTGTTGGCACGAATTTTTGCTATTTCAATGTTAGTAGTTGCTTTTGCAGGTCCATTTTTGCCTTCAAATAATAGCGATGCACAAAGTAAAACTCACATAAATATAATTTATATTGACAACTCATTTAGCATGGAAAATGAAGGTAAAAGCGGAGTTGTTTTTGAGCAAGCTCGACAAATTGCAAAGCAAATTGTATTTAATAGCGGAGCAGGAAAAGAATTTATTTTGATTACAAACGATATGTTTCCTGAACATCAATTTGTTTTGGATCGTGATAAATTTATTCAAGAAGTTCCTTAAATCCGCAACTAA
>DHVB01000042.1 GCA_002412425.1 Bacteroidales bacterium UBA5219 | reverse complement strand
ATTTTCTGTTATAAATTTAGTAAGTTATTTTAATTGTGCAAAAAAAACAGAGGTTTTTTTAAGTTTTTAGTTTTTAGTGTTGAGTTTTTAGTATGAAGATAATTAAGAATTAAGAATGAATAATTAAGAATTATATGCTCGCTTTGCTCGCTTGGGGTTGCTTCGCAGAGTTCGCAAGCTCACTCTTATTAGTTTTTAGTGTTGAGTTTTTAGTAAAATTTGTAAAAAGTTAAAACAATTCAGTTAAAAGTTAAAAGTGGTTTTTTGCTTGGCATTCCTTTATGATCTTTTTACTTTATAAACTTTTAACTGAATACGCGTCAGCCACTTTACCTTCGGTGAGCTCGTAAACTCGGTTCGACTTTTAACTGAGTGTAGCAGTTTGACATTTATGAAACACCGTAATTCAAAACAACAATTTTTAGTGTGCAATAAAAAAAAGAGAATTAATATTTTATATATTCGATTTAAAAATATAACTTTGCACACTTTAAATTAAAAAAAAAATATTTTAGTAAGAATTATTTTATTATTATGGCAAAGAGAAATAAAAAAGCTGCAGAAAAAGATGGTTTTAAATCAGTAGAATCTGCATTTAGTCGTGCAGAAAATTTTATTCAAACTAATCAAAAAGCATTTATATATGGCTTAGCAGGAGTGTTGGTTGTTGTTTTAGGTATAATTGGATACTTTAAGCTAATACGCGAACCTCATGTAAAAGAAGCTTACTCTGTTTCGTTTATGGCAGAAAGATATTTTGTACAAGATTCTTTTAATTTGGCTTTAAACGGCGATGGCGACAATCTTGGATTTATTGATATTGTTGACGAATACAATAACACTCCTATGGGAAATGCTGCTAAATATTATGCAGGTGTTTGTTTTATGAGACTAAAAGATTTTGAATCTGCTATAGAATATTTAGAAAAATTCAAATCAAAAGATCCTATGGTTGGAGCATTAGCAAAAAGCCTTATCGGAGATGCAAATTTAGAATTAGGAAATATTGATGCAGCTCTAGATAATTATCTTAAAGCTGTTGAACAAGCAGATAACGAACTATTGTCGCCAATGCTTTTAATGAAAGTGGGAAGAACTTATGAGTTGCAAAAAGATTATGCAAAAGCTCTTGAAACTTATAAAAGAATAGAAACTGAATATTACGGAACAACTGAGCATAGAAATATTGAAAAATATATTAAAAGATGTGAAATGAACTTGTAAAAAGTTCAAAATATTTTGTTCTCTTTATCGCTTTACATTCTATTTTTATAAAATAAAAAAATTATGGCTAGTTCACTAAAAAATTTATCTCAATATTCAGAACAAGGAATTGCAAAAAACACTAAGAAAATTCCTTTGAGAGTTGGTATCGCTGTTTCTGAATGGAATCAAGAAGTTACTGCTTCGCTCGCTAAAGGAGCAATTGAAACATTAAAAAAATACGGATTTAAAGATAAAGATATAGTACTTAAATCTGCACCAGGAAGTTTTGAATTGCCTTTGCTTGCACAATACTTAGCAGTAGAGGCTGATGTAGATGCTGTAATATGTTTGGGCTGTGTAATTCAAGGCGAAACTCGACATTTTGATTATGTATGTTCGGGAGTTACACAAGGAATTATGCAAGTGAGTTTGGAATATAATATTCCAGTTGCTTTTGGAGTATTAACTACAGATACTCTGCAACAAGCTTTAGATAGAGCTGGAGGAAAACATGGAAATAAAGGTGTTGAAGCTGCTATTGCTGCTCTAAAAATGTTGCAAATAAAATTAGATTTTGAAGAAGAAGATGAATTAAGGTTTCAAGAAATGAACAGATCCTTTTTTGAATAAGAAAATCAAAATATTAATTTCAATATTAAACATTGTTTTAATATTTACTTTGTTTTCGTGTTCATTTTCAAAAGAATGGCTAGAAGCTGAAGTAACTTATACAAACCAAGAAACAGAAAGTCTTTTAGTTAAACCTAATCCTTTTTCTTACTATACTTTTATAAGAAGCAAAAAAACTATTGATGAAAAAACAAAAGTTTTAATTCCTGAAAATGTTTATAAAATTAAAGGAAAAGATTTTGCTTATGTTGCAATGTTTTTCGATGAGGCTAACTATGGAATGGAGTCTTGGAGTTTTGGAAAAGTTTTGGCAGGCGATAATATTATGTTAGTTGAAACCAAATATCAAGCTAAAACTTGTGCTTGCAATACTTCGGGTAAGTTTTTTAAAGATTATTTCTTAGTTTATGGAAATTATTTTTTAAAAATAAAAACTTATAAAAAAACTAATATATGCGACAAGCAAGAAATTTATTCCTTTTTAGACACATACTACAAAAATAGTTACAATAAGGAATTTAATAATATCGAGGATTTAACTAAGTTGATAAGAGATATTAACAATTAATTTTTTTAAACCACACAACATCAACAAGATAGATTTTGTGATTTTTAAAATTGTTAATAAGTTAAAAAAAACTAAGTTGTAAATCTTCGTAATTATCTTAATTTGTAGTATTTTTGAGCTTTTCAAATTAATTGATTAAATGGGAAAAATTATTGTTTTAGCCAACCAAAAGGGTGGGGTAGGAAAAACTACTACAGCTATAAATTTAGCTGCAAGTTTAGCGGTGTTAGAATATAAAGTTTTGGTTGTAGATGCTGACCCTCAGGCAAATGCAACATCGGGCTTAGGGTTTGATGTTAGACATATAAAAACTGGTTTGTACGAAACCTTAATAAAAGATGAAGACCCTCGTGGCTTAATTTTATCTTGTAATATCCCTGGACTATTTTTGCTTCCCAGTCATATCGACTTAGTTGGTGCAGAAATAGAAATGTTGGATTTACCTAATAGAGAAAAAATTCTAAAGCATGTTTTAGAAAAAGTTAAAGACGATTACGACTTTATTTTGATAGACTGTTCGCCTTCTTTAGGACTTATTGTTGTAAATGCACTTACGGCAGCAGATTCTGTGCTTATTCCTGTGCAATGCGAATACTTTGCTTTAGAAGGACTTAGCAAACTGCTAAATACTATTAGAATAATTCAAGAACATTTGAATCCAGATTTAGATATTGAAGGTTTTGTAATGACTATGTATGATTCTCGCTTAAGATTATCTGACCAAATTTATGAAGAAGTTAGAAAACATTTTGATACTATGGTATTTGAAACAGTAATACATAGAAATGTTAAACTTGGCGAAGCTCCTAGTTTTGGACAAACAATTTTTGATTATGATGTAACGTCTAAAGGAGCAACAAATTATCTAAATCTTGCTAGAGAATTGCTACAAAGAAACAATATGACAAAAATTAAAAACGAAGAAAAAATTCTTGAATAATATGGCAAAGAAAAATGCTTTAGGACGTGGTTTAAACGCTTTAATTGAAAGTAGCGATTATGAAAATTTGAATAAAACACGTGAACCTAACGAAATAAAAATAGATTTAATAGAAGCAAATCCTTTTCAACCTCGCAGTAATTTTGATGAAGAAGCATTGCAAGAACTTGCAGACTCTATCAAAGAACTTGGAGTTATTCAACCAATTACTGTTAGAGCTTTAGAAAATGGAAAATACCAACTTATTTCTGGAGAAAGGCGTTTAAGAGCTTCTAAACTTGTTGGATTAGAAAAAATTCCAGCATATATACGAAATACCGATGACCAAGGAATGTTAGAAATGGCATTGGTAGAAAATATACAACGCGAAGACTTAAACGCTATTGAAGTTGCAATTTCTTATCAAAGGTTAATGGACGAATGTAATTTAACTCAAGATATGCTAAGCCAAAGAGTTGGTAAAAAACGCTCTACAGTTGCTAATTATACAAGACTTTTAAATTTACCAGCAAAAATTCAGCTTGGAATAAAAGAAGATAAAATTAGCATGGGACACGCAAGGGCTTTGTTGGCAGTTAAAGATACTGACACGCAACTAATGGTTTATGACCAAATCTTAAAATATGATTTTTCTGTTAGAAAAGTAGAAGAGATTGTTAAAGAACTTTCAAACGAAGAAAAAGTAAAAGAACCAGCAAAACCAAAAAAGACCCCAAAAACAACAGAAGATTATTTGCAACTACAAAAACATTTGTCATCTTGTTTTGCAGCAGACGTAGAGTTTAAACGTTCTGCAAAAGGTAGTGGCAAAATTGTTATCCCTTTTAAAAATGATTATGATTTAGAAAGAATCATTGCTTTACTTGACAAATTAAATGTATAGGTTTTGAATTGTAAAACTCTCATATATATAATTTTTATATTATTCTTTTTCCCTAATTTAATATTTGCACAAAATATTGAAGCAAATAAATCAAAACCTAAACATTCGCCTCGAAAAGCAAGTATAATGTCGGCTTGTTTGCCAGGATTAGGGCAGGCATACAATAAAAAATATTGGAAAATCCCTATAGTTTATGCAGGAATAGGTGGTTTTGGATATTTGGCAATTAACAATCAAATTCAATTTAATAAATATAAAAACGCCTACAAGCTTTTAGAAAACGGTCAAGCTAATGATTATCCAGATTTTAATCAAGAAGCATTAGTGCATATGATGGATGGATATAGAAAAAAAAGAGATTTGTGCATTTTGGGAACAGTAGCGTTTTATGTGCTTCAAATTGTTGACGCAAGTGTTGATGCAAACCTCTTTGACTTTGATGTTGACGATAATTTAAGTGTGAGTATAAAACCTCAACTTCAATCAGATTTTACTAATTCTACAATAATACCAGGTCTGTCTTGTTCTATAAATATAAAGTAATGAAGAAAGTACTGTCAATATTAATAATTCTGTTAAGCCAGGCAAGTTTTGCACAACAAGACGAAGACACTGTTTTTCAGCATAGAAAAAATGATGGTTATTCTATGGCAGACCATTTAGATAGCTTACTTGCTTCGTGGTATTATTACACAGGACGAGATACTATTGCTTATTTATCCTTAACAGAAAGACATACTCATCACTATTTAGACATTCCAGATTCAATTTTTGAAAAAAGAATTAGAAAAATTGTTACACCAATTGAATTAACTTACAATAAAAATGTTCAAAAATATTTGGATAAATATGTAAAAAAAGGAAAATGGATAGCACCAAAATTTCTTGGACTTTCCTTGCAATATTTTTCTCTTTTTGAAGAAAAACTTGATGCTTATGATATTCCGCTTGAGTTAAAATATTTACCAGTTATTGAATCTGCATTAAATCCAAAAGCAAAGTCGCGTGCTGGTGCGGTTGGACTTTGGCAGTTTATGTACAAAACGGGTCTTGGAATGGGTTTAGAAATAAATTCTTATGTTGACGAAAGAATGGATCCAGAAAAATCAACAGACGCAGCGTGTAGATATTTAAAAAGTTTGCATGCAATGTATGATAATTGGACTTTAGCTCTTGCTGCTTATAATGCAGGACCAGGAACAATTAATAATGCAATTAGACGTTCAGGCGGTAAAACAAATTATTGGGAACTTTATCCATATCTACCTAACGAAACTAGAAATTATGTTCCAGGATTTACAGCAATAGTTTATTTATTTACTTATGCCGATAAACATGGATATAAGCCAGAATATATAGAATTTATAGAAGATTTTGATACTGTAATGGTAAGAAAAGAATTGCATTTTGCTCAACTAGATTCTGTTTTAGGTATTTCTGTTGGCGAGTCAAGAGAATTAAATCCTCAATATAAATTAGATATTGTTCCTGCAAAAAATAAGGAATATCCATTAAAAATTCGACGAAAATATTTAAGTAAATTTATGGAATTAGAAGATTCCATATATAATTTTATGGATACTCTTTTCTTTAATCCTAAAACACCAGTTGTTATTTCAGATAAATATGTTGAAACTATCGTGCCAGCAACTCAACCAGAAGGAACAGTAGCTTTGCAATATACAGTAAAATCAGGAGATGCTGTAGGTTTAATATCTAATTGGTACGGTATAAGCATAAATCAGCTAAAAGCATGGAATGGACTTGCAAGCAACAATATTAGAGTTGGGCAAGTTTTAAAAATTTATGTGCCAGCAGCTTTAGAGTCGAAATATAAAATTGTGAATAGCTTGACTTTTGAAGAAAAACAAAGAATGGCAGGAGTAAACACTTCGAGTACTCCAGTAAAAGAAGAACCTATCGACCCAGCATGGGAATATTATACTGTAAAATCTGGCGACACTCCTTATGGAATTTCTTTAAAATATCCGGGAGTTAGTGTTGATGATATTATGAAAAATAATAATATTACAAATGCTTCTGGCTTGAGAATAGGACAAAAATTAAAAATTAGAAAAAAATAAAACAATCAAAATATGAGAAATATAGCAGTTTTAGCTGGAGGATGTACTTCCGAAAGGCAGATAAGTTTAAATTCTGGAAAACAGGTTTTAGATAACCTAGACAAAACTTTGTACAATTCTTTTTTGGTAGAAGTTAATGTTGACGGATTATTTTGTATTGACAAAGAAAAAAAATATCAGGTCAACTTAAATGATTTCTCATGTGCATTGCCCGAAAAAACTGTAAAATTTGATTTTGCATATATTGTCCTTCATGGTTCGCCGGGCGAAGATGGAAAAATTCAAGGTTATTTAGATATTTTAAATATTCCATATTCTTCTTGTTCGATTTATGCGTCTGCAATAACTTTTAATAAGTTGGCAAGTAAAAAACTTTTAGAAAACACAGGCGTTCATTTGGCAAAATCAATGCGAATAGAACAGGGTATGAGTTTTTGCTTAGACGAACTTGTTGATGAAATTGGCTTACCATGTTTTGTAAAACCAAATACTGCTGGCTCTAGCTATGGTGTAACAAAAGTTTATGAAAAAGACAAACTCATAGATGCAATAAACCATGCTGCAGAAGAAGATAGCACTATTATTGTTGAAGAATTTATCAAAGGTGTTGAAGTTTCTTGTGGTGTTTTTAAAACAAAAAATCAAGAAATAGTATTTCCAGTTACTGAAATTTCAACAAAAAACGATTTTTTTGATACTGAAGCTAAATATCAACCAGGATTAACAGACGAAATCACACCAGCACGCATTAGCGATGAAGAAACTAAAGCTGTGCAAGACTTTACATCACTAATTTACGACATCTTAGAGTTAAGCGGAATTGTTAGAATTGATTATATTGTTAAAGACAAAAAACCATATTTTCTTGAAGTAAATTCAATTCCTGGTATGTCGGCAGAGAGCATTATTCCAAAACAAATTAGAGCTATAAATAAAACTGTTACAGAAATTTTAAGTTTAGTAATAGAAAGTAAGTTTGAGGATTAATTATAAATATCCATCATGATACCGCATAACTAAAATTTCAATATCGTAATCTTTACCGGCGGCATCGTATTCGCGTTTAAGGTTATTCCCAAACAGTACAGCAAAAGTTTGCCAAAAAAATGCATTAACATTACCCTTTAGTTCTTTAATAATATCATAAGCAGTACTTCCACTTTCTCTATTTAGTAATTTAACCATTAAAACTCCTTGTGAAAGTGTAAATCGAGAGAGGATGGGTCTATAATATTTCATTAATTGTTTTTCTCTTCCTTTCACATAAACCTCTCTATATTTATCGTTAGGAAAATTTTTTAAAGAATCTTCAATATTGTTGTAAGTTGCAGACAATTCTAGAACATATGGATAAACTTTTTTGAAATTATTAACCAATTTGTCGTATCTTCTTCTTTCTCTGGCATTTTTAAAAGCTTTTTGAGGATAAATATTAACTTGTGGAAACACATATAAAGGGTCAGAGATTTGTTTTGCAATACTGTCAACATTAAGTTCTTTATGATAATACTTAGGCTTTCCTTTATCTTGAGCATTTGCTTCAAGAAAACTTATTCCTAGAAATATAAGAAATAAAGCTATAAATTTTATTTTCATTTCAATAATTTTTAATGTTCATTTTATAAATATTCAATTATCATACCAAATATTTTTATAGAACAAAATTTCTTTAAAAATGATTTTTCAAATAAAAAACAAACTTATTGATTATTTTATTGTTTTAAAAAATAAAAACTATTAAATTTGCCTTAAAATCTTTATGTATGAAAAACGAAATTAAATCCATAGAAGTATTATTTAATTCGCCCGATTCAGTGTTCTCAAAATTGGTAAAAGCAGATAAGGAATATTTGCTTGCAAACACTGAATATCGTGTGTATAAAAAAAATGAAATAGTATTTTCAGAAAATACAAAACCTACAGGTTTGTTATGTCTTTCAGAAGGAAAGGTAAAGATATATAAAGAAGGTGCTGGCGGTAGAGACCAAATTATACGCCTTTCGCGTCCGGGTGGATTTATTGGATATAGAGCTTTATTTGCTGAGCAAAATTATTCCGCTTCTGCTGCTGCAATAGAAAATTCAGTAGCTTTTATAATTGAGAAAAAAGCATTATTTTCTATTATGAAAAGAGATCCAAATTTAACTTTCGGAATTTTAAAATCTCTTGCAACAGAACTTGGAGTATCTAATATGAGAACAGTATCTTTAACTCAAAAACATATTAGAGGAAGATTGGCAGAATCTTTATTGTTTTTAATAGATACTTATGGATATTACGATGACGGAACAACAATAAAAGCTCTACTTTCAAGAGAAGACTTGGCAAACCTTAGCAATATGACTACAAGCAATGCAATAAGAACACTTTCTTCATTTGCTCAAGAAAAAGTTATTGCTTTAGACGGAAGAAAAATTAAGGTTTTAGACCTTCAAGAGTTAGAGAAAATATCAGATATGGGCTAAAAAATAATTAAAGCCTAAAACTAAAATTAATAATAAAAAACATTATTTTTTGAGTGATATATCCCGATAATTTCGAACAAAAAATCGGTTTCGATAAAATAAAGCAAATGATTTCGCAAGAATGCAAAGGCGAAGCTGCTAAATTATTGGTCGAAGACTTAAAGTTTAGTAATAATTTTGAATATATTAACACTTTATTGAACGAAACCGACGAAATGATGAGTATTTGTATGCTAAAGGATAATTATCCTGCACAAAATTATCCAGAGATAGGTATTGCTATTAATAAATTAAAAATTGAAGGCACAAGTTTGCAATTATTCGAAATTATCAATATTAGACAAGTTCTTGAGCAAGCAAAATCATTAAAGCATTTTTTCAAATTAGACGAAAAAAATCAATATCCATTTTTAAATAAAATTGTAAATCAAATAAGTTTTCCAAACTATTTATATGATAGAATAAATAGTGTAGTTTCTAAAAATGGAACAATAAAAGATTCTGCATCTCAAAATTTGAAAGAGATAAGAAAAAGTTTGAATGACACTCAAACCAATATTACTAAAAAGCTAAACAATGTATTATCTGCATTTAAAAAAGAGGGTTGGGTAAGCAAAGATTTGTCGGCAACTTATGTAAATGGACGTTTGGTTTTACCAATAGAAACTATTCATAAACGAAAAATTAAAGGTTTAATTCACGATGAGTCGGCAAGTGGAAAAACATCTTATATAGAGCCACAGGAAGTTGTTGAGCTAAATAATACTTTGAGAGAACTTGAAATTGCAGAAAATAGAGAAATTCAAAAAATCTTATTTGAACTTACTGATGATTTCAAACCTTATCGCGAAGAGTTGCTTACATTATATGAAAATATTGCTTATTTAGATTTTGTTTGGGCAAAAGCAAAGTTTTCGCTTAGAATAGAAGCTATAGTGCCAAAAATAGATAAAGACCCAGTTTTAGATTTACATAAAGCAAAACATCCACTTTTATTTTTAAACTTTAAAAAAGAAAAAAAGGAAGTTGTTCCTAGCAGCTTTTATTTGAATTCCGAAAATAGAATTTTATTAATATCGGGACCAAATGCAGGTGGAAAAAGTGTTTGTCTTAAAGCTACGGCACTATTGACTTATATGAATCAGTGTGGCTTGCCAACGTCTGTTGGTGGTAATACTGTTATGGGAATTTTTGATAAAATTTTTCTCGATATTGGCGACCAGCAATCTATAGAAAACGACTTGAGCACATATAGTTCTCATTTGTTGAATATGAAATATTTTTTAAAAAATTCTGACAGTAGAACTCTTATTTTAATTGATGAATTTGGTTCAGGAACCGATCCAATTTTAGGCGGAACTTTAGCTGAAGCAATTCTTGAAGAACTGAACACTAAAAATGTTTTTGGACTAATAACAACTCATTATTCTAATTTAAAAATTTTTGCTTCAAACACTCCGGGAATATTTAATGGAGCAATGCTTATAGACCAAAACAAAATGGAACCTACTTTTATTTTAGAAACAGGAATTCCAGGAAGTTCTTATGCTATTGAAATTGCAAGCAGAATAGGTTTAGACCAAAAAATTATTGAAAATACTAAACTTAAAGCAGGAGACGAGCAAATTAATATTGACAAATTCCTGAGAAGATTGATAAGGGATAAAAAATATTGGGAGAAAAAACGTCAAAAAATTAGAATACAAGAAAAAAAGATTGAAGAATTAGTTGAGAAAAATATTGAAGAATTAGAAAAATTAAAAACTAGTAGAAGACAAATTTTAGATTCTGCAAAAAAACAGTCTGAGCAAATGCTTGCTGACGTGAATAGGCAAATTGAAAATACTATCAGACAAATAAAGGAATCAAATGCAGATAAAGAAATTAGCAAAAAAGCCCGACAAGAAATTGAAGAATTTAAGGAAGATTTTAAAAATTCATTGTCAAAAGAACAAGACGAAATAGAAAGAAAATACAATCATTATAAAAAGAAGCAAAAAGAAATAGAAGCTAAAAAAGCTGCAACTCAAAAAGCTAAGCCAGAAATCATTAAAATAGATGAGAATAAAATTAATATTGGTAGTAAAGTGAGAATAAAAGGTCAGGAAGTTATTGGCGAAGTTATTGATTTGGGCGAAAAAAATGCGGTAGTAAGTTTTGGAAATATGTATTCGAGTATAGCTTTTGAGAAATTGGAAAAAGTTAGCGAAACACTTTACAAGCAACAAAATCGTTCGGCTTCTAACTTGCATTTTAATTATAATGAAAAAGTTTTAAATTTCAAGCCTTACATCGATGTTAGAGGCGATAGAGTAGAAGAGTGTCTTAAAAAAATTTCTAACTTAATTGATGAGGCAGTTATGTTGAGTTTTAAAGAAATTAAAATTTTACATGGACGCGGAAATGGAATTTTAAGACAATATATACGTGATTATTTAAGAACCTTACCCGAAGTTGAAAGTTTTCATAACGAAGACATTAGGTTTGGTGGTGATGGAATAACTATAGTAAAACTTAGATAAATGATTGATATTGAGGACATAATAGTTCATTATGATATTTTTAAAGAATGTTTTTGTTGCGATTTAGAAAAATGTAAAGGAATTTGCTGTGTAGAAGGCGATTCAGGTGCACCCATAGAAGTTGAAGAAGAGATTAAGATAAAGCAAATCTTACCTATTATAATAGATGAGCTTACTGATGAGGCAAAAAAAACAATAGAAGAGCATGGTGTTTCTATGGTTGATATAGATGGAGATTTAACAACAAGCATTTGTGGTAACACAGGACCTTGTGTGTTTATTCAAACCGATGAAAACGGCATAGCTTATTGTGTAATTGAAAAATATTGGGAAAAAGGGCTTATAGACTTTAGAAAACCTATTTCTTGTCATTTATATCCTTTACGAATTAGCAAATACAGCACTTTTGAAGCCTTGAACTATCATATGTGGGATATTTGTGCAGATGCTAGAGTTTTAGGAAAAAAACTTAATTTAAAGATTTTTCAATTTTTAAAAGAACCGCTTATAAGGAAGTACGGAGAAGAGTGGTACGAAGATTTGTTAGTTGCAGCAAAACTTTTTGAGGAAGAAAATAAAGAATAATTTGTTTTTTTCTTGTAAAATATTTTCAAGTTTAATAATTTTGCACGCGAAAATAATTTTTCGGTCCGTAGCTCAGTAGGTAGAGCACGTGACTCTTAATCATGGGGTCGGGAGTTCGATCCTCCCCGGACCGACAAAAAAAAGAGCTGTCTTATTTTTGAGACAGCTCTTTTCATTTATTCATTTACAAAAATTAATTATCTTCCAACAAACATTCCAAATTTTACTTTAGTTCCCGATTGAGTGTAAATGTAATGTCTGCCGTTAAAATCTTTAAAAAATTCTGGCATTATTCTAAATTTCTTGTTCTTTTTTGTAAACAAGTAATCTCCATGCATTTTGCCATCTGAGAATATAGAAACTGCTACAGCAACTCCTCTTCTGCTTGGAGAAGCAATTTCTTTAAGGTCATTTCCTGTTAGCTGTGAGTTTTGTAGAAGTTTGACGTTTTTAGCATTGTCGTTATAGAAAACAAATATTTTTTCTCCAATAGCAAACGAAGCAATAGACGAGAATTGGCCTAAATCGTTGTAGCTATATTGTGTTTTAGGAATTCTTGTCATCCATTCCATATTATTTTCAGGGCTACAATAAGCAACTAAAACATCATTAAAGCGATAATAGTCATTATATAGAATTTCTTTTGTTCCAGGAACAACTATTGAGTCAACCCAATGGTTTTGATGTTCGGCAATAACGGCAGAACCTCCGTTAGACAAATGTAATACATCTATTAATTTATAGTTGTACAGTTCTGAATAATTTTTTGCTAAATGAGGAGCTCTAAATTCAGGAACTTCTGTTTTTGAAAAAACATAATCTGCTTTTTTGCTATCGCCAGTTACAAAAGTTTCTGTTGTTGGATTGTATTTTTGATGGAAAATTCCTTCATAATCTGTTTTTCCTTTTCTTACCATAAATCCAAAGATGTCGATGTTTTCTTCTTCGTCAACACCAATTATAGCATCAACTAAAACATGTTTTTTACCTTTAATATCAACGTCTTTAACAGTTCCTGCGCTAACATTAAAATACAAAAGTTTATAATCATAAATAATAGTTTTCATTCTTTTGAGTTGTCTTGGGTCTGGGCTAACTCTAGCAAGCATATATACATTTCCAGAATTAGCGATTTTTATTTGTTCTATCTCAAAAGCTTGATTTACCAAAGGTAATTTTACAATATTATTGTAAATTTCTCTCATGTCTGGGTCATAAACTTTAAAGAAGAAAGGTTCTTCATTGTAAGTTTGGAAAGGACGATGGTAATACACAAAAATATTTTGTTGATTATCCATTAATTCTACATGAAAATCTACGCTCATATTTTGGTTTGTAAGTTTTCCTATGGCGGTTGCTTCTCCAATAACTTGTCCTGTACGGTTTACGTGCTGTATGTATAATGTTTTTTCTTTTCTAGTATTATCAACTACTTGAAAGAACAAAATAAGTTTACTGTCAAGATAAAACATTTCAACATATTCTGATTGCATGCCACCTAACATAGGTAAAATAAGTTGATTACTGTTTTCCCTACTCATAGAAGTATTGTTGTAAAAGTCAAGATGTAAAGCATCTTTTTCATCAATTCTTAGAGCATAAAATCCGTCAGAGTCGGCTCCGATAAGTCTAACATACTCGTTCATAGCGGGTAAAACAATTTCTTTATCATACCCAAAAATGGTAGAAACCTGTGCATTAGTAAGCTTTGCAAAAGCTATAAGTGCTAAAAGTATAAGAACAAATTTTTTCATAATCTTTAGTTTTATAGAGTGCTAATATAGATATTTTTATTTAATTATTAAAATTTTTATTTTTATTTGCAAGTTGTCCGCAGGCAGCACTAATGTCCTTGCCTTTAGACTTTCGCAAAGTTACAATAAGATTTTTATTTTCAATAAAATTAATGAAATCTTCTGTATTTTTTTTGTTAGAAGCCGTAAATTTGCTCTCAGAACTTGGATTATATTCTATTAAATTAATTTTACAAGGACTAATTTTTGTAAAATCTGTTAGTTTTTTTGCATCTTCTAAAGAATCATTTAAGCCTCCAAGCAACAAATATTCGTATGTTATTCGTTTTTTAGTTTTTTGATAATAATATGAAATAGCATTTTTTAGAGTATCTAAATCATATTTTTTGTTAATTGGCATTATCAAATTTCGCTTTTCGTTATCTGCCGAATGTAAAGATATTGATAAGTTTATTTTTAAATTATCATCAGCAAGTTTTTTAATTCCTTGAGCTTCTCCTGCAGTAGAAAGCGTAATTCTTTGAGGCGAAAAATGCAGTGAGTTTTCGTGGCTTATATGAGTTAAAGCCTTTATGGTATTTTCGTAGTTTAAAAGCGGTTCGCCCATGCCCATAACAACAATATTTGAAAGTTTTCTATTAAATATTTGTTCACTCATTTTATTTAACTGAAAAATTTGCTCAAATATTTCGCCAGCACTTAAATTTCTTTTAAAACCAAGTTTTCCAGTTGCACAAAAACTACAATTTAAAGGACAGCCAACTTGAGTAGAAATGCAAGCAGTAACTCTATCTTTATTGGGAATTAAAACTCCCTCAAAGTTATGACTATCAGCAGTTTGAAATAGGAATTTGACAGTTTTGTCTTTACTTTGTTGTTTGAAAATAATTTCTAAAAAATCTATGAAAAAATTTTCGTCTAAAAAATCTCTAAAAGCTTTGGGTAAATTAGTCATTTCTTCAAAATTTGAAGCCGATTTATACCACAACCATTCATAAACTTGATTTGCTCTAAACTTAGGTTCTCCCAAATTTGCAAAATTAGCAATCATTTGTTCGTGGTTTAAGGCTCTTATGTTTATTTTTGAAGACATGAAAAATAAAGATTTATAAAAATATATACATCAAAATCTTAAATATAATACAAAATTAATAAATGTTTTTGTACTTGCTAAGTTTTAAGGGAAAATTTTGTATTTTGAAATTTTCCCTCAACACTCAACAATTCATAGAGCTACAATCGAAATATTTCTATACTTTAAATACCTTCTTTTGTTCCTTTTGTGTCTTAAAACTAAAAACTTAACACTAATTATCGGGTGTCGAGCTAAGCCGAACGGGTGTTGAGCGAAGTCGAAACACAATTCTTAATTAATTACCAGTTCATCACCCTGAAATTCCACTTTTATTTTCTTAGAGTCGCTAGTTCCGCTGATTATAAACTTAGCAATTTGATTTTCTAATTCTTTTTGTATAAATCTTTTAACTGGTCTAGCTCCGTATTGTGGGTCGTAAGATAGTTTTGCAATAGTTTTAATAGAGTCTTCAGAAATTTCAAGCTCATATCCTGCTTCTGTTAGTTTGTTTTCTAGTTTCGACAATTGAAGTTTTACTATTTCATAAATTTGCTCTAAACTTAGAGGAGTAAACATAATTATTTCGTCGATTCTATTTAAAAATTCTGGTCTAACATGTGCTTTCAAGGCTTCTAAAACCTGAGCTTCGGTTTCTTTATAATTTTCGTTTCCTGATTTTATTTGTTCTTGAATAAATTGCGAACCAATATTGGAAGTCATAATTATAATGGTGTTTTTAAAATTCACAGTTCTACCTTTATTGTCAGTAAGTCGCCCATCATCTAAAACTTGTAGCAAAATGTTAAAAACATCGGGGTGTGCTTTTTCAATTTCATCTAATAAAACCACAGAATAAGGTTTACGTCTAACTGCTTCAGTTAGTTGTCCTCCTTCATCATAGCCAACATATCCTGGAGGAGCTCCAACTAAACGTGAAACGCTATGTTTTTCTTGATATTCGCTCATGTCGATTCTTGTCATCATAGATTCGTCGTCGAACATAAATTCAGCCAAAGCTTTTGCAAGTTCTGTTTTCCCAACACCAGTTGAGCCAAGGAAGATAAAAGAACCAATAGGTTTTCCTGCATCTTGCAATCCTGCACGTGAGCGACGAATAGCATCAGCTACAGCAGTAATTGCCTCTTCTTGACCTATTACTCTTTTATGTAATTCTTCTTCTAAATTCATTAGCTTTTCTCTTTCGCTCAAAACCATTTTGCTAACTGGAATACCAGTCCATTTGCAAACAACATCGGCAATATCTTCAGCACCAACAACTTCGTCAACCAAAGCATGCCCTCCTTGTAATTCTTCTAATTTGGTTTTAAGTTTTTCAATATTTTGTTGACTTTCAGTAATTTTTCCATATCTAAATTCAGCTACTTTTCCATAATCGCCACTGCGTTCAGCTTGCTCAGCTTGAATTTTATAATTTTCAATATTTTGCTTTTCGGCTTGAATTTTATCAATTAAAGATTTTTCTTCTTGCCATTTTGCTGTTAATACATTGCGTTCTTCGTTTAAATCAGATAATTGTGTCGCAATTTCTTCTAGCTTTTTGGTATCGTTTTCACGTTTTATGGCTTCTTTTTCAATTTCTAGTTGTTGAATTTTACGATTTAAAACGTCAATTTCTTCGGGAACGGAATTTACTTCCAATCTAAGTTTTGAAGCCGCTTCATCAATTAAGTCAATGGCTTTATCTGGTAAATATCTTTCAGTAATATATCTATGCGATAATTCAACTGCTGCAACAATAGCCTCGTCTAAAATTCTAACTTTATGGTGATTTTCATATCTTTCTTTTAATCCTCGAAGAATAGAAACCGAGCTTGGGATGTCGGGTTCATCAATCATAACAGTTTGAAATCTTCTTTCTAAGGCTTTATCTTTTTCAAAATATTTTTGATATTCGTTTAAAGTTGTAGCACCAATTGCTTTTAATTCGCCACGAGCAAGAGCTGGTTTTAGAATGTTTGCAGCATCCATTGCACCTTGTGTTTGCCCAGCACCAACTAAAGTGTGAATTTCATCAATAAATAAAATAATTTCGCCATCAGCTGCAACAACTTCTTTAATTACAGATTTTAGTCTTTCTTCAAATTCTCCTTGATATTTAGCTCCAGCAATTAACAAACCCATGTCTAAGGAAAATACTTTTTTGGATTTTAAATTATCTGGAACATCACCTTTAAGAATTCTGTAGGCTAAACCTTCGGCAATGGCTGTTTTTCCAACGCCGGGTTCACCAATTAATAAAGGATTGTTTTTAGTACGTCTCGACAAAATTTGCAAAACTCTTCTAATTTCATCGTCTCTACCAATTACTGGATCTAATTTTCCTTGCTGAGCTCTTTCTATTAAATTTACAGCATAACGATTTAGAGCATCATAACTGTCTTCAGCTGATTGTGAGTTTACTTTTGAACCAGCTCTTAAATCAGAAATTGCTTTCTTTAAAAAATCTTTTTTTACTCCAGCATCACGCATCATCTGTCCGATAATGTCTTTGGATTCAGATAAAGCCCAAATTAAATGTTCAATAGAAATAAACTTGTCGCCCATTTCTATCTTATGCTTGTTTGCAAGATTAAAAACATCTTGAGTGTTAGAAGCTAGATAAACTTCGCCACCTTCAACTTTTGGATAAGAGTTTACAATACTTAAAACTGCCGATTCAAAATTGTGCTTATCTATTTCTAATTTAGACAAAATGATTGAGAAAATATTATCATCATCATTTAGTAATGCAAGCAAAAGATGACCTGGCTCAATAGCCTGATTTTTAAGCTCTTTTGCTTTTATTATTGAAGTCTGAATTAGAGACTGTGCTTTTATTGTATAATCATTCAAATTCATAATATTATTGTTTTAAAAATTTCTAATATAAATTCTTCAATTTATGAACCAAACAGCACAATAGGACAAATCGACATGCTTTCTTTTGTTGTTTGCGACAATTTGACAGTTTGTGTTTGTGAAATGATTTAACAACGGTATAAAAATCTTATAAAAAACCTGAATTTTAGCAACCAAAATGCAATTTTTTAGTCTAAAAATAAGTTAAAATGATGGCAATAAATAAATAAATTAAAAAAAACGAATAATTTTAATGTATTTTAAAGTATTTTTAAATAGATTTATTAACTTTGTCAAATTAATAATTGTAAAAACTTTATTATAGCCTTATGAGAAAGATACTCTCAACATTTATAATAATTCTTACGCTTGGGTTTTTTAACAACATATTTGCACAAGCTAATTGTGGTGCTGCAGTGGCAATTCCTTTAGAAGTATATGGTTCTTGCGGTGATATGTTTTTCACCAATGTTGACTTTACTGCGGCAACAACTTCGACTGATGCACCAGCACCAACTTGTGGTGGTTTTAATACAGCAACCGAAGATATGTGGTATAGTTTTGAAGTGCCAGCAGGTGTTACTGAATTAGCTTTTCACGCATTTAATTCGCCAGTGCCATTGCCAATGGTTAGTCCAGCTTGCGCTCCTGGTATGGCTGTTTATAGAGGAACTTGCGGTAACTTAACATTGATAGACTGTTTTAATGCTGATGCAGGTTTTATGGGAATATCAAATGGTGAGATTCGTTGGGAAGTATTAAATGTTACACCTGGTGAAACTATTTATGTTCGTTTATGGGAAAAGACCAATAATGAAACTTCTATATTTTTTGCAGCCTCTGTAATAACATCTTTACCAGAAGCTGATTGCAATAATCCACCAGAATTAGGTACTACGGGCTGTAATATTTTAGCTCCTTCCGGAACTATCCAAGCTCCTGATGATTGTGGTTGGACAACTACTGATAATGTTGTTTTTTATTCATTTGAAGTATTAGCAACCGATCCACAACCTGTGGTTATTGAAATTGAGTATGGACAATGTTGGGCAAATGAAACTCTTGGAAACCCCGAGATACAATTTGCTGTTTATTCATGGAATGGAACAAACTGTACAGGAATAGGAGGTGGACCAACAAGCGACCCAGCAAATACTACTACATACTATGGTTGTGAAAATGGTGTAGGAACAGTAGTTTATTCAAATACTTTGCCACCCGGTCAATATGTTTTGGCTATGGACGGATATAGTTTACCAAGTGGAAATTCTCTTTGTACTTTTGGAATAGCAGCTTCTTTTCTTGATGAACCTCCTATTACTGGAGAGCTTTCTGTAAGTCTTTCAAAAGTAAATGTTGGTTGTGGACAACTTGGTTCAGCAACAATAACTATAAATAGTGCTTGTTCTACAAATCCAACAATAAATTGGAGTACTAGTGCTACTGGCACTACAGTAAATAACCTTACTGTTGGAGCTTATTCTGTAACAGTTTCAGACCAAGCTCCTTGTACAGATACAATAATTAATTTTAATATTGCAGACCAAAGTAATTTTGCAGTTGCAATTACTACTTCAGGAAATCCTTGTACTGGTCCCGTTACGCTTCTTGCAAACGTTATGGGTGCTAATCCTGCTAATGTTGACTTTGTGTGGAGTCCTGGCGGACAAACAACTCAAAGTATAACAGTTAACAATGGTGGCACATATACTGTAACCGCAACTTATGGAACTTGTGTTGACGATGCTAGTACAACAGTGACAGATGGAGATTTTGATTTTAGTGTAAACTATACTCCAACTTTCTGTGCAGGAAGCAGTGGAGCAGCTCAATTTAACTTAATTTCTGGAACTGGTCCTTTTATGTATGAATGGTCAACTGGGGCAATTAGTCCTGGTATCCAAATTACAGAACCTGGTAATTATTGTTTAACAGCTACTGACTTGAACAATGGATGTAGTTTGACAAAATGTTTTAATGTAATAGAACTTCCTTCTGTTGATGTAAGTATTGTATCAAAAGATATTACTTGTCATAATGCAAATGATGGAGAAGTTACAGCAATAGCTAGTGGCGGAACATCTCCATATTCTTATGAATGGAATGGATATATTCCAGGCGAAACTATGACGAATTTAGGAGCAGGTAATTATTCTGTTGTTGTTACAGATGCTGCTGGATGTACTGGTTATGCTACTACATTTGTAAATAATCCTCCACAATTTACTTATAGCATTTCTCCAAACCAAGGTATATGCTATGGCGAGCAAGCAGAAATCAGTGTTATTGCTAATGGAGGAGTAGAGCCTTATACTTATGTTTGGTCTGATGAACCTACTAATAATATTGACACTAGGATTGTAACTCCAGATACTACTACTACTTATTGGGTTACTGTTTACGATGCTAATAATTGCATGTATCCACCACAACAAACAAAAGTGATTGTAAGTTTGCCAAGAAATATTTCAGTTATTGTTGACAATGTTTTATGTCATGGGGTGTGTTCTGGTAGTGCTGTTATAGAAATTACTGGAGGTGTTCCTCCTTTTAATATAAGTTGGACTAGTAGTGATGATAGCGATATTTCTTATTCTCATACTATCCCAAATAGAACAGATTCTTGGGCTAGCTTATGTGCAGGGAATTATGCAGTTTCATTAACAGACAAATATGAATGTGAGGGAAGTGCTGTTTTTGCAATTACAGAACCAGACACAATGTATATAAGCACACTTTCGGGTAATGCAACTTGTTTTGGATATGCAGATGGTTTTGTGCAAGTTGAAGCAACTGGTGGTGTTCCTTATACAAATGAATTTGGTTCGTTTTATGAATATCACTGGAGTAATGGATTTGGTGCAGATTCTCTTGCAGTAGGTTATGGTATTTATTATGTAACCGTTAATGATGCAAATGGTTGTTCACATGTTGGTATGGCTTTTGTCGATCAACCAGACGATATTTATATAACCGCTCCTTGGAATGGACAAATTTGTATAGGAGAACCTTTTTCTACACATGTTGCAGCAACAGGAGGTACTGGGCCTTACGAGTTTATTTGGTACGGTAGTGATAATTCTATTTGGTATGGAGATGGTTTAAATGTAAGTCCCGAAGTTACCACAACTTATCAGCTAGTTACTATCGACTCTAGAGGGTGTTCTGGACCTGTTCAAACTGTTGTGGTAAAAGTACATTTGCCAATAAAAATTAACGAAATAAGCAGTTCTAAAGATTATATTTGTTTGGGTGATAATCTTACAGTAGAAATTGAATATGAAGGTGGAAATGGTGGACCATATACAATTACATCTCCACAGCAAGGAATAGTTAATACTCCTTATACTTTTAGTCCTGATAGTACAGGGTATTATAGCTTTACAGTAGCTGATGATTGTGGTTCGCCTGTGGATACAGATTCTATTTATGTAGTTGTACATAAAGCTCCTAGGGTTGCATTTTTTGCAGACAAAACAAGTTCTTGTCCTCCAGGAACTTTTCATTTCACAAATACTAATGAAGATCTTAATAACACATATTTATGGGATTTTGGCGATGGAGGATTTTCTGTAGAAAAAAACCCAGTTCATACTTACGACAAAACAGGTAATTATACAGTTTCTTTAACAGCATGGACAGAGTTTGGTTGCAAAAAAACTAAAACTTATAATAACCTAATATTTATTCATCCAAAACCACGAGCAGAATTTACAGCAAGTCCAGAATTAGTTTCTATTTTAAATGCAGAAATCACATTTGATAACTTTACAGAAGGTGGAACTTCATATTTCTGGGACTTTGGCGATGGAGAAACTCCAGATGCTTGGTCGGAAGATAAAGAACCAAAAAAATACACATATAGATCTGTTGGAGAATTCGATATTACTTTAATCACCAAAAATCAATTTGAGTGTACAGATTCTATTCACAAAAAAATTAGAGTTCATGACGAATTTACATTTTATGCTCCAGAAGCTTTCACACCAAATGGTGACGGAATCAATGATTATTTCCATTTAATTGGACATGGAATTGATAAAAAGCAATTTTATATGGTTATTTACGATAGATTTGGAATAAAAGTGTTTGAAACAAATATATGGGACGAAGAAAATCCTTATAGAATGGCTTGGGACGGCACTCACAACGGAAGTGTAGAAAATGGAGATAAAATCCTGCCAAATGGAATGTATAGGTGGTATGCAAGTTTTGTTGACTTTACTGGTAAACCTCACGAAGAAAGCGGAACGGTTACTATAATAAGATAAATGCAATTTTCTCAAAATAAAATTTGAGTTTGAGCGTTTTAAAGAAAATTTTTGGAATGATAAAAAAAATCGCAGTAATTCTTAGTATAATTGTTAGCTTTACTTTTGTGTGGCTTATTAATATTTCATGTGAGAAAAATAATTTTACTACAGACCCTGAAGATAAGTTAATTTTTTCAAAAGACACAGTGCAGTTTGATACAGTTTTTACTCAAAAAGGAAGTGCTACTAGATATTTTGTTATTAAAAACTCAAACAAACAAAAACCAATTTTAATTAATAAAATTTTTCTCGCTGGTGGCGACAATTCTCCTTATCGAATAAATATTGACGGTTTCCCTGTAAATAATCTAAACAATTATGAGTTAGAAAGAGGAGATTCTCTTTTTATCTTTGTCGAAGTTACCATTAACCCCGGACAAAACGATATGGTTGAAGAAGATTCTATAGTTTTTGTTTCAAATGGAAATGTACAAAATGTAAAACTAATAGCTTTTGGTCAAAATGTTACATTGCTAAATAGTAAGTTTATAAGTAATGACACTACATGGACAGATGCAAAGCCTGTATTAATATATAATTCTGCATTAGTTGAAGAAAATGTTACTTTGCAAGTAACTCCGGGAGCTAAGGTTTATTTTCATAGAGGAGCTTCTTTATTTGTAAAAGGAAGTATAAAAGTTAATGGCGATAAAGATAATCGCGTATTATTTACAGGAGATAGGTTAGAACCATATTATGCCGAACTTGCAGGACAATGGGGAGCTTTTCTCGAAGATGCTCATAGAAATACAATAGGAATTTTTGGAGGAATACATTTGTTAGCTGGCTCAAAAAATTCCGAAATTAATTTTGCTGATATAAAAAATGCAATTATAGGTTTACAAGTCGATTCTTGTGTTACTCCAGGGACTCCAACAGTAAGATTAAATTCTACAAATATCGAAAATTCAAAAATTATAGGTCTGTATGCACTTGGCTCAACTATTGAAGCTGAAAATTGTGTTTTTGCAAATAGCGGACAGTATAATGTTGCTTGTTTGATAGGCGGAGATTATAGATTTTTACACTGTACTATGGCAAATTATTGGTTAGAAAATCGACAAACACCACAACTTATTTTAAACAATTATTATAACTATCGTGATGCTAATGGCAATATTCAAACTTCATTTAGAGATTTGCACGATGCTTATTTCGGAAATTGTATTATTTATGGTTCAAAAGATAATGAGATAAAATTGGATTTTGACAATAGAAGTCTTTATAATTTTAGATTTGATAACTGTTTGATAAAACAAAAAGATTTTAAAGATTTTGAAGGAACGGATTTTTTTATCGATAATATTTGGAACGAAAATCCAAAATTTAAAGATATTATAAAGCCTTTTGATTATGAATTAGATACTCTTTCTCCTGCAAAAGATGTGGGAAAATTAAGCATAGCAAATCAAGTTCCCTTAGATCAATTAGGCAACAATAGGTTGTTAGATGGAAAGCCAGATTTAGGAGCTTACGAAAGACAAGAATAATAAGTTTGCATAAAATTGTTTCAATTAAAATTTTATTACTAATTTTGAGGGTAATATTTTAATTATGAAAAACCTTTGTTTATTAATAGTATTAAGTTTTGTGTTTTTGCTAATTGGTTGTAAATCAACCAAAGACACAGACCAAGTAAGAAAAACTTACAATCCTGAAAATGTAAATTCAGACTTTAGAATAATGTTTTATAATGTTGAAAATTTATTTGACACTGAAAACGACCCATATAAAAATGATGATGAATTTACTCCAGACACAGGAAGATATTGGACAAAAACAAGATATAACGAAAAATTAAGAAATATATATAAAGTAATTGTTGCCGTTGGTGGTTGGGATTTGCCTCAAATTGTTGGTTTGTCCGAGGTTGAAAATTTAAAAGTTTTAAAAGATTTAATAAATTACACACCACTTTATAAATCTGATTACAAAATTATTCACTACGACTCTCCAGATGCACGTGGTATTGATGTTGCATTGCTTTATAGAGAAAATTATTTTTCAGTTATATCACATAAACCTATACCTGTAGTTTGGCCCAAACATATTGGAACTGGAACTACTCGCGATATTTTATATGTTTGTGGAGTAACCAATTTAGAAGACACACTGCATGTTTTTGTAAATCATTGGCCCTCACGTTGGGGAGGACAGATAGAAACGGAAGAAAAACGTATGCATGTAGCCAAATTGCTAAAACATTCAACAGATTCTATTTTTAAAATTAATAAAAAGGCAAACATTGTTGTTATGGGCGACTTAAATGATCATCCAACAGATAGAAGCCTAACAGAATCTTTACAAGCACAAACTAATTTTGATAAAATAAAAAGTAATAAATTATATAATTTATCATATTATTTACAAGTTGAAAAAAAACTTGGAACTCATAAACATCAAGATCAATGGGGAATTATTGACCAAATTATTGTGTCGGGAGCATTATTAAGTGGTGAAGGAAAAATATATACCACTTTGGACGATGCTCATGTTTTTAACGAAGACTTTTTATTGGAAACAGATCAAAAATTTACTGGAAAAAAGGTAAAAAGAACTTATATTGGTTTTAAATATCATGGAGGATATAGCGATCACTTGCCTACATATGTTGATTTAAAGCAAAATAAAGATAAGGTTGCTTCTGAATAAGTAATTAATTGAAAAAATACAGAAAAATTTTCAAACGTATTTGAAAATAATTATATTTGTAGAAAATTTTCAAACATGATTGAAATAATTAATTCCATACGCAAGTATAATTTTTGGGATTTTAATCCTATAGATTTGGGTTTTGCTCGAACATTTTACACTAATAAAATTGGTCAATATCTTGGAAACAAATTAGTAAAAGTGCTTGTTGGTCAACGCCGTACAGGGAAGAGTTATATTTTACGTCAAATTGCAGGAAACTTACTGTCCGAAGGAGTAAAAAGTGAAAATATTCTTTACATCAATAAAGAATATATAGAGTTAACTGGTTTACGGAATGCAGTTGATTTGGAGCAACTTTATAAAACTTATCGTGAGACCTTAAAGCCTAAAGGGAAAGTTTATATTTTTATTGATGAGATACAATATATAAATGAGTGGGAGCGGTTTGTAAATTCACATTCACAAGATTTTGCAGAGCCTTGCGAATTGTTTATCAGTGGTTCAAATTCAAATCTTTTGTCTGGTGAGTTAGCAACGCTTTTATCGGGGCGATATATTGAGTTTGAGATATTACCCTATAGTTATATAGAATTTTGTGAACTTACTCAACAAGAAATAGGGAGTAAAACTTACAAGAATTTTCTTCAAAGTGGTGCATTACCAGAGCTTTTCAATTTGCCAAATGATGAGATGAAACAAAATTACATATCGTCCATAAAAGATACTGTGATGTTGCGAGATATTGTTGCGAGATATAATGTAAAAGATGTAAAACTCTTAGATGATTTATTTGTTTATTTGGTTAATACAGCATCAAATTTGATTTCAATAACAAATATTATTAATTTTTTTGCTTCAAAAAATCGTAAAACTAACTATGAAACTTTGTCATCATACATAAGTTATTTGGAAAATTCATTTCTAATTCATCGTGTCGAACGCTACAATATTAAGGGGAAAGATACAATTTCTGGCAACAGTAAATACTATATTAATGATTTAGGCTATAGGAACTATCTCTACTCTGGATATGGTTATGGAATTGGTTATCTTTTAGAAAATGCTGTTTATTTGAGTTTGAGACGTGCTGGTTATCAAGTTTATGTAGGAACAATACAAAATTCTGAAGTTGATTTTGTAGCAATTAAAGGTGAACGTAAAATTTATCTACAAGCAACACTTCAGTTGACAGAAGAAAAAACAATAGAAAGAGAATATCGTGTGTTAAAACTTATTGAAGATAATTTTGATAAATATGTAGTAAGTATGGACGATTATAAAATTCCTAGCAATGAGGGAATTGAACATATTTCAGCATGGAATTTAGAAAATGTTTTAAATAGTTTATAAAGGCAGGCAATGAACAAGTTTTAATTAAAAATTATGAAAGAAAATTTGAAACTTATTTCGACTGAGTATTTAGAAGAATACTCGAATAAAGTAGGTGTTGATTTGTTTGAAATATTCAATAAATTGGAAATAAAAAACCAATTTTCATTTGAAGATTTTGAGTATTACATAATTTCATCGTCTTTGTATTCATCAAAAATAGAGGGGAACACACTTGATGCTAATAGCTTTTTCAGGAGTAGGGGCAAAAAAACTTCTCCAAAGAAAAAAGAAGTTGAAGAAATAGAAACACTTATGGAGGCATATGTATTTGCTTCAGATAATAAATTGAATAGAACTAATTTTTTAAAATCCCATGCCATTTTATCAAAAACATTTTTACCAACAAAAGAAAGAGGAGTTTTAAGAAAAGAACAAGTAGGTGTGAGGGATTCCAAAACATTTAGACCTGTATATTTAGCTGTAGAACCTGAATTTTTAAAAGTAGAATTTGATAATTTTTTCGATGATATTGATGAATTGTTAAAAAGAGATTTGAGTCATACAGAAATTTTTTATTTTACTTCAATGCTTCATATTTGGTTGGCTCAAATCCACCCTTTTACAGATGGTAACGGAAGAGCAGCACGATTATTAGAAAAATGGTTTTTAGTTTCAAAACTTGGAAAGTCAGCTTGGTCAATTAATTCAGAAAAATATTATTGGGACAATCGGACTGATTATTATCAAAATATTTCTCTTGGATATAACTACTATGCTTTATTTTGGGAAAGGTGTATTTCTTTCTTGTTAATGTTGCCTAAGGCTGTAGGTTTATCGTAATATGTTTGCTTACAATATTTAATTTTGCGTATGTTTATTAAATTTTTATTGTATTTATTCATTTAATAACCAATCAATTATGTTTATTTTTTTTATTCCATTGAAGTAAGTTATGGGTTCTACATCACTTGTGATTAGTGTACGCTTATTAAAATCTTTTATAAGTTCAAATGATTTAATTTCTCTTTCGTAAGTGTTTTTTTCTTTTGCCGTCCAAGCAACTTGAATGTATTCCATATTGCCTTTTGGATTACGAACAACAAAATCAACTTCTGTATTACCTGCTTTGCCGATATTTACTCGATAACCACGTCTTAATAGTTCTAAAAATACTACATTTTCAAGATTATGACCTAAATCAAGATTTGCTTTATCGCTTAAATAATACTTTTTAAATCCTAAATCAACACTATAATATTTTTGCTGTGTTGCTAATAGTGCTTTGCCTTGTAAGTCATAACGCTTGACTTTGTAAAATAGATATGCTTCTGTTAGAGCATTAATATAATTCCCTACTGTGTTGTGTGACAATGAAATAGCATTTTCGGTTCTCAATATGTTTGTAATTTTTTTTGGAGAAATTACAGAGCCAATACTATCGAAAAGAAATGCTGTTGTTTTGTTAAAATGATCTTCGTTCCGCCAATTATAACGTACTAAAATATCTTTTTGAATAATGTTTTGAATTACTTCTTGAATATAGTTCTGTACAGCAAAGTCTGGCAATTCGAAAATTCCTGGCATTCCACCTGTAACCAAATATTTATTGAACATTAAGTCGGTTCGAGCATTTTCTGGTTGTGTATATAAAAATTCTTTGAACGAAAACGGTAAAACATGAATAGAAATATATCTGCCTGTGAGTAAAGTGCCAAGCTCACTAGAAAGTAGGTAAGCATTTGAACCTGTAATATATACATCAATATTGGGCTTTACATAAAGTCCATCTATGAGGCGTTCAAATTCTTCCACTTGTTGAATCTCGTCAAGAAAAACGTATGACTTTTTTTGGGGATCTAGTCGTCCAATTATCTCTTTATACAGTCCTTTGTAATTTTTTAGCCAAATTTCGTTATCTAAATCCTCAAAATTAAGAAAAACAATTTGTTTTTCACTTACGCCGTTTTTGAGCAGATAGTCTTTAAACATTTGCATTATAGTAGATTTACCGCAGCGTCTAACACCAGTAAGAACTTTTATTAGATTGGTATCTTTCAGCGCAATGAGTTGCTCTATGTATTGTTGCCTTAGTATCATGTTTTTAAATTTTATAGACCAAACTATTGAAATTTTAGAAGTTTGGTCTGTAAAATTAATGTTTTTTATCGATAAAAGCAAATGATTTATAATTATCTAAAATTTATTAATTATAAGATTTTACAAGAAAAATTTAAACCTTCGCAATCACCGAAATTCTTATTGATTCTGATTTTCGTCTTCGTTTATTTTAATATTAAATTTTTCAGCAACTTCATTAAATAGATCAAGCATTCCTTTTTCTTTTAGCTCTTTATACATCAAAGAAATTAGGTATTCACTATCTTTTATATAGTCAGTATTATTAGTGTTAACATACATTATATGTGCAATAAAAACATTTTCAAGAGCATTTTTGTAATCAGACTTTAAAAATAGAATCTTGCCTGCACCGAAGTAACCTTCTGGGTCATCTGCATAAAGGTATGTTAGAAAATTGTAATAATTTAATGATTTGTCATAATCGTTCATAAACGAATAAATCACAGCAGTATTTAAAATAGCCAAATAGCCTTCGGGATAAATGTCCATTGATTTTTGGTAGTATTTTAATGCTTGTTTAAACTTTTCTAATCTTCTATATGATATTGCCAAATGATCGTATGCTAAGACAAAATTTTTGTCAATTTTAACAGCTTTCTTAAATTCTGATATTGATTTTTTATAATCGCCTTTATCCATAAAATAATTTCCAGTGCTGTAGTGTTCATTTGCTTTTTGATTTGATGAGAGTTGATAAAATTCGCTTTCCTTTTCGTTAATAATTAATCGTCTTACGCTATAGCAATATGAATAAAGTAGCTTGCCTACTTCTTCAAAAGCCACGTTAACACCATCAACAGTATTAAGAATTTCCATTTCGTCTGCTGGGTTTTCATTTAAAACACGCGACATTGCTACTGATACGCAATCTACAACACTATCTTCTAATTCTTGTAATGTTTCTAATGAGCTAAAACAATCACATGATTTGATTGCCACCTTTTCGTAAAATGTCTGTGCTTTTATACATGTGGCTAGTAAAAAAACAATGATAAAGACTTTAAGATGTTTCATATGTGTTATGCTTTTTTTACAAATATAAATGTTTTGCGGAGAATAACGCACTTATTCTTCGCATTTTTTTAGCTTATATTGGTATTATTATCGTTTTCTTTAAGTGCGTAATTTGTACTACGTCCGCCGCTTTCTTCTTGTTGTAAGATTCCTTTTTCTATCAAGTCTTTAATGTCGCGTATGGCAGTGTCTTGCGAGCATTTGCACATTTTTGCCCATTTTGAAGATTGCAGTTTTCCAACAAAATTGCCATCGAGCAATTTGTTAAGCATTAGTTTTTGTCTTTCGTTTAAAGTGGTTTTGGTGTGTTTGTTCCAAAAATCTGCTTTTGTTAGTACAGTTTTTAAAATCTTTTCCGAAGATAATAAAGCGTTTTTCAAACAATTTAAAAACCATTCTAGCCAAATAGTAATGTCGCTATCTTCGCTATTATGTTGTACTTTTTCAAGGGCTTGGTAATATTGTTTTCGTTCTTTATTTATTTGTGCCGACATACTATAAAAACGCTTTTTACTTTCGTCGCTTCTTGCAAGTAGCATATCTGTGATAGTTCGAGCAATACGCCCATTACCATCGTCAAATGGATGAATGGTAACGAACCACAAATGAGATATTGCAGCTTTTATTATGCTGTCATGTTCATTATTTGTATTTACCCAATTAAGAAAAATGTCCATTTCTGATTTTACGTTTTTGGCTAAAACTGCTTCGTAATGTACTTTTTCGTTTCCAAAACCTCCAGATATAATTTGCATTTCTCCAGTTCTGTATTGTGCTACCTTAATTGAATAAATTCCGCTACGTCCGGTAGGAAACATAGCCCCATGCCAGTCAAATAATCGTTTTTCCGTAAGAGGTTTTTCGTAAAATTGTGTTGCATCGAGCATCATGTCAACAATGCCATCAACATTTCGAGGCGAGTTAATAAGTCCAGAAACTTCAAGTCCTAGGCGACGAGCAATTGACGAACGAACTTGTTTCATATTAAGTTTTTCGCCCTCAATTTCTGATGATTTCACAACATCAAGGGTTATGTTTTTTAGCGTAGATTCTTCCTGAAAGTCAAAGCCAAGAGAGGTCATTTTACCTAATAATTGCCCTTGTAAATAACGAACTTTTGCTAATAATACACCGATTTTCTTTTCATCCCAAGTGAAATCAGTCCAGTTTTCTCGTTGATAAATGTATCTTGCCATACTTTTTTTACAAATATAAATGTTTTGCGGAGAATAACACACTTATTCTTCGCATTTTTTGCGAAGAAAATTAGTTTTGTGAAACTTTAAGCGAGTTATAAAAAGTATGTTAATTGTAATGTTTTTTAAATTAGTACTTTTTTCTCGTTAGATTTTAGCTTTTGTTGGTAATTGTTTTTTGTTTCATTAAGTTCGATAAATTCGTAATCAGGTTTAGCGATAAAAAGGTCTCCTTCAATTTGTTCGAGTTTTTCTTTTGTGGCTTTAATCGCATGTTCTGATTGATCAATACCAATCCATTTTCTATTATTGATTTGAGCAGATTTTAAAGTTGTTCCTGAACCACAAAAACAATCTAAAACTATACTGTTTTCATTCGAAGATGTTCTTACAATTAAATCAAGCATATTGGCATTTTTTTCAGTAGGATAGGTTGGATATTGTGGGTCTTTATATTCCCAAATATCTTGCACGCGTTTACCTTCTCGCTCATCTGCAAATATAATTTTTCTTGGATTACCGTTAGTTGACCATTCTATTAGTCCATCTTTATCCCATTGTTCTAAAGTTTCAACATCAACTCTCCAGTGTCGTCCTTTAGGTGGCAATATTCCTTTAAACGCTTGGTTTGATTTTCCGTTTTCTGTTTCGCCTGGAGCGTGAATTGGAACAGTTGTATATCGTCTGCCTTGTTCGTTTTGTTTTGGAAATAATTTCTCAATATCTTTTTCGGTATATTTTTCTCTAGGTTCATTCCAAATAGGAGTTGATGTTTTAGTATAGAATAAAATCAAATCTTTAATATTGCCATAACCTATTCTGTCAAAATTTTTAGGGTTGCATTTTATCCTCGTTATATCATTTTTGAAATTTTCTATGCCAAAAATTTCGTCCATCATCACTTTTACGTAATGACCAATTTTGTAGTCAATATGCAAATATATTGAGCCTTGTTCAGAGAGTAATTCTTTTATTAAAATTAGCCGTTCTCTAAGGAATTCGATAAAATCTTGCCCTTTTAGTGTATCAGTGTATGCAATGTCTCCTTTTCTAGAATTGCTTATAGTTGAGGCTCTTCCATCGGTAATTGTAAAATTTCCACCTGTTGCAAATGGGGGATCAATATATACTAAATCTATTTTTCCTTTTAATTTTTTTTCGTTTAAAAGGTAATTAAGTCCAAAAATATTATTGCCTTGAATCAGTAAGTTTTTCATGTTTAAATTTGATATAAAAATTCGCGTAATACTAGAGCGCTCATAATATTATAATTTTTATAGGTTTCGGTAATAGACTTGTACATTTTATTATTCCCTTTAATATATAAGACACCATCTAAGATTGCAATTTTGATTGCGTTTACCTTTTTTACCTCAACTGTGCTTATTGCATCATTAAATTGAGCATTTTGATGACCACCAAAATCGGTCAGAAATTTTGCTTCGCCAATGACGTATTTCCCATTAAAACGACCAACAAAATCAAGTCCTTTATTGTGATTATACCCCAATTCTTCTTTTGCAAAATCCATCATTGATTTATCGCTTCCATCTAAAATTGCATCTTTTTTGTTTGCAATAAATTTATTTAATGGAACTGGTGTTATTCCTAATGATTTTTTGCGTAACCATTCTCGAAACATTGGTCCAATTTGTCGATTTGTTTCTTTGGGTTCGCTACATTTTTCATATAATTTGTCAAGTCCAATTTCGTATATTCTGCCACAAATTCTGTTTATTGTACGAGGATTGCGGTCAATAGATGTGTTGTCCCTTTTTAAATAAGCTACATAGCTGTCTTTTATTGGAAATAAATCGAGTTTTAAAAGTTCTCGGATTAGCAATTTATTGTTTTTGCGTTTAAAAGCTTTTTCGACTTCAGCCCAAACATTTTCGTCAATTTCTCTTATACCTTCTGGAATAGTGGGATATACGTGAAATAAGTCGTCAAGGTAGGATCTTTGATTTGCGTATTCTATGCTTAAATTAGTCCATTTGTTCATCTGTTGCTGATATTTAATCAAAAACTCAAATATAATAAATTTATCAATATAAAACTATCAAGAGTTATAAAAATTTGATAAATTTTAGAACTTATCGCAAACTAAAAAAGCTCTAACTTAATAATATTAGAGCTTTTCTTTACTAGAGCGGAGAGAGGGGGATTCGAACCCCCGGTACCGTTGCCAGTACGTCAGTTTAGCAAACTGGTGGTTTCAGCCACTCACCCACCTCTCCAGTTGCGATAATATGAGATTGCAAAGGTAGTCCTTTTTTACATATTTCAAAATTATTTGATAAATTATTTAAGTTAGAGTGTTTTTTTTATTTTTGTAAAAATTTTATAATGAAACGAGAAATAGTTTTAGCTTATATAGGTTTGGCTGTGATGACCCTTATTATAGGGTTTTCATTTATTTTTGTAAAAACAGGCTTAAACTATTCTAATCCCTACGATTTGCTTGCCCATAGATTTAATATGGCGTTTTTGGTAATTTTAATCCTTTTAATTTTCAAAAAAATAAAGTTCCCAAAAGTCTCATTTAAAAAACTGATGAAACTTATTTTAATTGCAATGTTTTATCCTGTTTTGTGCTTTGGATTGCAAGCTATTGGCATGGTAAACTCAACAGCTTCTGAAGCAGGATTGATTTTTTCATTTTTGCCTGTAATAACATTAGTTGCAGGAAATATTTTTCTTAAAGAAAAGTCTAGCACTGTTCAAAAAATTGGAGTGCTTTTATCTGTATTTGGAATAGTATTTATTTTGTACTTCAAACAAGGACTATCTAACTTTAATGTACAGAGCATTATCTTTCTTTTCCTTTCTGTATTTTCTATGATTGGCTATTTTATTTTTGGCAAAAAAGAAATTTCGAAAATCGATTCTTTAAGTTTAACTGCTATAATGATTAGTTTGGGATTTGTGGTTTTTAATGTAGTTAGCATTTCGCGACATTTAGCAATAAATAAAGATTTAAACTTATATTTCGAAGCGTATAAAAGCAGTCAATTTATTATCTCGGTAGTATATTTGGGAGTTTTGTCTTCTGTATTAACTTCTTTTTTATCAAATTATTCTTTAAATTATTTGCCAACATTTAAAGTAAGTATTTTCAGTAATTTGAATCCAATAATTGCTATTGTAGCAGGAGTTTTAATCTTAAAAGACGATTTTTATTGGTTTGATTTTATTGGTGTAAGTCTAGTTTTTATTGGTGTTATAATGGTGTTGTTTTATAAACCAAAACAAAAGCAAGCAACAGTTTAGGTTTGTAAGTTTCTAATTTTCAAACACGTAATTAATTAAATTTGCTCCCATTTTAAGAGCTTTTAATCTTGTTTCATAAGAATTGTTGTGTACTTCTTCGTCTTCCCAGCCGTCGCCTAAGTCGGTTTCGAAAGAATAAAAAACGACAAGTCTGCCTTGATAAATTATTCCAAAACCTTGAGGTGGCTTATTATCATGTTCGTGAATTTTTGGCAATCCTTTTGGAAAATCATATTTTCGATGATATATAGGGTGGGAGAAAGGTAATTCTATAAATTCACTTTCTGGAAAAACCTTTTTCATTTCTCTTCTAATATATTGGTCTAAGCCATAATTATCATCAATATGTAAGAAACCGCCTGCAATTAAATAATTACGTAAATTTCTCGCTTCATAATCAGAAAACACAACGTTTCCGTGTCCTGTTAAATGAACAAAAGGATAATTAAAAATATCTGCACTTCCTGGTTCTACTGTAGTTGGTTCGGGATTGATATTTGTGCCTAAGTTAGAATTACAAAATTTTATTAAATTTGGAAGCGAGGTCGGATTTGCATACCAATCACCACCACCACTGTATTTTAAAAGAGCAATTCTGTAAGTTTGTGAAAAACCAAAATTAAAAGCAAGATTAAATAATATTACAAGTAAGAAAAATCTCATAATTTATTTTGAATACAAGTTTAATTGAACACCAACAGTAAGAGGATTGCGTTTAAAGTTTAAGTTTTCAGGTTTGAAGTCATTAATCCAATCGTCAATATGCCAACTTGCTATAAGTGCAAAATTACTCAATCCTACTCTTAAAAATAAAGAATATTCAAAAGGAGATAAATATTCTGGTTTTTTAAATTTCAATTTTTGGTTTAAAAACTCATTATCCATTCTATACTTCATTCCATATGTAAATGCGTAAGAATATAATCCTCCTAAATCTATGTAATAGCCTAAGTTTCTGTAAGTTGCGCCAGATAAGTTAAATCTAAAATAAATTCCTCCAGAGGCATAATTATGAAAACTTGAAATTTTATCATAAAACATAGATGGGTCAAAAGTTGTCAAGTCATCTTTTTTAATTGAAGAAGTTCTTTTTTGAAAAGCTATTTCTGCTCCAATATCGAAAGGTTTAGCTATTTTGAAACGATAAGTATATCCTGCAGAAAAAATATTAGAGCAAAGTGATTTTTCTATGTTACTATTATTAATAGGTATAGGTTTAGAATAATTTACATAAAAATATCCAAAATGTTTATCTGCACATGACCATTTAGTGTCGGAGCCATATAAATCTTTGTCTTTAACAGTTTCTGAATTTCTTTGAGAAAAAGCAGTTAAACTTATTAAAGCAAATAAAATTAGAATTGATTTTTTCATTTTGTTTTTTTCACAAAGATAATTAAAAAGCAGAAAAATAGCCTTTAAATTTATCGAAAATACTTTCAGTTTTTTTGTCTTTTGGATTAAAGCTATCACTTTCTTTCATTTTTTGAAGAAGAGCTTTATCTTCTTTATTTATAGAAGAAGGTATAAAAACATTAATTCTTACTAATAAATCTCCTTTTGAATAAGCATTTAAGTCTGGTAAACCTTTTCCTCTAAGTCTGAGTATTTTGCCAGATTGAGTTCCTGGCTCAACTTTAATTCTTACTTTTCCGCTAAGAGTTGGAATTTCTGCATTTGTTCCGGTAACAGCATCTGGAATACTAATGAATAGATTGTATATTAGATTATTTCCGTCTCTTTGAAATTCGGGATGTTCGATTTCTTGTATTAAAACAATTAAATCTCCATTTATGCCTCCGCGTCTTGCTGCATTGCCTTTTCCAGAGACAGAAAGTTGTACGCCCTCACTTACTCCAGCAGGAATTTTTAATTCAATTAATTCTTCACCTGTTACTACACCTTCGCCATAGCAAGCAGTACATTTTTCTTGAATAACTTTGCCGTCTCCTCCGCAAGTTTGGCAGGTAGTAGATGTTTGCATTTGTCCCATAATGGTATTTACTACGCGAGTTTGCACTCCTCTACCATTACAAGTTGGACAAGTTTTGCTTGAGTTTCCATTTTTTTCGCCGTTGCCACCACAGGTTTTACAGGCTACGTATTTTTTTACTTTAATTTTTTTTGTTGTGCCATTTGCGATTTCGTCGAGGGTTAATTTTACAGTTACTCTAAGGTTAGTTCCCCTATTAACTCTGGTGCGACTTCCGCTTCCGCCACCACCTCCAAAGAAAGAGCCAAATCCACCACCAAAGGCATCTCCAAAAATATCACCAAATCTTGAAAAAATATCGTCAAAGGTCATTCCTTCGCCACTAAAACCACCAGCACCACCCATTCCAGCATGACCAAACCTGTCGTATCTTGCTTTTTTGTCGGGGTTAGATAAAACTTCGTAAGCTTCTGCTGCTTCTTTAAACTTTTCTTCGGCTTCTTTATCATTTGGATTTTTGTCAGGATGATATTGAATAGCCTTTTTGCGGTAAGCTTTTTTTATTTCTTCCGCAGAAGCATCTTTGTTTACATCTAATATTTCGTAATAATCTCTTTTTGCCATATTTTATTCTCCGACAACAACTTTAGAATATCTAATTACTCTGTCGTTTAGTTTATAACCTTTTTGTACAACATCTACAACTTTTCCTTTTTTCTCTTCGTCTTCAACTGGGAAGCGAGTAACAGCCTCGTGAAAGTCTAAATCAAATTCTAAATCTTGAGCAGCTATTTCTTCAATACCTTGTGCTTTTAGAAAATCTAAAAATTTTTGATGTATTAATTTAACTCCTTCAACCGTAGATTCAATATCTTTTACATTGTCTAAGTGTTGCATAGCCCTATCCATATCGTCAACAACTTGTATAAAATCAAGCATTAGCGATGCTTTAGCTGTTTCGCGTATTTCAAGTTTTTCTTTAGCAGTTCTTTTTCTAAAATTTTCGTATTCTGCAACAATTCTAAGATATTTATCTTTTAATTCATCGTTTTGTTGTTGCAAAAGAGAAATTTCTTCTTTAAGTTTTCTTTCTTTCCTTCTTCCTGAAGATTTGTCAGTTTTCTTTTCTTCTACTTGCTCATTTTGTTCATTATTAATTGAATCGCATGTATCTTCAGAATTTTCAATCTCTATGTCTTTCGCTTCTTTGTTTTCTAAATCTTGCGAATTGTTAATATTTTCGTTCATGTTTAAGTTTTAATATTTTTTAATTGCGGTATTATAATCACAAACAGTTTGCCACAATAATATTACGACAATTTGTCATGTAAAATAGTTTTTGCTGTCAGATTATTTTTTTAGAGTTTTAATAGATTTTTCAATATTATCTATATTTTTCTTTAATTTTTTCAACTCCTTAGAATTTCCGTACTCATCTGAATGTTCTAAATTATTATATTCGAGTTTTAAGTCTTTTAGTTTATCTTCAAAAGATATAACTGGGTCTATAATTACATATTTTTCTAAAGTTTCTTCTAGAATACTGCCTCTAAGGTTTTTAGCAACAATAATTCCGTCTTTATCTATTAAAAAATTACTGGGAATTCCTTTAACTCCATATTTTCCTGCAACTGGAGATTGCCAGTATGCCAAATCGCTTACATTATGCCAATTTAGTTTATCTTCTTTAATTCCTTTTTCCCAATTTTCTTTATTTTTATCAAGCGATACTCCGTAAATAGTAAATCCTTTTCCGATTTTGAAGTTTTTATCATGGTATTTTTCGTGTGCTTGCACTACATGTGGATTTTCTTTTCTGCATGGTCCACACCATGAAGCCCAAAAATCAATTAAAACAACTTGTCCTCGCAACGAATATAACGAAATGCTGTCGCCTTTGGGATTTGGAAGTTTTATGTCTGGAGCAATGTCGCCGATATTTATGCCAACTTGTTGAGAAAATATGAAATTAGAAAAGTGGGCTATTAAAATTAGAATTAAAAATTTTTTCATACAATAAAATTTTAGTAATTAATTCTTTCGATTTTAGCACCTAATTGATTTAATCTTTGATCTATATTTTCGTAGCCTCTATCAATTTGTTCAATATTATGAATAATGCTAGTTCCTTCAGCCGACATTGCTGCTATTAGCAAAGCCATACCAGCCCTAATATCAGGCGATTGCATTGTAGTAGCTCTAAGTTTTATTGCTCTATCTAAACCTATAACAGTAGCACGATGTGGGTCGCATAAAATAATTTGAGCACCCATATCAATAAGTTTGTCCACAAAGAATAAACGACTTTCGAACATTTTTTGATGAATTAAAACTGCTCCTTTGGCTTGAGTTGCTGTTACAAGAAATACGCTTAGCAAGTCGGGAGTAAGTCCGGGCCAAATAGCATCGGCAATAGTCATTATAGAACCGTCAATAAAGCTTTCGATTTCATAATTTTCTTGAGCAGGAATAAAAATGTCATCGTTAATGCGTTCAAGTTTAATCCCTAATTTTCTAAACGAATTTGGAATTATTCCTAGCATATCGTAATTTACATTTTTAATAGTAATTTCAGAGCTTGTCATAGCAGCCATGCCGATAAAACTGCCAATTTCAATCATATCTGGCAAAATTTTATGTTCTGCACCGCCAAGTTTTTCTACTCCTGTAATTCTTAAAAGATTTGAGCCAACTCCAGAGATTTTAGCTCCCATATTAATTAACAATTTGCATAATTGTTGTATATATGGTTCGCAAGCTGCATTGTAAATTGTAGTTTCGCCTTTAGCTAAAACAGCAGCCATTATGATATTGGCAGTTCCTGTAACCGAAGCCTCTTCTAAGTGTATATAAGTACCTTTTAATTCTTTTCCGCTAAGTGTATAAAAATTGTCTTTAGGGTCGAAAATAAATTCTGCTCCAAGTTTTTGAAAACCTAAAAAGTGAGTATCTAATCGTCTTCTACCAATTTTATCGCCACCAGGTTTAGGTAAGCACACAGAACCAAATCTTGCTAGTAGTGGACCTAAAACCATTACCGAACCTCTTAATGCAGAACCGTCAGCTCGATATTCATCAGATTGTAAATATTCTAAATTAATATCTTTGGCTTGAAAAGTGTAAACACCTTTTCCATTTTTTGTAACTTCTACTCCAAGCGAGCCTAATAGTTCGATAAGTTTATTTACATCTCTTATGTCTGGTATATTACTAATTTTAACCTTTTCTTCGGTTAGTAAAACCGCACATAAAACTTGTAGAGCTTCGTTTTTAGCTCCCTGAGGATAAACATCACCTTTTAGTTTATAACCACCTGTAACTTTAAAAGTACTCATATTAAATTATTTTTTTCTTCTTGAACTTCTTTTTTTAGAACTAGCTTTAGATGCTTGTTTTGGGTTGTTGGGTTTATTTTGTACTAATACTTCTCTAAAATCGTTTAACTTTAAACCTTCAGGAATTCCCACACCACCTTTAGTTAAAATTTCTAATTCTTTAAATATAATATCGTCTGAGATATTTTCCTTTTTCCATGTCATATACGAGCGTTTCATTTGATTTGCCATTTGCTCAATCAAAACTTCTTTTTTTTCAGCTTCTTCTATATTCGAAACGTCATTTAAGATTCTCTGTATTATTTGTCCGTAATGTCTATATTTTATTTTTCCTTCAGAATAAGGAATTTTTTCTGGTTTTTCCTTTAATAATTTTATGTCTGGCAAAGGGTAGGGCCAGTCTATATCAAGTTTAAAATCTGACATTATAGCTAGATGATCCCAAAGTTTATGTCTGAAGTCGGAAATGTCTTTAAATTGAGGATACATGTTCCCCATAATTGCAACTAAAGTGTGAGCAGCTTTAGTTCTTTCTTCTCTATTTTCAATGGTGCAAGCATAATCAATCATTTGTTGAATAGTGCGTCCATATTCAGAGATTTTTAGCTGTGGTCTTTGAGTATTATAATCCATATAAAATAATTTTTACAAAAATAGGATTTATTATGTAAATCACAAAATTAGGTTTATAAAATCAATAATTTTGCAAATTTTAATAATAAGGTTTTTGTGTCGCCTGTGTCAAATTTAATTATTAGTTTTGAATTACTACCTTCGTCAATGATTTCTAATATTTCACCTTTTCCAAATGAATTATGTGCCACTCTCATTCCAACTTTATATGCTGAAATGTCTATTGTGCCTGTGTTTGTTTTACTTGCTTTGTTAACACTAACGAAATTTCCTTTTGGAACTTGACTTAACTGTTTTTGTGGTTTGTTTTCAAATGTTTTATATTGAGGCTTGCTTTCAAAAATTTCATCAAAACCAGTTCTTTCGTTAGTGTAACTTGGTGTTGGACTTTCGTCTTTGCCTTCCCATTCTACAAAATCGCTATTTATTTCTCTAATAAATCTGCTTGGTCTCATGGATTGTACGTTACCAAACTTAAACCTATTAGTTGCATAAAAAATAAATAAATTTTCTTTAGCTCTTGTTATTGCAACATAAAACAAACGTCTTTCTTCTTCAAGCTCAACAGTAGATTGAATACTCATTGCACTTGGAAATAAATTTTCTTCGGCACCAACTATTAGCACATTTTTAAATTCCAAACCTTTAGCAAAATGCACGGTCATTAAACTAACCTTATCATTTTCATTATTATCCTCTTCTTCATTGTTTTCTAAATCTGAAAGTAGAGAGATGTTTTCTAAGTAATCAATAATAGAGTCTGATTCTGCAAGAGCTTTTCTTTGGTCGCAAAAATTTTGAGCAGCATTAAATAATTCTTGTAAGTTTTCGTACTTGCTAATTCCTTCTGGGGTTTTGTCGCTAAATAGTTCATGGTTTATGCCTGACTTATTTACTACTTCTACCAAAAATTCTGAAGCGTTACTAGTTTCTATTTGTTTGGCAAAGCTATCAATTAAGTTAGCAAAACTTTTAAGTTTTTGTTGTGTCCCAACATTTAATCCAACATTGTAGTTTTCGGGATAATTTATAATTTCCCAAATAGGAATATTTGAATCTTCAGAAAATTGGAAAATTTTATTTACAGTTGTTGCTCCAATTTTGCGAGATGGATAGTTTACTATTCTTCTAAAAGCTTCAGAATCTTTTTGGTTAACAGAAAATCTAATATATGCCACAACATCTTTAATTTCTTTACGTTGAAAAAACGATAGCCCGCCATGTATTTTATGTGGAATATTGAATTTTCTAAGAGCTTCTTCCATTATTCGCGATTGAGCATTTGTTCTATATAAAACAGCACAATCAGAAGCAGTATAATTGTTATCAGCTAAAAGTTTAGAAATGGTTTCAGCAACTGCAATTCCTTCTAAACCATCTGTTATTGTTTCTTCGATTTTTATTTTACTACCAATGGTATTTTCTGAAAATAATTTTTTCTGAATTTGATTTTTATTCTTATTAATTAATGAATTGGCAGCATTAACAATATTTTGAGTGCTTCTGTAATTTTGCTCAAGTTTATGTAGTTGATAATCAGGATAATCGTTTTTGAAGTTTAGAATATTTTGAATTTTTGCACCTCTAAATGAATATATACTTTGAGCATCATCACCAACAACACAAAGTTTACGATGAGTTGACGATAATTTTTTTATAATTAAATATTGAGAATAGTTTGTGTCTTGATACTCATCAACCAAAATATAATCAAATCTTTGACAGTAGTGAGCTAATGTTTCTGGACTAATTTTAAATAAAATATTTGTATATAAAAGCAAATCATCAAAATCCATCACATTAGAAGCTTTGCAGCGTTGTGCATATTTTGTGTATATAGCATGAAAATGCTCTCTGTTCTCTTTGTAATCTTGAATTAAAAAATCATTGTTTTGAGCATAGCCTTCTGCTGTCCATAATTCGTTTTTTGCAGCAGAAATACGTGCAGCAACAGCTTTTGGTTTATACGTGTCATCGCTAAGGTTTAGTTCTTTAATAATAGTTTTTATCAAACTTAATGAATCTGCAGCATCAAAAATTGTATAATTACTATCAAAACCAACTTTATTGGCTTCGATTCTCAAAATTCTTCCAAAAATAGAATGAAAAGTACCCATCCAAATATTTTGAGATGCTTGATATCCTAAGAGCTTATCAATTCTATCTTTCATTTCGTTTGAGGCTTTATTTGTAAAAGTTAAAGCCATAATTCTATGTGGCTTAATACCTTGTGAAATTAGATAGGCTATTTTATATGTTAAAACTCTAGTCTTTCCAGATCCAGCACCAGCAACCACTAATTGAGGTCCTTCGCAGTATTTTACAGCAGTTTTCTGGGTAGCGTCTAAATCTTTCAATAAATAATTTTCCACAAATCTTTTTTTTGACAAAAATATAATATGAAAAAACTGTTATCAACTATTTTTATAAGTATTTATTAACGAAATAATGAAAAATACTTAAAAAAGATTTTTTTAATGTTTTTAGAAAAATAATTAATTAGTTTATTAAAAATTTTTATCAACACATATCTATATAAAATATGGCTTTAGAAACATGGATATTGTGCTTATATATAAATTAGTGTAAGGAATTGTTAATAAAATAACAGGATAAAAATATTTTTTATACATTTGTATTTAAGAAAAATGAAAAAAAAATTAAAACTCATGCAACGTTTTTGATGTTTCAACTGTCTATAAGGTGAGTTTATTTTGTTAAATTTTAAAATTTTAAAATATGAAAACTACAAAAATTATTTTTTTACTTGCTTTCATTTTTGGTTCTTTCATCTGTAATGCACAGGAAGTAAACCAAAAATTGTTAGTTAAATTTGATGCAAACGAACTCAAAGAAATGAAGAAAACCAATGTTGAAAATCTTAATTTCTTAGAGTATTATGTTAGCGAAGCTTTATATTTTGTACCAGTTCCAGACAAACATGTCAATTATAAAGAATTGGTTAGAATTAACCCAAAGACAAAAGCGGTTTCTGAAAATCAGACTATTACACAAGCTGATATAGATGATTTTAATCCTTTAGAGTATGATATTAGTTACGAACCTGATAGATATACTTATTATCTTGCTGGTAATACAGGAATGCTTTTAGTTGTGCCTTCACAAAGAGATTTAAAATTAGGTTCTGATAATAGAGTAAAATCTCTAAAATTACAACAAACACAACAATTAGATAAAATTAATAAAAAATAAGATACTATGAAAAAGTTACTTAGTTTAATATTGAGTGTATTTGTCTTATCCCTATATGGATATGGACAATACGATATGGTTACTAACAATGGACAAACTATATCTGCTTGTTCTGGTAGTTTGAGCCTAGGTTCTTATACTGTTGGTCAAACATACATTTTAACTATATGTTCAAATGATCCTGTAAATAAGCATATAACATTTTCAGTAACTGGAGGTTATACGTTCCCTGCAGGAGCAGAGGTGTGTTTTTATGACGGTGCGTCAACATCTGCTCCATTAATTTTATGCTGGGACAGTGGAACAACCAGTGGTCAGTTAGCGGTGCAAACTGGAGGCGGAAACGAAAGTGGTTGTTTGACTGTGAGGTTTACAGGAGGTGCTGCCGGAGCTAATTTAGGAACAAATACTATTAGTTGTAACTTTGTTTGTCAACCACGTGAGGTTGTTATTACTTCTACCAATCCTCCATTAGTTGGTGGTACATATATTGATGTATGTTGGGATGAAGCTAATAACCAAACTTTTCCTATAACTTTTAATGCACAGGGAACTTATCCAGCAACAGGTTATGAATGTACTGATGCTACAAATACTTTTACTTGGAACTTTAACGATGGTTCTCCTTTAGTTACTGGAATTGGAATGTCAACAGTTACTCACACTTTCCCTGAACGTAGAGGATATACTGTAACTGTAAATATTGAAGATTCTGAAGGTTGTGTGAATACAAATGCAGAACAAAAAAGAGTTAGGGTTTCTTTACCACCAATATGGAATAACTCAACAACAGTTTTAACAACTACACCGCCAACTACGCCACCTGCAATTTGTATGGGTTCGCCTGTAAATGCTTGTGCTTATTGGTCAAATCCACAATGGGCTAGTGTTATTGCTCTTGCAAGTGGAGATACCGTTTGTGTACCTGATACACCACCACTTTGTTATGAGTCAACATTGATCGAAACTTCATTTGAGCCAGGACAAATACTTACCTCAATAAATGATATTATATCTATTGATATGAATTTAGCTCATGACTATTTAGGAGATTTAACATTTTATATTATTTGTCCTAATAATCAAACAGTTATGATTGGGAATCAAGGTGGAGGCTCTGCAAACTTAGGCGTTCCAGGACCAGATAGAAACAGTTGCGAGGGACAACAAGGTTGGATGTATCACATTACACCAACAGCAACTCAAACAATGCAACAAGCAGGAAGCAGTGTTGGTTATGGTAATAGTTTACCTTCTGGCAACTACGCTTCTTATCAGTCTCTAACTGGGTTAGTAGGTTGTCCTTTAAATGGGCAGTGGCAGTTAAGAATATGCGACAACTGGAACCTTGATGCTGGAACAATATTTGGCTGGTCTATTCAATTCCAAGAAAGTTTATATCCAGAAGTTTGGGACTACTCTCAAACATATACACCAACAATTTGGGATGGACTTTACGGTTCTGTAGTTAACGATCCAAATAATCAAAACTGTATGACAGGAACTTATATTACATCTGCAACACCAGACGTAAACTCACTACAACCTTTTACAATTACAATAACAGACAACTTTGGCTGTACTCACGATACTTCTTTATATGTAACAGTTCGTCATCAACTTGACGAAGAATGTTGTCAAATTCCAAATGTTAACGCAGGTGCTGATGCAGCAGTTTGTGCTTTATCTTATGACTTATCTGCTAGCCCATTGGCTTATCCATCAAATACAGGAAATTGGGAACTAATTTCAGGTCCTGGTACTGCAACATTTACTAATGTAACAAGCCCAACTACTACAGTGAACGTATCAGTTTATGGAACTTATGTGTTTAGATTTCACGAAAGGTATAATGATAATCCTGGTTGTGCTAGTTCTGACGACGTTACTATTACATTTAATCCCACTTATAATCCAACGCTTTCTCCAGTTGCAAATATGTGTGTAAATGCACCTCCTTTTATGTTGGAAATGGTTGATTTTGGAACTTTAAGCGTTAATATAAATCCTGAATTATTAAATGTAACAACAGGACAATTTAATCCTTCAAAACCAGGTAATTATACTATAACTAATACTGTTCAAGACCCATGTTCAGGAGGTTCGCTAACTCATAGTATTTCGTTTACTGTTTATGATGCTATTACTGTTCAAAACTTTACAGAATATTGTGGACCAACAAGCGCTACTACATATTTTTATGTAGAATTTGATGTTGTAGGTTCTCAAGGAAACCCATTTTCAGGTTATTATGTAAATGGAACATTGCAAAGTAATCCACATTATATTGCAACTATAGAATCTCCAGGTTCTTATGGATATACTGTTACAGATGCCTATAACTGTAGTAGTTATCCTATAAATGGATTTAGAGATTGTGGTTGTCCATTTTACGCAGGTACTATGACTTCTTTACAAACAGTAATACTTTGTGAAACCGAATGTTCGGGAGGTGAAGTATCACATAATAATAACCAAGAAACAGATGGTGGAGCTGGAGTTTTTGAATTTATGATACATAATGGTAATAATCAACCAATTGCATATAGTAACACTCCAAACTTCTGTCGAACTTCGGCAACACCACCTTTGTCGTTTAATACTCTTTATTATATATCTCCAATTTGTGGTTTACCAGGTGATGGAGGACATGCTGTTCTAACAGGTTGTCACTCAATAGGACAAGGAACTCCAGTAATGTGGTTGCAAAATCCAGTGGCTCATGTAGGACCAAGTAAAGATACTTGTGGATTAATTATTCAGTTACAAGGTAATGCTCCAACAGATGGTATGTATGGTTACTGGTCTTCAACTTGTGATTTTATTACTATTAATGGAACAAGCCATACAGATCCAAATGCAGTAGTTATGGTTTCTGACTATGAAGACTGTACATTTACTTGGAATATTGTAAATGGAGAATGTGTTGCTAATGCCGATGTTTTAATGAGATTTTTAGCAACTCCCGCACCTTATGCCGGTCCTGATCTTGTAGTTTGTGGAAATTCTGCAGAAATGGCAGGGGTAGCAAGTATGGGTGGAAACTTAACTTGGTCGGGAAGTGGAACAATATTTAATCCTCAAACATCAGCAGATGCTACTTCTAATATTAGTGTTTTTGGAACATACCAATATACACTGATAGAAGATAATGGTTCTTGTACTGGTTCAGATAAAGTTTTAGTAACTTACATAAAAGAACCTTCGCCAATTACAACACCAAATGTTGATACTGCTTGCGGAGTTACTTATAATCTTAAAGTAACTACTGTTCCAAATGCTGTTGGGCAATGGACATCTTATGCGTGGAATGAGGCTACAAGCGAATGGGAGCTTGCTTATCCATATATGACACCAAATTCTCAATCTACTGACGTTCAAGTACAGATTGGCAATTTTAGTGGTATTACTCGTCGTTTCCGCTTTGTTTGGACTGAAACAAATACTACAGGAGGCATAGTTTGTCAGGGAACAGCATCTAAAGAGGTGGTTTTTGCAAAAATACCACAGGCTAGCGTTGTACAAGACCAACTTGAAGTATGTGGTAGTTGTGTTGACTTACATGCTAATGTAACAAGTGAAACTTATAATTATGATTATTATTGGATACCAAAAATAGATGGAAATTGGACAAATCCAGAAGGACGTTTTTCTCCTGATGCAAGTTTCTGTGTTGAAGGTCTAGCAGTTTTTGGAGATTCTGCAAGCGTTAATGCTGAGTTTTACTGGATTGTTAGAAATGGTACTAGTTGTGTGTCAACTGCTGCAGTGAATGTTACTTTCCATCAACAACCACAAGCAAATGCAGGTTTAGATACAATTGTTTGTGGACTTGAAGCTAACCTCCATGCTTATTGGAGTTTTCCACCAAATCCAAGCTATTCTCCTAGCGGAGTTTGGTCAACAGTTCCAAAACCAGGAGCAACAGCAACTATACAAGATAAATATAATCCTATTTCGCCTGTAACTGTGAGCGAAGCTGGAGTTTGGAACTTCGTCTTTAGAGAAAATAATGAAAATTTAGGTAGTTGTTACTCTACCGATACTGTTCAAATTGAGTTTGTAGAAACTCCTATACCTTTTGCTGGAGAAGATAAACATGTTTGCGGAAAATGTGTAACTCTAGAAGCTACATCTGGTGGATTTCCTGGTACTTGGTTGCCAAATGGAGCATCTTTTGTTGATTATGAAGACCCACATACTAACGCTTGCGTAGCTGCTTATGATACAGTAGTGTTTATATGGCAAGAGTCAAATCCTTCTATAACAGATCCTGCATTCGCCTGTGTTGCTACAGATGAAGTAAATATAATTTTCTGGCGAGTGCCAACAGCTAATATTATAACAGCTGTAGCAGATTCTGCAGTTTGTGGTTTAACTTTCTATGAATTAAGAGCGGAATTACCAGGTACTGGAATAACAGGCTATTGGTATTGTCATAATTCAGGACTTGAATATGGAGATAAATTCTCAAACAATACCTGGGTAAAAGTTCCACATTATGGATATTATGATTTCTATTGGATAGAACAAACAGGACCAAATTTAAGTACCGGTTTCTGTATTGATACAGCTGGACCTTTAAGAGTTCACTTTATAAAAACTCCTATAGCAAATGGCGGTGGAGATACACTTTTCTGTGGCTTAACCGGAAATCTAAATGCTATTCCAAGTGTAGGAACA
>DHVB01000067.1:7821-9624 GCA_002412425.1 Bacteroidales bacterium UBA5219 | reverse complement strand
AAAAACCAACAGTTTCCTTAATTTTTTTCTCTAATTCATCATTACTTAAATGATTTTTTACTTTTGTTACTTTATCCATAATGTTTTTTTGCAAAGATAACAAATTATATAATAGAAAGCAAATTAGTATCAAATAAAAAAATATTTCATACATATTTTTCTTTAATAAAATATTTTAACTATATTTGTGAAAGATAAATAATTTATTTATAAGTGGAATTTACATATTTGAAAAAATTAAACAATATGAGACTCAAAACGTTTTTACTTTTCTTTACAGTTGCTTTATTCTCAAGCAATCTTGTTTTTTCTCAGTTATTGGTAAACAAAGGCTCTACAATAAAAGTTACAAAAGGAGCTGTACTGTATATTGACGGTGGTTTAGAAAATAACAACTCAGGTATCATTGATGTTGATAACATTGGTGGAACTAGTGAAATAATTGTTAAAGAGAATTTTGTAAATTATGCAACAGCAGAAGGTAGTGGATATTATAAAATTTATGGAGATTGGGTTAACAACAATACCTTTAATGCAGGTAGTGGAACAGTTTTTTTAGAAGGAGCAAACCAATTAATAAGCGGCTCACACAGTACTAATTTTTACAATTTAACTTTGAATGGAAGTGGAATTAAAACTTTAGGAGTTAACCAATCTTGTAGTAATGTTTTAAGTTTAAACGACTTAGAATTAAACACTCTCAACTACAAATTTTACGTTACAAACCCTGCAACAACTGCAATCACACGTGTTAATGGTTTTGTAAGTAGTACAAATGGAGGCTTCCTTTCTAGAACAACAAACTCGAACGGAATTTATTTATTCCCTGTAGGTTCTTCAACTGGAACTAACAGATACAGACCTGTAGAGATACAACCAACTAACACAAGTGTAAATACATACACTGTTCGTTTTGCAAATGTTGATCCAACAACTGAATTCTATAATACAAATCAATTAGCAAGTGATATATGTGAAGTAAATTCAAATTTTTACCACCAAATAAATAGAAGTTCAGGAACAAGTTCTGCAAATGTAAGCGTGTTTTATGATCCAGCAACAGACGGAATATGGGAAGGTTTAGCAAATTGGAAAATAAATCAATGGCAAATTGTTGCAGGAAGCCAAAATCAAACAACAACACCATTAAGCAAAGCTATTGTAAATAACTGGAACGACTTTAGCTCAATGCCTTATAGCTTATACAGAAATATTCCTACTATAAATATCACACATCCTGGTGATTTATGTCAAGGAGACGCAGAAATAACTTTAACTGCTACACCAGCAGGTGGAACTTGGTCAGGAACAGGAATTACTGATGCAATAAATGGAACTTATAATCCAAATACAGAAGGAACACATACTATTACTTATACTATTGCTGGCACTTGTGGAGCATCAAATTCTATTTCAATAATAGTAAAACCAACTCCAACGATAAATATTACAGACCCAGGAGATTTCTGCTCAACTGACCCATCAAGCTCTTTTACTGCAACACCAACAGGTGGAACTTGGTCAGGAACAGGAATTACAAATCAAACAAATGGAACATTTAATCCTGAAACTGCAGGAGCTGGAGAACATACAATTACATATACAGTTACACAAAATGGCTGTACTGGAGAAGAAAGCATTACAATAAATGTAATAGAAACTCCTGATGCAACAATAACATCAACTGTAACAACCATGTGTACTGACAATGACCCAATTACACTTACAGCTACAACACCTGGTGGAAATTGGACTGGAACAGGAGTTACAACTGATGGAGTTTTTGACCCTGAAATTGCAGGA
>DHVB01000067.1:0-7629 GCA_002412425.1 Bacteroidales bacterium UBA5219 | reverse complement strand
GAGCACACAATCACTTATACTGTAAGTACTGGAACTTGTACTGACAATGCCCAAATTACAATAACAGTAAGTCCAACACCTGACATAAATATTACTAAGCAAGACGATTTATGTTTATCTGATTCTGAAGTAACTTTATCTGCAACTCCAGCAGGTGGAACTTGGTCAGGTCCGGGCATTACAAATGCAACAAACGGAACATTTAATCCTGAAGTTGCAGGACCCGGAGAACATACAATTACTTATACCGTAGAAAGTCCTTGTCTAGGCAGTGCAACAACAGTAATTACCGTATCTAGTCCAACACAAATAACAATTATTAATTATGTATGCTCCGACACTCTTCCAATATTTTTCAATGCTAATATTGATGGAGGAACATGGTCAGGCAACGGCATTGTAGATGCTAACACTGGAGAATTTGACCCTGAAGTTGCAGGAGTTGGAGAGCACACAATTACATATGCTATTAATAATCCATGTGGAGGCACCGTTACAACAGTTATTCAAGTTTACCAAAGAGCTAATGCTGAAATTTTACCTGTTGACACTTTGTTTGTAAGTGATTTACCAGTATTTGTTGAAACTGTTGAAACAGGTGGAACTTGGAGCGGAACCGGAATTGATGAAACTACTGGATTATTTACTCCAAACATAGCTGGCGTTGGCGATCATCAAGTGTATTACACTATACCAGCTCCATGTGGAGACATAGACAGTACAGTTGTTATAGTTATTCCAGATATTATTCCTGATTTAATAATTCCTGACGTATTAACCCCTAACAATGATGGTTACAACGACACATGGAGGATTCAAGGAATTCAAGCTTATGAAAAAATTGAAATTTATATCTTTAATCGTTGGGGAGATGAAGTATTTACTTATTCTGGTTCAGGATTTGACTACAACGACCCTGCAAAACAATGGGATGGAACGTTTAAAGGAAAACTTTTGCCTTTTGGAACCTATGTATATGTTCTGATTTTAAACGATGAAACTTCATATAAAAGTACTGTAACAATAATTCGTTAAAATTTAATGTCATGAGAAAAATATATTTAATAATTATAGTTTTAATATTTGCTACCGCAGGAAAATTATCAGCACAACAATTGCCATTATATAGTCAATATATGTTTAACCACATGTTAATAAATCCTGCTGTAACAGGTAGCACAGAGGGTATAGATTTAAAACTACTTGCTAGACAACAATGGGTAGGAATTGACAAAGGACCTTCAACTCAATTAATTAGCGGACACACTTCACTAGTGAACGGAACAATGGGTGTAGGTGGAATTATTTTTGCCGACAGGTTTGGACCAGAAACAAAAATCGGCTTACAAGGAAATTATTCATACATTATACCTGTATTTGGTGAATCTGCTAAACTAGCTTTTGGACTTTCTTTACAAGTTTTTCAATATCAAATGAATTATGCAGACCTAACATACTTAGATGCAGAAGACCCAGAATTAAATTTTAATAAAGAAAACGCATGGCTTCCAGAAAGTGATTTCGGAATATATTTATATTCTGAAAAATATTTTGCAGGAATTTCTGGAAATCAATTATTAGAACTACCAGTAAAAATTGGAAATAGCTATATAGACAGAAGTAACGCTAACACACTTTCACGACATTATCATCTATTAGGAGGATATAAGTTTAACTTAAGTGGGCAGTTTGCGTTAGAACCATCTACATTATTAAAAACAACTTTTAAATCACCTTTCCAAGCTGATATAAATGTGAGAGGAATTTATAAAAAAGATTATTGGTTAGGATTATCGTACCGTACTGATGGAGCAATTGTTACACTATTAGGATTGACTTATAAAGATTTTATTTTTGGCTTCGCCTTCGACTACGCAACTTCTAAGCTTTCTAATTTCCAAGCTGGAACTTTTGAATTAATGTTAGGATACAATATTATTAAAGATCCATATTCGGGAAGAAGTAGATATTAAAATTTAATTTTACATAATAAACGGAGCTTTTAACTCCGTTTTTTTTGCAATTTTGTAAAATGATCAAAAAAATTAAAACATATCTATCCCTAGTAAAATTTTCTCATACAATCTTTGCTATGCCGTTTGCACTAATCGGCTTATTTGTTGCAATTCAAGAACTTGGACATTTCCCAGATTGGTATATTTTTGTATTAATCATTTTATGTATGATTTTAGCTCGTAATGCAGCAATGGCTTTTAATCGCTATACTGACCATAAAATAGATAAAGCTAATCCTCGCACTGCAATGAGAGAAATTCCAACAAACAAAGTCTCTCCAAAAAATGCACTTATTTTTACGATAATAAATTCAATACTTTTTATCACTGCTACTTTTTTCATTAATAAAACTGTCTTTTACTTATCGCCTTTAGCTTTATTTATTGTTTTATCATATAGCTACACAAAAAGATTTACTTTTTTATCTCACTTTATTCTTGGATTAGCATTATCAATAGCCCCTGCAGGAGCTTTTCTTGCAATAACTTCATATTTAACAACTCAAATACTCATGCTATCTGCTGCTGTTCTCTTTTGGACTGCTGGCTTTGATATTTTATACTCGTTACAAGACGAAGAATTTGACCGCGAAAATGGTTTATTTTCAATTCCTGCTAAATGTGGAAGAAATAACTCTCTGAAGCTATCTAGCCTAATTCATTTAGTTGCAGCATGTTTTATAATTTTATTTAGTTTAAGCTTAAACTCTAATTTTTTAATAATTACTGGAACCTGTATATTCTTAATTTTGCTTATTTTTCAACACTTAATTGTAAAAAAAGATGATATTTCAAAAATAAATATAGCTTTCGCAACTACAAATGGAGTCGCATCTTTAGTATTCGCAGTTTTTATTATTGCTTCGCTCTACTACAAAGCATAATAGACTAATTAAAAGAACTTTACTAAAATTTTCATTTATTTATTCTAAAATTATGCTCAAATGGAATATTATTTGCTAACAATATAATTTTAACAATATTATTTCGTTTTAATTATTAAAAATGGATATTTTAAAATATCTTTGTTGTAAACAGTTTTTAATGAAAATAAAAAGACACATATTGCTATTACTTTTATGTATATCATATTCTTTTTCATTTTCACAATCTCTTTATGACTATTGTAACGAAATAGACGATAAAAAAATAATTAAAGATTTTAACAAATCAATTGAATATATAAACTCAGAAAAGTTTGATCAAGCCGAATTACTTTTGTCAAAAATTGTAGATGAAGAACCCGAGTTTACAGAAGCTTGGCTTGGAGTAGCTGAAATTAATTATATTAAATACAAAAATTCCAAAGACGCTAAATCGCAAAATAAGTTTTATGCAAATTATGCAAGAAGTTTAGAAAAAGTAGCCTCTACCTGTCCTCATTACAACAATTGGTCTGTAAATTATACTTTAGGAAAAATGTTTTATGAAAAAGAAGATTACGAAAATGCAAAAAAATACCTTGACTTATACACTATAAACGCTCCTAAAGAAAGCAAACACATAAAAGAAGCTGAACTTATTTTAGATTATATTGATACTTATCTTGAATTAATATCTAATCCAGTTCCTTTCAAACCTGTTATTGTTGAAGGTATTTCAACAGTTAATGATGATTTTTTACCATTAATTTCGCCAGACGGAAGTTTAGCATTTTTTACACATGCTTACATGAAAAAAGATATTGCTAGCGTAACTACTGAAAAATATACAGAAGAGTTTTCTGTTGCAAGAGCTTTAGATGAATCTGGTACAAGGTTTTCGAAAGGCGAGCCTATGCCCTACCCTTTTAATACTGGAAAAAACCAAGGAGCTTCTGCTTTAACAATAGATAACTCTACACTTTATGTTACTATATGTGAATTTGTTTCCAGAACTTATGATAACTGCGACATTTATTATTCTGTTAGGAAAGCAAATGGCTGGTCTGAATTAATTAATCTTGGACCTAACATTAATGGATTAAACACATGGGAGTCTCAACCATCAATATCTGCAGACGGAAAAACTCTATATTTTTCAAGTATTAGAGAAGGCAATATTGGTTTCGACCCAAACAATCCTACTAGCGATATTTGGTATTCAACTAAAAACGAAGACGGAACATGGAATAAAGCCCAAAATATGGGACCAACAATAAATACCCCTGGAAACGAAAAATCTCCATTTATTCATTCAGATAGTCAGACTTTGTATTTTTCTTCGGACGGACACAAAGGATTGGGTGGATATGATATTTTCTTTTCTAAATATAGAAATAATGAATGGAGTATTCCAGTAAATCTTGGATACCCAATAAATACACAAGCACATGATTTAGGATTTGTTGTAAATACTCAAGGCACAAAAGCGTATTTTGCTAGCAATAAATTAAAAGGAAAAGGTGGCTGGGATATTTATTCTTTTGAATTATATCCAGAAGCTAGACCCGAGAAAGTATTCCTAGTTAAAGGACAACTTCTTGATGAAGTGGGTGCAATTATTACAGAAGCGAAATTAGAGGTAAGAAATACTAGAACTAAAGAAGTTTCGGAAGGGCTCGTGGACTCTTCTACTGGGAATTATGCTGTAGCAGTTGCAAACGAAAAAGAAAAAGAAGACGACTTTGTAATGGTTGTAAAAAAAGAAGATTATAGTTTTACTTCAGCTCTAATTGAGGTTAATGAAGAAATTTTTGAAGCTCCATTAGTTATTGATTTTGAAATAAAACCTATAGAAAAAGGAAAATCTGTCGAACTTCGTGATATAAATTATGCAACTGCTTCGTATCAAATAGATAAAAAGTCGCTTCTTGTGCTAGATGAGTTTATTATTTTTTTGAACGACAATCCTAATTTAAAAATTGAAATTCGAGGACATACCGATAATATAGGAAGTATGCAAACAAACATAACTCTATCGAATAATAGAGCCAAAGCCGTATATGATTATTTAATAAAACATGGAGTAAATCCAAATAGATTGCAACATAAAGGCTATGGACCAAACTTGCCTATTGCTACTAACGAAACCGAAGCAGGTAGAGCAAAAAATCGTAGAACAGAATTTTATATTTTAGAAAACTAAAAAATAGTTTGAAAATATTTTTAAATTTAATAAATCTATTTCAGCATTGATATTTTAATTAATATCGTAATTTTGTGAAATTATAATATTATTTAAAAATATAAAATCATGTTAAAAAAAATCAAATTTTTATCTATCCTTTTATATTTCTTATTAATATCTAATCAAATTTCATTCGCACAAGAAAACACCAACTATTCAGTTAGTGGCGTATTAGTAGAGCTTGACAGCAAAGAGCCTATCGAGTTTGCATCTGTAGCAATTTACAAAATACCTGATACTGTTTTAATAACTGGTACTATAACAAACACTAAAGGTGAATTTATACTAAAAAACCTATCTCCTGGAAAATATATTATTAAATCAAGTTTTGTAGGTTACCAAACAAATTCAAAAAACATAGAGATTTTTAATAAATCTATAAATCTTTCAGAGCCTATATATTTGGAATCATCTGTATTGTCTCTCAATGAAGTTCAAATAAAAGCAACAAGAAGTGAAAAACAAATTAATATTGAAAAAACTAAAATCAATGTTGCACAAAATATTGCGTCAATATCTGGTAATATTACAGAAATATTAAAAAGCCAATCCTCTGTTAATATAGACGGAGAAAACAATATTTATATACGTGGCAATAAAAACATTCTTATTCTAATTGATGGAATTCCTACAACTGTGGCTAACTTAAATTCAATACCTGCTTCAAATGTTGACAATATTGAAATTATAACAAATCCTGATGCAAAATATGATGCTGAAGGTACAGGTGGCATCATTAACATTGTAACAAAAAGACAAAACATCTCTGGAATAAGTGGTGCAACTTCTTTAAATTATGGCATTTTCAATAAAATTAATGGTGGTTTAAGCCTCAACTATTCTAAAGGAATTTGGGATATAGGAGTAAACTATAATGGTAAATATGAAAAGACAGATGTACAAAGCAACTTAACAAGAGAGTTATATGCTCAAAATGTTTTAGTTAATCAAAATATCAAATCAACACAAATAAATCCAACACATATGGTAGCATTTCTTTTAAATGCAAAACCAAATAACAACATTTTTTCATTTGGTCTCAAATATGTATCGCCAAAATTCAATAACATTCAAGAAATTACAGGTCAACAATTTAATGATACATTACCAGCAATTTTGTTTAATAGAAAAAACGACATAACTTTTTCAAGAAAAACAATTGAAACGACATTTGCTTACAAGAAAATATTTAATAAAAACAAAAACGAATTGTCTTTTAATGGTTCATTTTCAAGAACAAAAGGCTCAAGACCAGCCGAATATTATATTGAAAACAAACTATTGCAAAAATCTTCGGGAGGCGGAACTCCAACCAACATGACTATTCAGGCTGATTATCTTAAATCTTTGTTCAGAACAGGTAAAATGGAGTTTGGCTTAAAAGCATTCTCGAGATGGAACAGTTTCAATTATTATTTTTATGACTTAAATACAAACTCAAATCAATGGGACTTAAAATCTTATTTTAGTAATAATTTGGAACATCAAGAGTACATTTACTCTACATATCTAATGTATTCCGACAGTCTATTCAAAAAAGTATATTATAAAATTGGCTCAAGAATAGAATACAATACTTCGGAATTAATTCAAAAGTCTATAAATGACAGCATTTACAAAAAATATGTATTCCCTTTCCCTTATTTACTAATAAAGCACAATATAAATAAAGAACAAAATATAGCATTAAGCATAAACCGAAGAATAACACGCCCAATTTACCCACAGATAAATCCATTTATTAATATAATTGACCAAATGACTTACGAAACAGGAAATAAAAATTTAGAACCTGAAACTCTTGACAAAATAGAATTTAATTATTCTTTGATAAAAGAAAAACTTCAATTAAGAACCAATATATTTTATAGTCTTACCAAAAACTTTATCACTCAAGTGTCGTTATTGTCAACTCCAGATAAGCTAATTATCACTTATGTAAACGGAGATAAACAAAACAAAATTGGAAGCGACTTTTATATTACTTATAAACCAAATAAATATATTTCCATTAATCCAAGTTTTTCTATATTTTACGCTAAGTCAATAGGACAGTACAATGAAATTGACTTAAATACAAATAATATTGCTTGGACTGGAAATCTAAAAACGATTATTAAACCAGAAAAAAGAACAGAAATCCAACTTCTTATAAATTATAAATCGCCAATTCAATTACCTCAATTCAATGTATCAGAAATATATTATGCTGATTTTGCAATAAAGCGAACATTCTTTGATAATAAACTTTCTGTTAGCCTAAGTTTAACAGATATTTTTAACACATATTATTGGAAAATAAACTCAAATAACTCAATCTATAAACTTAATAACGACAGTAAAAGTCAAACTCGCATTTTATGGATAGGTTTAACGTATAATTTCAACTCTTTCAAAGGTGTGAAATCTCAGAAAGACGAAGGCAAAGCAAATGACAGTGGAATTATTAAACTAGGACAACTAGAAAATTAAATTCAAGCAAAAAAAGGGATATTCAGAAATTGTT
>DHVB01000016.1:39802-57103 GCA_002412425.1 Bacteroidales bacterium UBA5219 | reverse complement strand
TAAAAAAGGGGACCATTATAGTTTAACACAAGTAGTTCATTTGAAACAAATGGGTTGGCAAAAAAAGCTGCACAGAAAATTTTAGAAAGATTAAAAACAGATAAAGTATTATAAGAAACTTTAAGCCTGTAACTGGCAGTTAAAAGATAAAAATCCAGAAATTTTCACAACATTCCACTTTACAAACTTTTGCTTTCAGCGAGCTCGCAAGCTCGGTTCAAACTTTACAAACTTTCGACTTTTAACTTTTAACTTTTAACTGAGTTTAATACCCTAACACCCATGCAAACACAAGTGGTGCAACAATAGTAGCATCAGATTCTATTACGTATTTTGGAGTATTTATATCAAGTTTTCCCCAAGTAATTTTTTCGTTTGGAATTGCACCTGAATATGAGCCGTATGAAGTTGTTGAGTCGCTAATTTGGCAGAAATAAGCCCAGAAAGGAACATCTTCCCATTCTAGATCTTGGTACATCATTGGTACAACGCAAATTGGGAAGTCACCAGAAATTCCACCACCAATTTGGAAAAATCCTACGCCTTTACCACTAGAATTTTTGCGATACCAATCTGTTAAAAACATCATATACTCAATACCTGTTTTCATTGTTGAAGGTTTTAAATCGCCTTTTATACAATATGAGGTAAAAATATTTCCCATAGTTGAGTCTTCCCAACCTGGTACAACAATATCTAAGTTTTTCTCAGCTGCAGCAAGCATCCAAGAGTTTTTTGGGTCTATTTCGTAATATTTTTCTAAATCTCCACTCAACAACATTTTATACATATATTGATGTGGGAAATATCTTTCGCCTTTATCTTGAGCTGTTTTCCATTGTTTAAAAATATGCTCTTGAATACGACGAAAAGCTTCTTCTTCTGGAATACAAGTATCGGTAACTCTATTCAAGCCTTTTTGCATTAAATCCCACTCTTCTTGTGGTGTTAAATCACGATAATGAGGCACTCGCTTATAATGCTTATGAGCAACTAAATTCATTATATCTTCCTCAAGATTTGCTCCTGTACAAGAAATAATATGCACTTTATCTTGGCGAATCATTTCTGCCAAAGTCTTGCCGAGTTCTGCTGTACTCATAGCTCCAGCTAATGTAATCATCATCTTGCCACCTTCAGTTAAGTGTTTTACATAGCCTTTTGAGGCATCAACTAAAGTAGCTGCATTAAAATGTTTAAAATTTTCTTCAATAAATTTTGAAATTGTTCCTTTTGCTTCCATTATTTTTCTAATATATAAGTTAATATTTTGTAATACAATTTTGCTGCTAAAAAATTCGATGCTAAATGTGCTGGGTCTGGTGCTAACTCAACAATATCAAATCCAACAATCTTTCTTTGTTTAGCAAGTTTTTTTAGTAAATCTAAAGTCGGATACCAAGTTAAACCTCCTGGTTCTGGCGTTCCGGTTGCAGGCAGTATCGAAGGGTCGAAGTAATCCAAATCAATAGTTAAGTAAACATTTTGTCCAAGTTTATCAATTACTTCTTGTTGCCAATCATTTCTATTTGCAATATCTTCGGCATAAAATACATTGTTTTTGTCTACAAATTCTCTTTCTTCTACAGCCATGCTTCTAATTCCAACTTGAATTAAATTTGTATTTTTCGAAGCCCAATGCAAAGCGCAAGCATGATTATAAATACTGTCGTCATATTCTGGTCTTAAATCTGAATGTGCATCGAGTTGTAAAACTGATAAATTTTCAAATTTTTCAGCACTTGCCATTATTGCACCAATGCTTACAGAATGCTCACCGCCAATCATTGTAAAAAGTTTATTATCATCATAAAACTTTTTAGCTTTAGCTTTCACTTGCTGCACCATCATTTCAGGATTGTCGTCAACATCTAAAACATCGCTTAACCAAACACCATGTTTAAAAACTTCGGTATCTGATTCCAAATCATAAATTTCCATATTTTCCGAAGCATCTAAAAATGCTTCTGGTCCTTTGTCTGCTCCTTTTCCCCAAGTTGATGTTTTATCGTAAGGAACAGGCAAAATTACAACTTTTGCATTTTCATAGTCTGAATATTCCTCTGGAATACCTGCATAAGTACGTTTAGACATAATTATTTAAAATTTTACCAAAAGTAATAAAATTAATAAGTATATCCAAGAGTTTTAAGCATTGATTTATATGATTGTTCTTTAGAATACAGTCTTGTAGAAATTTTACCATCTTCGTCTTTGCTGATGAGTACATGTTTTGGTGCGGGAATAAGACAGTGCTGAATTCCTCCAAAACCACCTATTGCTTCTTGATATGCTCCTGTATTAAAAAATCCAATATATAAAGTTTCTTCTTCATCATATTCTGGCAGATAAATTGCGTTCACATGCTGCTCTGAATTATAGTAATCATCGCTATCGCAAGTAAGCCCACCAAGAAAAACCCTTTCGTATTGTGATTCCCATTTATTTATTGGCAACATTATAAATCTTTTACTAATTGACCATGAATCAGGTAGTGTTGTAATAAAAGAAGAATCAATCATATTCCATTTTTCTCTATCGTTTTGTTGCTTTTGAAAGACTACTGAATAAATTGCACCACCACTTTCACCAACAGTAAATGAGCCAAATTCTGTAAAAATATCTGGTTCAGGAACTTTGTTTGAATCACAAGCCATTTTTATTTGATTCACAATTTCTTCAGCCATATATTCGTAATCATAATCAAATGTCAAGCTATTTTTAATAGGGAAACCTCCACCAATATTTAAAGCAGTTAATTCAGGACAAACTTTTTTAAGTTCACAATAAACATTCATACACTTGTTTAATTCATTCCAATAGTATGAGGTATCTTTAATTCCTGTATTTATAAAAAAGTGAAGCATTTTCAGCTTTACTCTTGGATTATTTTCAATAAAGTCGTGATAATATTGAACAATATTTTTATAACCTATTCCAAGTCGAGAAGTATAAAACTCAAATTTTGGCTCTTCCTCAGAAGCTATACGGATACCTACGCTAAACTCACCTTCAACTTGCTCAAGTAACTGATCTAACTCTGAATAATTATCCAAAACTGGAATAACCGAAGTAAAACCATCGTTTATCAATCTAGCTATATTTTCAATATAAGCTGGCATTTTGAAACCATTGCAAACTATAAATTTATTTTTATCAATTTGTCCAGATTCATAAAGTGCTCTTATAATATCAATATCGAAGTTAGAACTTGTTTCAATATGAATATCATTTTTCAAAGCTTCTTCTAAAACGAAAGAGAAATGAGAACTCTTTGTACAATAGCATTGGTAATACTTGCCATTATAATTTGCTTTAGTTAAAGCTACATTAAACCACACTCTTGCCTTTTTTATATTTTCACTAATTTTTGGCAAATAAGTAAACTTCATAGGAGTTCCATATTGTTTAACTAAGTCCATTAAAGGAATATCATAAAAATAAAGTTCTCCATCTTCCACTTCAAATTCCTCTGTTGGAAATTCGAATGACTGTTCAATTAAATCTATGTACTTGGTCTTCATCTGTTAAAATAATTTAAAGTAAATTAGTTATCCATATTATTGGGTTGCAAAAGTAAGTCATTTACTTCAATATCTATAGCAGATTAATGGAATTTTCATCACTAGACTAAATTTTATATTTAAACAGTACTATTTCATACAAACATACTACTTTAACAAAACAAAGGCGATTTTTCGTTATTCAACAAAGCATTAAAACTATTTAAAAACCTATCTAAAAACAAAAGTAAGTAAGTTACATAGAAATTTTTAAACGCAAGTCGGTAAGTTAGACATTGGGCGATGCCATTTTACGATCCGTTTCTAAGTTTTTAAAATAAGGAATAAGTTTATGTATTTTATATACTGCAAGTGCTAAGCAAGTTCCTAAAATTGCTCCTGCTACTAAATCGGCTGGATAATGCACACCAAGATAAATTCGAGAGTAAGAAACAATGCTTGCCCAAATTAAAATAAACCAAGTCCATTTTTTATTTCTTAAAAAAAGCAAAGTAATTAATGCTAAGCCAAAACCATTACAAGCATGTCCCGAAACAAAACTATACAAGCCACCTTTATAACCATCAATTGTATGTACCTTATCTGAAATTTCCAAATTGTGTGTAGGACGGTATCTTTTTACACTATGTTTTATTAGATTTGAGCTTTGGTCGGTTAATGCAAAACAAATTATAGACACTAATAATGGAATCCAAAATTTCTTTTTAAATTTTCTAACTAATAAAAAAATAAAAATAGCCACAACGATATACCAAATCCAAAAAGAAGATATGAATTTCATAATTGGATCTAACCAAGCTAAGTTAAGTGAGTTAAAATAAAGAAAAATATCAATATCTAAGTTTTCTAAGTATTCCATTATTCGTTAAGTTTGTTCCAAATTAAATCTTTTAGTTTATCAATATTTTTATTTGCAACAGCAGAAATAAAAATTGTTTCAATATTTTTTGGTAATTCTGCTTTCAACAATTCCATTAATTCATCGTCTATTAAATCTGATTTTGTAATTGCTAATATTCTTGTTTTATCTTTTAGTTCTGGATTGTATTCTCTTAATTCCTTTAATAAGATTTCATATTCTTTTTTAATATTTTTTGTATCGCAAGGAATCATAAATAAAAGTATTGAATTTCTCTCTATATGTCGTAAAAACCTGTGTCCCAAACCCTTGCCTTGTGCTGCTCCTTCTATTATTCCTGGAATATCTGCCATTACAAAAGATTTAGAATCTCTATATTCCACTATTCCTAAATTTGGAACTAGGGTTGTAAAAGGATAATCTGCAATTTTTGGTTTTGCTGCCGAGACTACAGAAAGCAAAGTTGATTTTCCTGCATTTGGAAATCCAACTAAGCCGACATCAGCCAAAAGTTTTAATTCTAAAATTATTGCTTTTTCAATTCCTTCAATTCCTGGTTGCGAATATCTTGGTGCTTGGTTTGTCGAAGTTTTAAATTCTGTATTTCCTAATCCACCTTTACCACCTTCGAGCAATATTATTTCTTGATTATCTTCTGTAAGTTCGCAAAGGAATTCTCCAGTTTCGGCATCTTTTGCAATAGTTCCCATTGGAACTTCAATAATTTGGTCGGCACCATCTGCACCTGTTCTGTTAGAAGCTCCTCCACTTTCTCCATTTTCAGCAAAAATATGTCTTTGAAATTTCAGATGTAACAAAGTCCAACGATGAGTGCTAGCTCTAAGTATTATATGTCCACCTCTACCTCCATTTCCGCCGTCTGGACCACCACGTTCAACAAATTTTTCTCGTCTAAAGTGAGTAGCACCAGCTCCGCCAGATCCAGAGCGACAAAATATTTTTACATAATCTACAAAATTTGATGTAACCATAGATTTTAGCTCATAAATTTATTTACTATTTCAAAAATTTCTGCAGAAACTACAGATATTGGTCGGTCTCCGTTTATTTTAAAGCAATTAGTTCGCGAAAAATAAAAATCATTTATAATATGTGTATTATTTTTATAAACTTCAAGTCTGTGTTTAATAATTCTAACATCAGAATCATCTTTTCTGTTGCTACTTTTACTACGTTCAATTAGTCTAGAAATCAAACTATCTTCACAAACATTAAATTCTAAAAACACATTTACTTTTAGGTTTAATTTTTCCAATATTTTTTCAAATTCAACAGCTTGGTTATAGTTTCTTGGAAATCCATCGAAAACAAATTTTGTATTTTCATCACTAGTTGTGATAATTTTTTCAATCATTTCGCATACAATTTCATCAGGCTCAAAATTACCTTTATCTATAAGTGATTGTGCAAGTTTACCTAAATCAGTATTTTTTTCAATTTCCTTTCTAAAAATATTACCAGTTGAAATATGCACAAATCCCAACTTTTCTGCAAGAAGTTTAGAATGAGTACTTTTTCCGCTACCGGGTGGACCTGCCAAAATTGCTATTTTCATAAGTCTTTTTTTACAAAAATATTCAAATAAATTTAAAGTAACAAATATTGCTCTATTATAGTCAACGAAAAAAAGACAGGTTTTGGTATTGATGTAGGTTAAATAATATATACTTGGTTTATATAAAAATAGAAAGTCAGAATTTTGGAAATCTGACTTTCATAAACAAACAAACTAACTATGAATCTTTTACTAAAATGATTCTAATTAAAATTATGAAACTAAAAGGGATAGGCAATTATTTTATTTATCGCCTACCCTTTTAAGAAACAAACAAACTATGAAAAACTATGAACTAAAATTCTGCTAGTATTTTCTTCACGTCTTCTGGAGCAACTCTACCAAAAGTTTTGTCTCCTATCATTACTACTGGAGCTAATCCACATGCTCCTACGCAACGCAAGCATGATAATGAGAATTTTCCATCTGGAGTTGTTTCACCAACGTTAATTTTTAATTCTTTTTTCACTTCTTCAAGAACTTTTTCTGCACCTCTAACATAGCAAGCTGTACCCATACAAATAGAGATTGGAAATTGTCCTTTTGGACTCATAGTAAAAAAACTATAAAAAGTAACTACTCCGTAAACTTTTGCTACTGGTACATTTAACTCTTGAGCTACAGCCTCTTGTACTTCAGCTGGCAAATATCCAAAATGTCCTTGAGTTTTATGTAAAACATTGATTAGCTCTTCAGGATCGTTATTGAATGAGTGGCAAATTTCACGTATTGCCTTATAATCTTGTTCTTTTAATTTTATTTGTATTCTTGACATGTCTTTATTATTTTTCGATGTAAATTACTTTTTTCTTATCAAAATACTCAGTATGCAATAAGTGATGTGCTTTTTCACTCATTGGTTGTCCTAAGAATTCTTTATACAAGCTGATTATTTCAGGATTTTCGTGAGATTTACGAAGTTTCATTTCTTCATCTGCACGATAAAGAGCAGCTGCACGTGCTTTTAGTATTGAAGAATCACCATGATGTAATGGTTGACCTCCACCACCTATACAGCCACCTGGACAAGCCATAATTTCAATTGCATGGAAATCAGCTTCGCCGTTTTTCACCATTTCTAATAATTTTCTAGCATTTCCTAATCCATGAGCAATTCCTAATTTTAGTTCTAGTCCATCAATATCAACTGATGCAGTACGTACTCCTTCAAGTCCACGTAATTGTTTGAAATCAACTTTTTCTAATGTTTTACCAGTATGAAATTCGTATGCTGTACGACAAGCTGCTTCGATAACACCACCTGTATTACCAAAAATTACTCCAGCACCTGTTGATTGTCCCATTAATTTATCATAATCTTCTTCTTCTAGATCTTTAAGATCACCTATACTTTGTTTAATTAAGTGGGCTAATTCGCGAGTTGACAATGCAAAATCAACATCTGGATTTCCATTAACTGCAAACTCTGGACGTTGTGCTTCGTATTTTTTAGCTAAGCAAGGCATTATAGAAACTACTATTAAATCTTCACGAGCTACGCCTAGTTTTTCTGCGATATAAGTTTTAGCAACTGCACCAAACATTTGTTGTGGAGATTTTGCTGTAGATGGGATATCTTTTAATTCTGGGAATTGATATTCTAAGAAATTAACCCATGCTGGACAACAAGAAGTTAACAATGGTAATTTAACGTCTTTATCACCGTTTAAGAACTTAGTCAAACGACCTAAAAGCTCTGTAGCTTCTTCCATAATTGTTAAGTCAGCTGCAAAGTCGGTATCATAAACTTTATCAAAGCCTATTTTGCGTAAAGCTGCAACCATTTTACCAGTAACTAATGTTCCTGGCTCTAATCCAAACTCTTCGCCTAAAGCTGCACGAACTGCTGGAGCGGTTTGAACGATAACAGTTTTTGTAGGATCTGCTAAAGCTCTAATAACTCTATTTGTATAGTCGCGTTCTGTTAATGCTCCTGTAGGACAAACTGCTACGCATTGTCCACAGAAAGTACAAGGCGATTGAATTAAGTCTTGTTCAAAAGCTGGTGCTACTACAGCATCGAAACCACGATTTACTCCACTTAACACACCGCATGTTTGAACTTCATTACACATTGTTTCGCAACGACGACACATAATACATTTATCCATATCTCTTATGATTGATGGAGAATTGTCTTCTTTATAAGAAGATTGCTCTCCTTGATAATGTATTTCGCGTACGCCTAAATCTTGTGCTAATTTTTGCAAATCGCAAGTACCATTTTTTGCACATGTTAAACATTCGAATGGATGGTCTGAAAGGATTAATTCCAAAACAGTTTTACGTGCGTTAAGAACTCTCATTGTGTGAGTTTTAACTTCCATTCCTTCTGTAACTTTTGTAACACAAGCTGGTGCCAAGTTTCTACGTCCTGCAACTTCTACAACACATATACGGCAACCACCTGGATTGTGTTCAATATTAAGGTCGTGAAGATTCATATGACATAATGTTGGAATCTCAATACCTACTTTTTTAGCCGCTTGTAAGACAGTTGTTCCTGCTGCGACTTGTATGTCTTTTCCGTTTATTTTTATATTAATAAGACTCATTTTATAGCCTCCTGTTATTTAATGAATATTGCGTTGAATTTACACTTTTCGTAACAAGCTCCACACTTGATACAAGTTTCTTGATTTATAGTATGTGGCTTTTTAAGTTCGCCAGAAATTGCACCAACTGGACAAACTCTAGCACAAGCAGTACAGCCTGTACAAGCTTCTGGATCAATAACGTATTGTTTTAAAGCAACACATTGACCAGCTCTACATTTTTTCTCAGTTACGTGTTCTACATACTCGTCCCAGAAGTTATTTAATGTTGCTAAAACAGGGTTTGGAGAGGTTTGACCTAATCCGCACAATGCTGTATCTTTAATAACTCCCGACAAGTTTTTAAGTAGTTCTAAATCTTCTAGAGTACCTTTACCTTCGGTAATTTTTGTTAAGATTTCGTGTAAGCGTTTGTTACCTATACGACATGGAGAACATTTTCCGCAAGATTCTTCAACTGTAAATTCTAAGAAGAATTTAGCTATTGAAATCATACAGTCGTCTTCGTCCATAACAATCATACCTCCAGAACCCATCATAGAACCAGCTGCCAATAAGTTATCAAAATCTATTGGTGTGTCTAAGTGTTTTTCTGATAAGCAACCTCCTGAAGGACCTCCAGTTTGAACTGCTTTAAATTTCTTGTCGTTTTTAATTCCGCCACCAATTTCAAAAATTACTTCTCTTAATGTAATTCCCATTGGCACTTCGATAAGACCAACGTTGTTAATTTTACCTGCTAAAGCAAATACTTTTGTTCCTTTAGATTTTTCTGTTCCAATACTTGAGAACCATTCAGCACCTTTTAGCAAGATTACTGGTATAGAAGCAAATGTTTCAACATTATTAACATTTGTTGGTTTTCCTAAGAAACCTGATTCTGCTGGGAATGGTGGTTTTACTGTTGGTTCGCCCCTTTCGCCTTCCATAGAATGGATTAAAGCAGTTTCTTCACCACAAACAAAAGCTCCAGCTCCATATCTTAATTCAATATCGAAATTAAAACCAGAACCCAAAATATCTTTTCCTAACAAACCATATTCTTTAGCTTGTTTAATTGCTATTTGTAAACGTTTAATTGCTAGTGGATATTCTGCTCTAATATAAATTAAACCTTTATCGGCACCTATACAATAACCGCAAATTGCCATTGCTTCTAATACTGTGTGTGGGTCACCTTCTAGGATTGATCTATCCATAAAAGCTCCTGGGTCGCCTTCGTCGGCATTACACACTACATATTTTTGGTCTGCTTTATTTTTAGCAGCTATTTCCCATTTTAAACCTGTTGGGAAACCAGCTCCACCGCGACCACGCATTCCTGATTTTTTAATCTCATCGATAACTTCTTGAGGAGTCATTTCTGTAATAGCTTTACCTAAAGCTTGGTAAGCATCACGAGCAAGAGATTCGTCAATATTTTCAGGATCTAAAAATCCGCAGTTACGTAAAGCAATTCTAATTTGCTTTTTGTAGAAATCCATATGTTTTGAATCACTTACGTGTTCTTTATTTTCTGGATTTGTATAAAGTAGTCTTGTTACTTTACGTCCTTTAATGATGTGTTCTTCAATAATTTCTTTAGCATCGCTAGGTTTTACTTGAGTATAGAAAGTATTGTCTGGAATAACTTTTACTATAGGACCTTGTTCACAAAATCCGAAGCAACCTGTTAAAATAACTTTTGCTTCGCTTTCTATACCATGAGACTCTAACTCAGCGTTTAGACTGTCAACAATCTTAGCGCTATCCGCAGATTTGCAACCTGTTCCGCCGCAAACCAAAATGTGCATTTTATATTTTGCCATAATCTTTAAATATTTTAATCAATTGACTGATAGTTTGCTGGTAGAATACCTTCAATCATTTCGCCATTTTTAATATACTTTTCAATAATCTCATCGGCTTTAGCTATGTCAACATAGCCAAAAACAACTGGATCCTCGCCTGGACGAGTAACTTCTATTGTTGGCTCTGCATAGCAATAACCCATATCTCCAACTTGTAAAACTAAAGCTTCTATATTACGCTTATCCAATTCTTCGATAAGATAAGCCATAATTTCCTTTGCACCAGAGGCAATACCACTTGTCGCCATCCCAACTCTAATTTGAATAATGGCTTCTGGTGAATCACTTCTTTCGCGAAGTGTAATCTTATTGTGCAAATCATCTTTCATTTTTCTAAGATCTGCAAGATTTTTGATTTTGTTCATATTTTTAAAGTATTATGTGATAAATAATATAATTTCCGATACAAAAATAAAAATAAACTGCTTATTGAACAAATTGTTTTGGTTATCATTTTGCTTTAATTAGGTAATAATCAGTAATTTATAAGCATTCTAAATAACTTTTTTTGCAAAACCAAACACAAAACACTACTAATCAATATTTTACAAAATATCAAAAAAAGATTTTAAAAATAAAAAAATAAAATAAATGTTATCAAACATAAAATAATATAAGTATTATATTTTCTCAAACAAGGGCAATCCTGTTTTGCAACATATTTTTTTGCGACAAAAATTATGTTTTGAATTATTTATTTTTAAGTTTTGAAATTTTAATTATTCTATAGAATTAGCTATTAATTCTTTAATATTTGAAAGGATTAAATGGTTATTTAATTCAATATTTTCAAAAACAGATTTTACATCAGCAGTTGAAAGTTCAAATTCATTATCATCTGAAATATAGCGGAAAATAAAATTTATATCAGAGTATTGACAAATGAACATTGCAATAGTTCCTGGCAAGTCGCCTATTGGTTGACGGTCAATATGGTTTCTTACAAATTTTGCATACACTTTTGTCCCTACTCCAAGCTCGGAAGTAAGTTCAAATTTTCCACCTGTAATCTCGGCGTGATACTTCAAAAGAGCTAAACCCATTCCAATTTTTCTAGTTTTTCTTGAAGAATAAAAACTTTCGTTTATTTCTTTCAATTTTTCGGGTGAAATTCCACAGCCAGTATCAGTAATTACCAAAGTAATAGAATTGTCTTTTTCTGAATCTTTTACTTCGATTAAAATTTCGCTTGCTTTTGCTCTAATAGAATTGTTTGCAATGTCTATAATGTGTAAATCTATAGTTTTCACTTTTATCTAGGTTTTATATTTTTTAAAGCTGATCTAATATTTTCGAAACTAGGTGTTTCCATTTCCAATTCGGTATAAACAGTTCCAATATCTGGAATATAGTGTGCGTCTGAGCTTGTAATGAAACGATTTAGGCTAAACCATGAAAAATTCTGCAAAAAATTATTTTTCTCAGCGTATTTGCTTAATTCTAAAGCATCAAATTTTAAATTTTCTGGAATAAATACCAATTGTGAACTTAAACTAAATCGTGGTTTATCAACATGAGCAGGGATAAAAATACCATTTAATTCATAAACTTTTTTCTGTAAATCTTCAATTCCACAATCAATTGCATTAATTAATAATGTATCAATTTGGTCAACAATATTTTCATCTTCATCAACTACAAGTTGATAACCGAATTTGTCGGGGTCGTTTTGAAAAAATATGTATTTTGAATCTAAAAAATTTTGAAATTCCAATAATGTATTTTCATCTGGCATAAAACAAAGGCAGTGGACTTCTTCTTTTGTTGTAACTTCGGCACCGCACAAAACAAAAACATCGTTTTTCTGTCCAATTTTTGAAGCAACTAAAGCATTACGAGTTGAATTATGATCGCTAATACCTATTATATTAAGTCCTTTTGATTTTGCTTCCGCAATTATTGCCGAAGGACTCATTTCCAAATCGCCACAAGGCGACAAAACAGAATGGATATGTAAATCTGCTTTAAATATCACTTTATTAATTCGTACAATTTTCCGCAAATATTAAAGCAAGAGTCTGGAGTTGACAACACACAAACTTCTTCTTCTTTTGCATGTTCTAACATATCTGGGTCGGGTTGTCCATTACCTATAATTATAACAGCTGCTAAATCTTTTAGTGAGCAAATTGCAGAAACATTTTTATGTGTTTGCAAAGTAATCCAAATTTGACCTGCCTTAGATTTACCCATAACATCACTCAAAAGATCAGAAGCGTAAGCATCTTTTACATCAACATTCTCGTTAGCTAAGTTTAAAACTTTTAGCTCCAATTTTTCAATAATATCTTTTAAAAGCATAATTTATTTATTTTTATTTTTATAATTCCAAATTCTACCTAATGTTTCTTCAGATTTGTCGCATTCAGCTGACATAAAAATACAGTCTTCTATTTCTGCATTTCCGCGAGTAATATCTTCTGCCAATGCCGAGCAAGTTGGTGCGCCACAAGCTCCACAATCAATTCCTGGTAATATTGCTTTAGTTTTATTTATACTTTCCACCATCTTTAAAGCTTTCTGCAAATTATCATCTAGCTTTAAAATTGAACGAGGTTTTATTTCGTCAATAGTCATCAATTCTTTTACTCTATTATTAAAATCTTGACTAAATACTGGCAAGAAACAACTTCTACCATCAAGCTGAGTATCAAGAGATTCTGCACGTCTTTTTTGTTTATTTACTGCTACAAATCTATTATTTGGGTTAAGCACTCCTCCTGTACAAGATTGGTTACAAACTCTCATTTCTATTATTCCATCACTTTCAATTTCATCATTTTCTATTCTTTCCAAAAAGCCTATAACATTTCTAATTCCGTCAACTGCGAAACTATTTCCTGCAAAATTTTGTGCTTCTCCGCCAGATGTACTCCATAGAATATCTCTTCCCGAAAGGCTATGATTTATTGGTTCGGCAGGTGTATTTTCTTTCGCAAGCATTTGCTGAACTTTATTATATAAAAAGTCTATATTTATTACACCGTTAATTGATGAAGAGACATTTTCGACTGGACTTTTAACAGCTGCAATTTTTGCAGCACAAGGCGTGATATAAAATATTCCTATTTCATCTTTACTAATTCCAGCGTCTGTTAATCTTTCTACAATTGTAATAGATGCTACATCTAGAGGAGCTTTTAGATGAATAATATTTTGTACCAAAGACGGGAACCTAACCTGAATTAGCCTAACAACTGCCGGACAATATCCTGATATAAAAGGTTTTCTATCCTGATTTTTACGCATATAATTATTCATCAATTCAATCAATACTCCTACTCCATGTTCGACTTCATAAATATGCGTAAAACCAAGTTTTTTTAGACATGCATAAACTTGCGAAGTTCTAACATTTTCAGCAAATTGACTAATAAAAACTGCTGGTACTAGAGCAATTCTGTACTTATATTTACCTAGTTCAGCAAAGTCGTCTTGTTTTATATAAATTGCTCGCACAGGACATACTCTAAAACATTCGCCACAGTCAACACATTTATTGGCATAAAGCACAGCTTTACCTTTTTTTATTCGTATCGCTTCTGTTGGGCATGCTTGTAAACAATGCGTACAACCTACACAAATGTCATGGTCAACTTTTAAAGCATGATAAAAATATGTTCCTTTTGGTTCCTCCATATATTAAGCTAAATAAAATGTCATTTCCAAAACCGTACCTTTATCTACAACCGACTGGATATCAAACTCATCAACATTACTTTTAATATTTGGCAACCCCATTCCTGCTCCAAAACCCATTTCTCTAACTTTTGATGAAGCTGTAGAATATCCTTCTTGCATAGCTTTACTAATATCTGCTATTCCAGGACCTTCGTCTTCGATACGGGCAAAAATTTTATCGGCAGAAATTTTAACTCCAATTTGTCCTCTATAGGCATGTGCAACCACGTTTATCTCTGCTTCATATAGTGCTATAACAATTCTTTTAATTTGTGAAGCATCAACTCCTAACTGTTTTAAAGTTTTCTTAACTTCACTACTTGCACTTCCTGCACCTGAAAAATTACCGCCTTCTATTTTAAAATTTAATTCCATAATTTTAATACACTGGTGAAATTCCGTTTTGATATAAAAGTCCACAAACTTTGTAAACACTAAAGTCGGTTTCGATAATACAAATATCATTTTCTTCTGCTAATTCAAGCATATTCTCATCTACTTTTTTACCTCTAGCAAAAACAATCAATTTTATTTCTGCCATCTCAACAGTGCGAATAGTTTGGACATTACATAAACCTGTTATCAACAAAGTATTTTCACATTTCAATCTAAGCACATCACTCATTAAATCTGAGGCAAAAGCATGCTTGATTTCACCTATGTTTTCTAAACATACCTTGTTGTTTACAACTCTTCCCTCGACAAGCTCTTTAATATCTGCTACTTTCATCTATAATAGTATTATTTTGTTTACAAAGATAAGTACAAAATTATTAAAAACATAATTTTAATAAATTATTATTTTATTACTATAACACTATATATATAACACTGAAACTTTCGCAAAAAAATAAATTTATACAAGATTTTAAATAAAAATTTATTGTATCTTTGTTGAATAAGAAAAATAATAAAACAAATATGGACAACAATCTATTAAACGAATACAAACAGTATTACGCCATACGAGCTGAGAGATATGCTAATAACGAAAATTACAAATATAGTTATGAAGCAGAAAAAAAACTTTCTGAAGCAATGCAATCTTCCCAGTCTTTAGAAGATTTTAAAAATAAAATGGGAAATTTAAATGAATTATGTGCTAACGCTTTAGTTAAAGATGAGACACTAATGGAAAAAGCATTTTACGAAAAACATAAAGAAAATGTTAGAATACTAGATGCTGAAAGAATTTTGCAAAAAGTTGACTCTTGTAGTAATGCTACAGATTTGGGTATTATGATTACCGAAGAAACAAATAAAAACAGCATGGAAATTACATCAGACGAAGCTCATCGTGTGTTAGTAGATGATTGGTTTTTATTAGACAAATTGGAAATTTACGAAAACGCTGAAGTACCATCAGAATATAAGTCGGAAATGAAGCAAATTGCAAGCGATATAAGAAATAGTATAATTGAAAATGCTAGAAGTGTAGAAGAAGACATGCAGGCATGGGAAAACAGATGGCGTCTAAAGCCTGAAATACTCTTAGAATATCGCCATAAAAGACTATTTCCTTACGAAGACAAGCATATTGAAGAACAAATTGCAAGATATAAATCAATTATTAACCGTTAAACTCCATACATTATGGCAATAGATAGAATGATGTTAGATCCAACTTTGGACACTTACAGAAAAATGCTTAAAGATTTGCAAGAGCAAAATATTACAGGCGAAGATATGGATAAAATGGCTGAAATTATAGCCAGAATGGAACAATTAGGAAATGAATTGTCTGATATTAACGATTTTTTTGGGAAAGTAATGCAAGAAGATTTATTTGGAAAATTTTCGGCACACTACACCAAAGCATTAACAAGTCAATATCAAGCACAAAATTCCGAGAATGGGGGAACTTATAATGATGCTGCTTTATTAAAGCAATGTGTTGATGCTCTCAAATATGCAGTCACAACAATTAAAGACAGCTACAACAAAACTATAGAAGATGCAAAAAACTTTGATGCAAAAGAACATAAAGATAAGAGTATTGAATATTTCGAAGAAGCAACAGGTACAACAGTTGGCAAATTCTTTAAAAAACAAGCAAAAAAAGATTTAGACAAAACTTTAAAAGAAAAACCTAATGCTTTTGACAATAGTATAGAAGTTGCTGTGTTACACGATCCAGAATTAATTATCAAAGGAATTCAAGATTTAATTGATTTAGGCGAACAAGAAGGAATGACCACTCCAAAATTTTTGCGTTTGCAAATTGAAACTGGTCTAGACAAAGCAATGCAAGGGACTTCAACTTTTAGAAAAGCATTAGAATTCCAACTTGATTCTACATTAGCAAATCCTACACCTTGGACTTTAAAGCTAGCAGAAGAAAAACTTAGAGTGTTTGATGAATTAGCTGCAAAAAACAAATTTAACATTCCAAATCTTAAAGAACTTGAACTCGCTCATAATGATATAGATTACATATATGAAAGAGACATAAAAATTTGGGATGAAATTATAGAACGTTGGAAAGATTTGTTAGGTGATTTAGATGTATGGAGTTTATCACATTGTAGTTTTGCACCAAGTATTGAGCCTTGGAGAATGGCAAGAGACCCAAAACAAGCTACAATTAAAACACAAAAAACAACACCAGGAATTTTTAAACAAAAAGAAAAATTGTTGAAAAAATATTTTGGTCTAAACTTTATGGACGTGTTCACCCACCCTAGTTTTGAATGGGACGTAAAATATAATTATATAGAATACTCGCAAGAATTTACAGAATTTTTAATCGAAAAAGTCTATCCACAATGTGTGCCTTTAAATAGTTTAAATTCTGATATAATTAATGAAAGAGCTAGCTTTTATCCAACAGGCAGTAATCCAGATAGAGAAACCAATCCACACTGCAATATGTATGCAAAAAGACTTAGAGATTTTTACGACTCTAAATTTGGCAAAGGAAGATATGATTCTAAATTTGGAGTAATTAACGAAATCAACAGCGCTGCTAAACCATGGGATTGGGATAGTTTTAAGTTTAAAAATAAAATATAATTATATTGCTACTTATTCGTATCAGTAGGATTGTTGCTTAAATAAAACAACCCTTTTAAATTGGGACTCGTATAAACTTCATAAATATAATGTTTCCCTCTAATTTTTATTTTTTTCCATTTATTTCATATTTTGCCACATCAACTAGCATTGGAACTGTGTTTTTAGAAATATCAAACATCATAGACATCAAGGACTTTATGAACTTTACAAACTTTACGAACTTTATGAACTTTACGAACTT